>DVON01000202.1 GCA_018713585.1 Candidatus Pullilachnospira stercoravium | reverse complement strand
AAGTGGATGAAAAATATCTTGAAATGTGTGATGATCTGACGCCATACGGAGTAAAGATTCGGTATCCACAGGAATTGTTCATTGAAGAATACCATGTAAAGAAAGCTCTGGAAGAGACTCAGGAACTGTATGATTGGCTGTTGACACTGCTAGAGACAGAAAAGAGGGATTCAGAGGACGCAGAAGGACAAGAAGAGTCAGGGGAATAAACTTATTCTTGATATAAAGTTGTATATTTTTAAGTGCCATTTAAAGTGCCAAAAGGTATTTTTAAATGGCACTTTGAATAGGTGAGCAGTGATTCTGTAAATTGGTGATAGCAACCTTATAGAAAGAAGACGAGAAGTTCGGGTTATGTGTATTAATTGAAGTAAACTTCTTAAGTAGAAGAATTTGAAAAGTTTCAGGTGAATTCATAATGTGGGAGGGAAGAAGATGAGCATGAATAAAATCAAAAAGAATGGAATGGAGATTCAGTTTGACGAGAAGACATTGGCGTTTTCTTTTAAGAAAGAGGGCCAGGCTGTATGGACCTGGGAGGCAGATTACGCTCCCTATATGGAATGTGGAAACGAAAAGCTCTATTTCCGTGACGCCCTGGAAATCAGTCACGAGCCCTTTCGCTCAGGAGTTGGAGAGGGAATATTGAGTACATACTCTGGCTTTAAGAAAGAGGGAAAAATCGTTCCATACAAATTCCAGACAATTGTATGGGTAGAAGGCGCGACAGGCGATGTGTATTGTGAGTGGATTCCCATACAGGAAGAAGACCTTGATGTGAAAAAAGTTTTCTGGCCTGCTCCTATGGAATTCGGGGAAAAGAGAGATGACTGGTATACACTGTTGACTCATCAGCAGGGGATGCTTATTCCGAATACATGGGAAGTGGAACTGGATCCGCCTTCTTTTGAGGGACTTTTTGGAACAGCAGGGGCATATATGCCCTGGTTTGCTCAAGTGAGAGGCAAAGAAGGATATCTTGCCGTATGCGTGACGCCCTGGAATGCAGGATATCAGGCGGAGCATCCGGCAGGAGGGCCTTATACCAGGGTGTCTATGCGTTTTGAACCCAGCCTGGGCAGGATGGATTACCGGCGGATTGTGAAATATACGTTTTTGAATAACTGTGACTATAACGATATATGCAAAGCATACAGAGATTATGTGAATGAACAGGGAAGACTTCGAACTCTGGAAGAAAAAGCCGTAAAAAATCCATCTGTCAACGACCTGATCGGCTGCGCTTTCTTACACAAAGGAATTAAAACCTTTGTGCAGCCTGATTCTGATTTCTATGACCCGGAGGATCCGGAGAAAAACAATCATTTAACAACATTTGCCCAAAGAGAGGAGGAAATCAGGAAGTTTCATGATATGGGTGTGGAGAAATTGTACCTTCATCTGGATGGCTGGGCAGAGCCCGGGTATGATAACCGCCATCCCGATTTCGGCCCGGCGTGTGAAGCGGCAGGAGGCTGGGAAGGTATGAAATCTCTGGCAGACACCATACACGAGTGTGGATACCTGTTTGGCATACATGATCAGTACAGAGACTATTATCTGTCGGCCCCAAGTTTTGATGAAAATTTTGCATGCCAGCTTCCGGATGGAACCATTCCACAACATCAGAGATGGGCAGGAGGCCCACAGGCCTATCTTTGTGCCACGCAGGCCCCTTACTATGTAAAGAGAAATTTTGAGGAGCTTTCAAAACATGGAATTAAACTGGACTGTGCGTATCTGGATGTTTTTACCTGTAATGAAGGGGACGAATGTGCAAACCCCTTGCATCGTATGACGAGAAGAGACTGTTACGAATACCGTGGACGCTGCTTTGAATATCTTCTGAAAAATGGCATTTTGCCAAGTTCTGAAGAAGTAAATGACTGGGCTGTGGAAAGCCAGGTATTCTGTCATTATGCTCCTTATGATTTTATGATGCGTGTTCCGGGAACACCGAAACAGGCCATTCCGGTGCCGCTGTATAACCTTGTCTATCACGACTGTGTGATTCAGCCCTGGATGATGGAGAAAGTAAGTGAAGAGGAGGATTATATGCTTTATGCACTGTTGAACGGCGGAGCTCCTTATCTTGAGAGAGATGCAGCTTATCCCAATATCGATGGGGCTTTTCAGGGCGGTGTGGAAATGGAATCAGAGGAAAGCATTCGCAGATCAAAAGTTGTGGCGGACCTCCACGAAAAGGTCGCAAAACGTGAAATGGTACGTCATGAATTTGTGGGCGGAGATCCGCAGATACAGAAAACGACTTTTGCGGACGGAACTTCTGTTCTGGCAGACTTCCGGAATCAGACATATGAAATTACACAGGAGTAAGGGCGGCCCTTCGGCTTCCCTTTGCGAAAACAGCCGTTGACGAAGGAACGATCAGGAAGGTGGCAGCCTTCCGCTGCTTTCGTGATAATGAAGCCGGAAGGATGAACGGTCACGAAATTCCTGACAAAGTCAGCAAACTGTCTGTTGTAAATATGGCCGCTGTTGTATTATATTATAGATATCTTTGCCTGGCTGTTTCAGGGAGAAATATCATCAACAGGGAGAACCTACGCAATGACATATTCGGGATATGAGATACTCTGGCTGTTTTTCATTTACAGTTTCGCAGGCTGGATCGCTGAAACGGTATCAGCGGCGTTTCAGCAGAAGCGTTTTGTCAACCGCGGACTGGTCAATGCGCCGTTCTGCGTGATCTATGGCTTCACTGCGGCAGCAGTGACCATATTCTGTGGAGAGCTGCATGGCTTCTGGCTGTTTTTCGGAGGCATGATCCTGTCCACCGTAATCGAGTGGGCGGCGGGCCACTGGATTGAAAAATTTTACCACGAAAGATGGTGGGATTACTCAAAGGTAAAGGGAAACCTGGACGGATATATCTGCCTTCCCATGTCGCTTCTGTGGGGCGTCCTCTGCGTGATCGTGACAAGATGGGGAAATCCGTTTCTGGCGGGCGTGTTCGGCCGGATCCCGGGAATACTGGGAAAGGGAATTGTCTGGGCCCTGACCGGTATTCTCATTGCCGATATCGCGGCGTCTTTGTGTATTCTGGCCGGAAGAAGCAAACGGATCGAACAGTGGGAAGGAGTGGATTCCTGGCTGACAGGAATTTCCTCAAAGATTGGGCGGCGGATTTACGGCCTGGTGGACCGCAGGCTGCAGAAAGCTTATCCTGCTGCCCGGGAAAAAGCGGCGGCAGAGGCTGCGCGGGCAAAAGCCCATGTGTTTGCCTGGGGGTGCAGCTTTTACAAGATTCTCTGGCTGTTTGTTATCGGCGCGTTTCTGGGAGACCTCGTGGAGACCATTTTCTGCCGGGTGACGGCGGGGGTATGGATGAGCCGCAGCAGCGTGGTCTGGGGTCCCTTCAGTCTTGTCTGGGGAATTGCCATAGCGGCGGCCACGCTTCTGCTGCACAAATATAGGGATCGTTCAGACCGTTTCGTTTTCATCGCGGGCACCTGCCTGGGCGGCGCCTATGAATACATATGCAGTGTTGTGCTGGAGCTTCTGTTTGGAAAGGTTTTCTGGGATTACAGCAAAATCCCTTTTAACCTGGGCGGACGGGTCAATCTGCTGTACTGCTTTTTCTGGGGAATCGCGGCGGTTGTGTGGATCAAAGGACTGTATCCGGTGATATCCTCCTGGATAGAAAAAATTCCCATGAAAGCAGGGAAAATACTGTCCTGGTTGATGATCGTATTTTTCTGCTGCAATATTCTTGTATCCTGTATGGCGCTGCTGCGAAGCGATCAGAGGGCGCAGGGCATGCCGGCAGAACAGACATGGCAGAAGGTTATGGACGAGGTGTATGACGATGAACGTCTGAAAGAAATCTATCCCAACGCGATACAGGTGGAGTGATAGGGAAGAAATATTGGTATGTGGAAATTATATTTAAAAAACGGGACGTTCGGAAAACAATCTTACGCTTCTCCTGCCGAAGCGGAACCCCGCCCATGACCAGGCACTCGGAATATCCGCAGCAGGCGTATCATTTGGGAAACAGACTGAAGTAGGGAGGATTGTTTCCTGCTTTACCGTGCTTTTTTCACTTTTCCCGTCATCACCAGCATTACCACATAAAATACCAGAAGATAAGCCGGGAAAATCTTTACGCCGACCCACTGTCCCAGAGCGCCGAACAGTGCCGGAACCAGCATGATCCCCACATAGGAGACGGCCATCTGGGTTCCCATCACCGACTGAGACACCTTTGCCCCGAAATTTTCCGGCGTCAGATAATTGAAATTTGGGAAGAGAGGGCCATTTCCCAGTCCCACAAGAAACAGTCCGGCGGCGGAAGCGTAGGGGGATCCGGGGAGCAGAAGGACGATCAGAGCGGCGCCCAGCACCAGCTGCCCCATCCGGATGATTTTCCAGCTGTGGAAGCGTGAGGCGAGAAGTCCGGAAATCAGCCGCCCCAGAGCCATTCCCACATAGTAAAATACCACGACCCCGGCAGCCTGATCCGCCGTCATCTGACGGGCCTCCACCAGGAAGGTGCTGCCCCAGTTTCCACAGGTATATTCAATTCCGCAGGAAGTGATAAACAGGCACCACATCTCTTTCACACCCGGAATCCGGGCGATCTCCCTCAAAGACAACACCGTTGCTGCCTGCCCGGTATCCGCTTCCTCCCTGCCGTGAGCTTTTTTCCAGAGTGGAAGCGTACAGAAAAGCAGCAGCGCGATGGACAGCTGGATGCCGAAGGCAATCCGGTAGCCTCCCCGCCATCCGGCAGGGCTGTCAATAACCATGGATAAAATATAAGGGCTCAGAGATACACCGATGCCATAAAAACAGTGCAGAAAGCTCATGCAGGAGGCAGAGTAGTGCAGCGCCACATAACTGTTCAGCGCCGTATCCACTGCCCCCGCGCCCAGCCCCAGCGGAATGGCAAAGAGGCAGAAAAACAGAAGATTTCCGGAAAAGGAAAAGCCCAGCAGAGCCAGCGCTGTAAGGAGCGTGCTGAAAGCTGTGAGCTTATTGGTGCCGAACCGGACGATCAGCCGGGAACTGAGCATGCTGGAAATGATCGTCCCGCAGGGGATGATCATGGTTACAAAATTCGCAGCAGAAATCGGCAGATCAAATTCCGCGTAAACCGCGGGCCACGCTGCTCCGAAAAGAGAGTCCGGAATTCCCAGGCCGATAAATGCCGCATAGATTACGATTAAAAGAAGTGTGGCCATGAGGCAGGATGTCCTTTCGTGTTGTTTATGGCTTCAAGGAAGCTGTTTCTTATATTCTTCTCCCCATTTCGCCATGGCGTCCAGGATCGGCCCCATGGATTCCCCCAGGGGCGACAGGGCATACTCCACCCGCGGCGGCACTTCCGGATACACGGTGCGGGTGATAATCCCGTCATCCTCCATGGCCCGCAGACTGTCTGTCAGTACCTTCTGACTGACGCCTTCCAGATCTCTCCGCAGTTCGTTGAAGCGCCAGGGGCGCATCCGCAGATTTCTCAGAATCAGCAGTTTCCATTTACTCCCGATCAGCTGAACGGTGGTCGCCACCGGACAGGCGGGCAGTTCTTCTTTTGTAAGCATTGTCTTCACCTCGCGTGAGGGATACCCCTATATCATTTTTGAATGTTATATTCTGATTATAGTGCAGCATTTGAAAAGAATTAACGGAAAACGAAAGAATCAAAGAGGCAGCTGCAGCTGTAAGCACTCAGCCAAATTGCCGGTAAAAGACATCCTCGTGTGAAAACAGAAAATATAGTTCTTGCGGGGGAAAGATGGGTTCCCGCAAATCCAGCCGTAGAAAAAGGCTAGATTTTACGGCGGAGTCATAGAAAATGCGAATTTCCCCCGTAGTACAGGAGGAACTTCTACGGCAGAAGTGAAGAAAATGCAATTTTCCGCCGTAGGGAAAGAGGAATTTCTACGGCAGAGGTGTAGAAATTGTAGTTTTCCCCCGTAGTGCAGGAGGAATTTCTACGGCAGAAGTGAAGAAAATGCAATTTTCCGCCGTAGAGAAAGAGAAATTTCTACGGCAGAGGTGAAGAAAATGCAATTTTCCGCCGTAGAGAAAGAGGAATTTCTACGGCAGAGGTGTAAAAATTGCAATTTTCCCCGCAGAGCAGGCCGAAATTCTGCAGCAGAAGAAAAGAAATTGTGATTTTTAAGATTCAGTCGTATTCATAAGTAGTATAAACTTCTGCCGACCAATCCCTTTTTGATAACTGAAAGTAATCCACGAAGTTTTTCTTCCGTACATTTTACAATTCTTAATTATCAGCCGCAGCCAACCGCAACCGTTTAGCCTTCCGGTTTCGCTGCTGAAAATACCCGCACACAGGCGGAACTTTTCTGTACCATGATGTCCGCAGCCCCGGGAGCCCACGGTAACAGGTAACTTTTTAGTAACTAAGTAATAGATTTGTGCGTACTTTTTTCCCGCAGCCGGTATACTACAATAATCCTGCAGGCAGGAAAAGACCTGACAATCATCTAGGAGGTAATCACTATGGCACTTTCAAATCTGTTTGGATGGAACAAAAAACAGGAGCAGGCAGCCGCCGCAGCGTGCGGGACAGCCTGCGGAGCAGCGGACAAGCCGGAGGAGAAACCCGCAGCATGCGGGACAGCCTGCGGAGCAGCGGACAAGCCGGAGGAGAAACCTGCAGCATGCGGAACGGCCTGCGGAGCAGCAGACAAACCGGAGGAGAAACCCGCGGCATGCGGAACAGCCTGCGGCGCAGGGGATAAATAAATCTCTGTCTGGCGGCAGCTTCCGGCGGGATCCCGCCGGAAGCTGTCAGCTGTCCGGTTTTGGCAAAAAACACAAAGTTCCAAAACCTCCCTGTCAGAGCAGAATGGAAAAATTATTCCTGTCAACCAGAACGGATCAAGTGAGGAAAAAGTGTATGAAACAGTATTTTGCTTTTCAGTGGCATATCACCGATGACTGTGATCAGCGGTGTAAGCATTGCTATATATTTTCAGAAGATAACTGCAAAAAGCTGGATTCCATGACCTGGGAGCAGATGAAGGACACCTTTTACAACTGTCTGGATTTCTGCCGGGTGTATGACCGGCTGCCATATTTTTATATCACCGGAGGAGACCCCATCCTGCACCCGGATTTCTGGCGGCTTCTGGAACTGATGAAGGAAAAAGAGATTCCTTTTACCATTCTGGGAAATCCCTTTCATCTCAGCGACCAGGTCTGCCGCCGCCTGAAGGATTACGGATGTCAGAAATATCAGCTTTCCCTGGACGGCATGAGAGAAACCCACGACTGGTTCCGGAAACCGGGCAGTTTCGATATCACCCTGGAGAAAATCGGCTGCATCCGGCGGGCGGGTATCCGGAGCGTGATCATGACCACGGTATCCGGAACCAACATCGATCAGGTGCCGGATATCATCGACGCGGTGGTGGAGGCCGGGGCTGATGTGTTCGCCTTTGCCCGTTACTGTCCCACCAGCGAAGAGAAGGATGTGGGAATTGAACCCCTCCGTTATCGGCAGCTGCTGGCAGACTGTGATAAGAAATTCAAAGAATATGAAGCTGCCGGCTGCCGGACGTATTTCAGCAAGAAAGATCATCTCTGGACGCTGTACGAATACGAAACAGGGGCATTTCAGATTCCCACGGATGCCCGGGAGGGGATGATCTACGGCGGCTGCAACTGCGGGAACTGCCATCTGACCATTCTTCCCAATGGCGATATCTACGCCTGTCGCCGGGTTCAGAACAGCCGGGTGGGAAATGTCTTCACAGACCGGCTGGCGGATGTGTGGGTCTGCCAGATGGAGCAGTACCGGGATTACACGAAATTTGAGAAATGCAGCCGCTGCGAGCTGCTGGCCTGGTGCCGGGGCTGTCCCGCGGTGGCCAGCGGAAGGGACGGAAATTTCTATGCGGCGGATCCCCAGTGCTGGAAGGAGATCGATGTCCATGAATGAAGTGATGAAAACCATTCTGCACCGCCGGGCAGTCCGCAGATTTCAGCAGAGGCAGGTGGCGGAGGATGCGCTGGAGCAGATTCTTGAGGCCGGACTGTATGCGCCCAGCGCCGGCGGCAGGCAGGGCGTGCTCTTTGCCGTCTGCCAGGACCGTCAGGTCAATGAAAGACTGGGGAAAAACAAGCGGGCCAACTCGCATTTCCGTATGGCCTCGGGAGGAAATTGTATTTCCAGAGAACAGCCCAGCATTGCCGACGATCCCAAACTGACCAACGCATTTTACGATGCGCCCACAGTGATCACCCTTTTCGCCCCGAAGAATTTCCTTTTTGGCCCGGAGGACTGTGCTGTGGCGGCGGAAAACATGATGCTGGCGGCAGATTCTCTGGGTGTGGGATCCTGCTACATCGGACAGGGCTGGACGGCCTTTTCCGATCCCTATGGACAGGAAATTCTCCGGCAGTGGAACATCCGCCCGGATTATTATGCGGTGATGCAGCTTCTGCTGGGATATCCCCGCCCGGAGGATGAGCATCCCACGCCGAAGAGGCGGAAAGAGGGAAGAATCCTGCGGTTCTGAGAAAGACTTCCGGGAGCTGCCAGGGGCCGCAGTCTGTGTGCTGGCAATGGTAACTGTGGCAGAAGTAAGTCGAAAAGCTGACCATTACAGGAGAATACCATGGATTTACAGACATGTCTGAAAAAACTGCAGTATGTGGGCGTGCTGGCCTTTGCCACCGTGGACGGCCAGGGAAATCCCCAGGTGCGCAATATCAGCGCCATTCATTATGAGCTGGACGCCATTTACTTTTTCACGGCCTGGGGAAAGGATTTCTGCCGGGAGCTTCTGGCGGATGGACGGGTACAGATTCTGGGCTACACAAAATTCAAGGAAATGATCCGCCTGTCCGCCAAAGCGGCGCCGGTGCCGGAGGAGGGGCGGCGGCAGTGGATCGATACGATTTTTTCGGAGCAGCCGTATCTTTCCAATGTATATCCCGGCGATACCAGGGAAATCGGAATGGTTTTTGAGATACGGGACGCTGCCGTGGAATATTTTCATCTGGGGGTAAATCCCATTTTCCGCGGGAACTATGTGATGGGAAAGGGCAAAATTACTCCCAAAGGCTACCGGATCAGCGAAGCGTGCATCGGCTGCGGCACCTGCCTGCAGGGATGTCCCCAGCGGTGCATCCGGGAAGGAGCCTCTTATGTGATCGCGCAGGAGCACTGTCTTCACTGTGGAAACTGTTTTGAGAACTGTCCGGTACAGGCCGTACAGAGGCTGTGAGCGGATGCAGTATGGAATATAAAAAGAAAATAAATTTTTCTGTAAATACTTGATTTTCAGTGAAAAATATTTTACAATACCACTCAGTTTCGGAGATATCCGCCCTTTCGGCGGGCCGGAACAGGCAAATCATAATTACAAAGACAGAGAAATCATCGGAGGACGAATCATCGCAATGGTCTGTCGTCGAGAAGATGTCGGGTGCGCCCGGTTATTGAATCAATAACCGGGCGCATTTTTTGTTTTACAGGAAGGCAATTTCCAGTGAAATAAAAACGCTCCGCGCGGATCGCAGATCCGGCCCGCAGGAAAGACAACGAATTTCCATGGAAGATGCAGGGGCGGCTCCTCCGGCGGTTTCGGAAAGGATGAGGAGTTATGGATTATTCACAGAGAATCAGAGTGCTGAAGGACAGACTGCACCGTCTGGAAACAAATGACAGGGATAATTTTGGCGTTCGCCGGAAAATAAGAAGAGAGATCGAATTTCTGGAAAAGAGCCTGCAGGAGCAGAATTCCTGATCCGGCAGCCCCAGGGAAAGGCGGCGGGGCATGGAGAAGCAGAAAATCTGGCGCAGAGAGGAGTATTACAGGAGAACCCTGGAGCTTTTGGAAGCGTATTTTGCTGTGGACGGCTGGAAAAAGCTGTTTCTGAACGGCGGATGCTACTGGCTGGCAAAATTTCTTCACAGAGGGATCCGGGGATCGGTGATCATGATCAACCGGGTGGAAGAACACTGTGCGCTGGCGTTTCAGCAGGGCCTGTATGATGTCACGGGAAAAATTCCGGCCGGAAATTTTCATGCGGCCAGCCAGCGGGAAATCTGTTTTATGGAGAAAAATTACATTCCCCGGTTTGACACACAGAAGACGGAGCAGTATCTGTATGAAAATCTGCCCGATAACAGGACGGTTGCCCGGTAACCAAAAAGTTACCAGGTAACCGTTTTGTGCGTACTTTTCTTTTGAAACCTTATTTGTTACAATAGAATCCGGAGGGAGGCCCGGCGGCAGAGAAGCCGGGCTGAAATTTGAGATTTTATGGAGTGAGGTGAGCGCTGATGTTTGCAGCATTACACAGAAAAGAATCGGATACGGAAGGAATTTCCGGTGTGGAGCGGCTGAAGGAAGCTCTCCGGGAAGCGGACGCGGTGATTGTGGGAGCCGGAGCCGGACTTTCTGCCTCCGCCGGTTTTGTTTATACAGGGGAACGGTTTGACCGGTATTTCCGGGATTTTGCCGGGAAATATTCGTTTAGCGATATGTACTCCGGGGGATTTTATCCCTATGATACGCTGGAGGAACACTGGGCATACTGGAGCCGGTATATCTATATCAACCGCTATATGGACGCCCCGAAACCGGTTTATGAGCGGCTGTACCGGCTGCTGACCGGCAGGGAGTATTTTGTGCTGACCACCAATGTGGATCACTGTTTTCAGAAAGCGGGATTTGATAAGGAACGGCTGTTTTATACCCAGGGAGATTACGGGCTTTTCCAGTGCAGCCGGCCCTGCCATTTGGATACTTATGATAATGAAGAGACTGTCCGGAAGATGGTGGAGGCGCAGGGGTATGTGATCGGAGAAAAAGGAGAGCTGATACTGCCGGAGGGCGTGACGCCGAAAATGTCCGTTCCCACAGAACTGGTACCCCATTGTCCCAGGTGCGGCAGCCCCATGAGCATGAATCTGCGGGCGGACGACACCTTTGTGGAGGATGCGGGATGGCATCGGGCGGCCGGACGGTATCAGGAATTTCTGTACAGGTATCAGAAAGGGAAGGTGCTGTTTCTGGAACTGGCGGTGGGATATAACACCCCCGGCATCATCAAGTATCCCTTCTGGCAGATGACCTATCAGAATCCGGAGGCAACGTATGTGTGTATCAATTACGGAGATGCGGCGGCACCGAAGGAGATTGCGGAGCGCTCTGTCTGCATTGACGGGGATATTGGCGAAGCATTAAAAAAATTAAAATGAAAAGCAGCAGATTCAGTATCTGCTATGGACGCTGTGTATTGATGAAAGAAATATAAAAGAGCCAAATAGCCGAAAAAGTAACTGCCAAAATGCCGAAAATGTATTTGCCAAAATGCCGAAAAACAGGTATACTTTTGGGTGAACAGGAGAAAATATAAATAGGTATTGTGTGGCAGGAGGCTCAAGTTAAATGAGAAAATATAAAGCAAGAATTGCAGACAAAATATTAGAAAAACGGCTGCTTGGAAAAGGTGCTGTTTTGATTGAAGGGGCTAAATGGTGTGGAAAAACAACAACGGCTGAGCAGATTGCCGGCAGTATTCTTTATATGGCAGACCCGGAAAAAGAACAACAAAATCTGACAATGGCAGAAATTAGTCCAGGGAGACTTTTGAAGGGAAAAGTCCCGCGGCTGATCGATGAATGGCAGATTGCGCCGAAGCTGTGGGATGCCGTCAGATTTGAGGTCGATCACAGGGATGAAATGGGACAGTTTATTTTAACAGGCTCTGCAGTTCCGGCTTCCCATGAGCATATTCATCATACCGGAACAGGACGCTTCTCGTGGATATTGATGCGTCCGATGAGCTTATATGAATCTCTGGACTCGACTGGAGAGGTGAGTTTAAAAGCACTTTTTGAGACACCGGAACAGATCGAAGGCGAAAATTCGCTTGACCTGAATCAATTGGCTTTTCTGGTGTGCCGCGGTGGCTGGCCCAGGGCAACCGACCTGAAAGGAGAGGTTGCGCTTGAACAGGCCTTTGATTATTATGATGCGGTTGTAAAATCTGATATCTCCAGAGCGGATGGAATCACAAGAAATCCGGAGCGGGTAAAGCGCCTCATGCGTTCTTATGCCAGAAACCAGGGCTCACAGGCAACAAATACCTTGCTTAAGGATGACATTATGGCGAATGATGCGGAATCTCTTGACACAGACACGGTATATTCTTATATCAACGCATTACAAAAAATATTTGTAATTGAGGAAATGGAGGCCTGGAATCCGAATCTTCGCTCTAAAACAGCAATACGGACTTCGAATACCCGCTATTTTGTGGATCCTTCCATTGCAGTTGCCGCACTGGGATTAGGTCCCCAGGATCTGATTGGAGACCTGAATACATTTGGCTTGTTCTTTGAAACAATGTGCATCAGAGATTTAAGGGTATTTGCGGATGCACTGAATGGGAAAGTATATCACTTTCGGGATAAAACGGGATTGGAATGTGATGCGGTGGTTCATTTGAGAAATGGGTCTTATGGATTGATTGAAGTGAAACTTGGCGGAGATAAGCTGATAGAAGAAGGCGCAGACAATCTTAAGACATTAAAGAACAAAATTGATATAACCAAAATGAAAGCCCCCTCTTTTTTGATGGTTCTAATTGGGGTTGGAGACTACGTGTACAAAAGGCAGGATGGAGTATATGTAGTTCCGATCGGCTGCCTGAAGGACTGATAACCTCCAATACCATTAAAAAGTATCCGGATTATTTCGAAGATTCATTCCTGATTGAGTCTGCGCAGCGCTATGACATCAAGGGAAAGGCATATATTGAAACCCCAAAAAAATATTATTTTTCTGACCTTGGACTTCGGAATGCAAGAATTAACTTTCGTCAGTTTGAACAGACCCACTCCATGGAAAATGTGATCTACAATGAACTGCGTATGCGTGGTTACAGCGTAGACGTAGGAGTCGTACCTGTCGCTGAAAAAGATCGGAACGGGAAAGTAACACGTAAGCAGCTGGAAGTTGACTTTGTTTGTAATCTTGGTTCTTCCAGATACTATATTCAATCTGCTTACACATTGCCTGATGAAGCAAAGCGCACTCAGGAGGTCAGACCATTCAGAAAGATTGATGATTCTTTCAGGAAAATCATCATTACCAGAGACATGGTGTCGGCGCAGTATGATGAATATGGTATTCTGACTGTAAACATTTATGATTTTCTGCTTGACCCGAAATGCCTTGAAAAATAAAGAGGTACCTTCCATGAGAATTACAAATGACCTGAAATTTTATACAGGCAGCCGGGAAGAACATCTCCCGTACCGGGATACGGATTTCCCATATCTTTCTTCCCGGGCCAGGCTGGACGACTACAGCGGGAAAATGGTGCCGTGGCACTGGCATAAAGCCGTGGAACTGTTCTATATGGAAAGCGGGGAAATCCGCTATGAAACACCGGAGGGTATCCGGGACTTTCCGGAAGGTTCCGGCGGAATGGTGAATTCCAATGTCCTTCATATGACAACGCCCCAGTCCCGCAGCCGGAAAAATACCCAGCTTCTCCATCTCTTTGATCCGGGGCTCATTGGCGGAACCGGAGACAGAATCGGGCAGAAGTATGTGCAGCCCATTGTCACCGCTTTGCGCCCGGAGATTCTGGTATTTTCTCCGGAGCATCCGGATCACCGGGAACTTCTCCGCATGATCCGGCAAGCCTTTAAATTGCAGGAGAAGGAACGGGGATACGAAATAAAGATCCGGAATGTCCTTTCGGAGATCTGGCTGCGGATCTGGGAGATTTTCCGTCCGGAATTTGCCATGGAAGGCGGAGCAGCCGGGGAAAATACGGATCAGGTAAAAGAAATGATGATTTATATACAGGAGCATTACGCGGAAAAGATTTCCGTGGCAGAGCTGGCGCAGGCTGCCTGGATGAGCGAGAGGGAATGTTACCGGGCCTTCCGGACATGCCTTCACATGACGCCCGCCGAATACATGAGAAATTATCGCCTGCAGATGGCCTGCCGGCTGCTGGCGGAAGGGGTACAGCCGGTGACGGAGATCGGGTATGCCTGCGGACTGGGAAGCGCCAGCCATTTTGGAAAGCTGTTCCGGGATTATGCGGGCTGCACGCCGCTGGCTTATCGGAAAAAATGTGACCGCTCCATGAAAAATGAAGAGATTTTATGAGAGAGATTCCGCTGCCCAATGGGGCAGCAGCCATATTTTGATATTTCTCAAAGAAAGGAGCATTGATGGAAAGAACACTGAATTTGAAAAAAGTAACGGTGAAGGATACCTTCTGGTCGGCAAAACAGAAACTGATTGCCGGGACAGTAATTCCGTATCAGGAAAAAATTCTGAATGATGAAATACCGGGCATAGAAAAAAGCCATGCCGTTGCGAACTTTAAAATCGCCGCGGGTCTGGAGCAG
>DVON01000201.1 GCA_018713585.1 Candidatus Pullilachnospira stercoravium | reverse complement strand
AGCAGAAAGAAAAATGGATAAAGGATGAAGTGTTAATAGAGGGCCAGGCTTACCCGGGGTTGACCGAAAAAACATATGAAAAACTGGAAAATCTATTCATGAACGGTACCGTGTATGTTTTACAGCCTTATGTGAGTACCCATTTTGTGGAATGTATGGAGCCTTATTTTACGGGAAAGTCCGAAATGGAGCCATGTATAGAGAAATTTCGTGATTACCTGGAGATCTATTATTCGGAATAAAAGAGATTTGTATAATATAGCGTCATTGCATAGAGAGAAGGTGGGGAGTCAATGAAAAAGAGACTGATTTGCTTTTGCATCGCTGTGGGAATGGGGTTATCAGGCTGCAGTTTTGCTGATCAGACGTCCGGGGAAGTGGTGTAGACCAACGACAGTCTGAAAATCTGTGTGCTGGATTATGATAAGCGGCCGTACCTGGAGCTTCCCCTGTCAAAATTTCAGGCGAAATATCCGGATGTGGAGGTGGAACTGGAGATACTTTCGGCAGAAAACCTGAGCGAATCCCAGGAGATTGCGGCGACGGAAATCATGGCGGGTGATGGAGCAGATATTTATATCAGACCGTCCGCATTATTTGAGGATACCTATAAAATTCAGGAAGCGGGGATGTTTGAAGATCTGATGCCCTGGCTGCGGACCACTATTTATCCGCAACCTTTGATTTGTATGAAAATACAGAGGCCTGTTATATCTTTCCCATAGGACTCGTGCCGGGAGTACTCGCGATAGACAGAAGCATGGCAGACATGTTGAATTTGGATGTGGAAGCATGGGATACTTCTGCCGATCTTTATGACGCAATGGAAAAATATTATGAAAGATATCCGGAGGGCTCTCCATTCCTGAGATCGGAACCGTATTCTCTATGGCTTTCCGGCCGTGGTTTCCGGATTTACGAGGGAAAAAAGAATCTGGAAATCCTGGATTCCCAGTTATTAAAAAGAGATATGGCCCTGTGTAAAAAGCAGGCATATCCGGAGGGAAAGTTCATCAGCAGGGAAGCGGAAGAGTACTATGAAACAGAACTGGAACAGATGTATCGGGGAGAAGGGGAGTATCTGGGATGCGCATTTGCCGGATATAATGTGGAGGAATACCTTCGGATGGGCGGAGGAGAAGAATATATTCTTGTGCCGAGATACGATGATATGGGAAATATCCGGATGATAACCGACTGGAATGTGGCGGTACTGGCAGACAGCACCAATAAGGAAAGCGCATTGCATCTGATTGAGACAATTCTGGAAGAGGACAATAAGCCTGGCTGGGGACACGGTGTGGCGGACCGGGAGAAAAATAAGGAATATTTGAAGCAGCTGCATGACCAGTGGGTAAAGGCCGAGGTAGTAGTGGACGGCAAAGTGCGTGCGGGACTGACAGAGGAAGATTATCAGGTGATTGAGGAAGTTTATCAGAAGGGAGTAATTGTTAATGAGTCCCCGGTATATCTAAAGTTTCAGGAAATGATGGAGCCGTTTTTTACCAATGAAGGCAGCTATGAAGCATGTATAGAGGAACTCAGAAAATACCTGGAACTTTATTATTCGGAATAACGAGGAAGAAAGTATGATTTAGACGGTTCAGGGAGCAAATTTCCGTTGATTTTTCTCCCTGAATCGTATATTCTTGTTATACAGACAGCAGTTTTGTGCAGAAACTGCCGCACCCTGCTTTTTACAGGTTTTCCTGTATATTATCAGACAGGTACCTTTCGGTATCTGCCTTCTTATTATTTTTAGGGCCATTCAGCCCGGTCAAAACATCTTTATCTGCAAAGCTGTAAAGATCTTCGTCCAAATCGGACAAATATCCATTTAAAAAAACATACTATTAATTTGCAAAAATAAGAGCATTCTGCTGTCTGTTGTGGTATGATAGAAAAAAGGAACTTTACTGCAGTGTGCTGTAAAAAGATACGCAGGCCGCCATTGGTATTTCAAACCGATACCCGCCCGCAGCAGTACGTTTGTGTTTTCTGTCTGCCATTGCATGAATCCGCCCTCAGGCGGACTCTGTGCCGCAGGGGAGACAGTTCCTGTGCCGCTGGAACCCGAAAGGGTCCTTTTAGGCCATTCGGCCAATGCAGAAGAAACCCTGAAGGGTCCCTTTATGGCCATTCGGCCTAAGCAAAGGAAAGGAGGCATTATTGCGGGGAAACACAGGAAATCCTACCGGGTGAAGGTGATCCGCCTGAAGGACGCGGATGCGGACCGGATTCTGGAGAAACTTGCGAAAGAGAAGAAAAACATCCGGAGAGAGGATTTCTTTCCGCTGCTGCTTGCGCCGCTGATGGGCGGGAAGTCAGGAAAGGAAGAACGGATCCGAAAGAGTATCCGGGCTCTGAGAAAAGCGGAAGGGATGTTTTCCAAGGAAGAGGTACAGAAGATGGAGGCCATACTGTATTTACTGGCTATGAAGTTTCTGACAAAGGATGAATTAGAACGGATAAAGGAGGAAATGAAGATGACAATACTGGGACAGATGATCTGGGATGACGCGATGGAGAAGGGGATAGAGAAAGGAATTGAGAAGGGGATAGAGAAAGGCCGTATGGAGGGCGAACGTATCGGAGGCGAACGCTACAGCCGCCTGATTCTGATTCTCGACAAAGAAGGCCGCCAGGATCAGATCATAAAAATCGCATCTGACCAGGAATACCGTGAGCGGCTTTACCAGGAATATCATATCTGAAAAACCGGACGCGCCGAAGGGTCACGGGTACTCTTCGGCGCACTCCTGACAGCCGGGGTCGCGGCTGCACACAAAATGCAGCACGGTATCGGGAACCCGTGTACAGGTAGCCTTTTTAAAGGTGATTTTGTGGATAACTTCTGAGCGATCCTGCGGACAGGTGGATAACTCTTCTTTTTCATACAGGGTTTCTTTTCCATCCGTATCGGGATGTTGTGTCGAATCAGTCTTCGGATGACTGGGCGGATTCATTTTCATAAGATTCCTTCTTTCCTTTTGCTTTCTCTGCCATATTTTTTCTGTACTGGCGGGGGGACATTCCTGTGCTCTTTCTGAAAATCTGCGAGAAATAATTCTGCGAGGAAAATCCGGCCGCCTCCGCGATCTGCGTCACGGAGTAGTCGGTGGTTTTCAGCAGATACCGGCTGTGTTCGATCCGTTTTTCCAGCAGATAGTTGATGGGTGAGATACCGTAAGCTCTGGAAAACTGGTGGGAGAAGTAGAATTTATCCCAGTGGGCCAGGGCCGCCAGGGATTCCAGAGTCAGGGGCTCCCGGAAATGGGTGTCCAGATAGCTGCGTACCTTTTCACATTCGTAGGGAATGGAGGAGGGCTGGGAAACGGTAAATTCCCGGCCGGTGATTCGCCGGATCATCAGAAGCAGAATGGAAAGGTAATGCTGGCAGATTTCCTCATAACAGGGCTTTTTGGATCTCAGCTCCTCCAGGATCACGGAAAGCAGCGGAAGTACCGTGCCGCGGTGAGAGGCCACGGTAAAAATTTCAAAGGGCCGCAGGACTGCATCTTTTCCGAAACGGAACTGCAGATTGTCAATGCCCAGGACAATATACCGCATATTTTGGGCGGCGGAGGAGCGTTCCGTGTGCCGGAAGCGGGGATTTACCACTACCAGCTGATCCTGATGGAGAGGAATGGTCTGCTCCTCTGTGCAGAAGGAGCCTTCGCCGCCGGTCACATAGAAGATTTCCGTGCAGTCGTGAGCGTGAAGGATTCCTTTCCAGTCATTTCCGTAAGATGCGGCGGAAATATACCGGAGCCGGTTTTCCTGATGATCCAGGGAAAGATCGGTAAATGAGTAGGAAAGATTGGACAATCGGGACACCCCCTTTCATTTTTCTTCAGTATAGCTCCAAACATTTTCTTCTGCAAGCAAAATGAGGACAAGATCTCTAATATTTGCGACAAAAGAACCATAGAAAAGCAACAGGGGATTTCCTATAATGAAGATAACCGAATGACCGCCATGCGGCCATAAATAATGAAATCCCACAAGGGGATACCTCTATGGCCATACGGCCATGAATAATGAAATCCCGCAGGGGGATACCTCTATGGCTATACGGCCAGAAATGATGAAAGGAGAAGGGTATGAGCGAAGAATTTGCAAGGGGCAGAGTGACAATTCCCACAGATGTGGACGTGGTGCCGGAGACGCTGGAGCTGGTGAAACGCTGGGGGGCGGATGCCATCCGGGACTGTGACGGTACGGATTATCCGGAGGAGCTGAAGAAGGTGGACGCAAAGGTATATGCCACCTACTACACCACCAGAAAAGACAATGAATGGGCCAAGGCGAACCCGGATGAGATTCAGCAGATGTACATTATGACTTCCTTCCACACGGCGACGGGAGGAACCCTGTCCATTCATCTGATGGATCATCTGTATCCGGATATGCTGAAGGTGAACTCCCATGACGATATCACCCGCTGGTGGGAGGTGATTGACCGTACCACCGGTAAAGTGGTTCCCACCAGTGAGTGGAGCTACAGCGAGGAAACCGGGGATGTGACCATTCATCCGGCAAAGGCATTCCATGATTATACGGTCAGCTTCCTGGCTTACATCATGTGGGATCCGGTACATATGTACAACGCGGTGACCAACGACTGGCAGGGTGTGGAGAAGCAGATCACCTTTGATGTGCGTCAGCCGAAGACGAAAGAATTTTCCAAAAAGCGTCTGAGAAAATTTCTGGAGGAGCATCCTTATGTGGATGTGGTGCGTTTTACCACCTTCTTCCACCAGTTTACGCTGATTTTCGACGAGCTGGCCAGAGAGAAATATGTGGACTGGTACGGCTATTCCGCTTCCGTAAGCCCCTACATTCTGGAGCAGTTTGAAAAGGAAGTGGGCTACAAGTTCCGTCCGGAATTTATCATCGACCAGGGTTATATGAACAACACCTACCGGATTCCCTCAAAGGAATTTCTGGATTTCACAGCTTTCCAGCGCAGAGAGGTGACAGCTCTGGCAAAGGAATTTGTGGATATTGTTCATGAGTATGGCAAGGAAGCCATGATGTTTTTGGGTGATCACTGGATCGGCATGGAGCCCTTTATGGACGAGTTCAAGTCCGTGGGTCTGGACGCCGTGGTGGGAAGCGTGGGAAATGGAGCTACGCTGCGGCTGATCAGCGATATTCCCGGCGTGAAATATACGGAAGGCCGGTTCCTGCCGTATTTCTTCCCGGATACTTTCCACGAGGGCGGAGATCCGGTAAAAGAGGCCAAGGTAAACTGGGTGACTGCCCGCCGGGCAATTTTGAGAAAGCCCATCGACCGGATCGGTTACGGCGGATACCTGAAGCTGGCTGTCCAGTTCCCGGAATTTATCGATTACGTGGAGAGTGTGTGCCAGGAGTTCCGTACACTGTATGAGAATATCAAGGGAACCACCCCCTACTGCGTAAAGACCGTGGCTGTGCTGAACAGCTGGGGCAAGATGCGGGCCTGGGGCAATCACATGGTGCACCACGCCATTTACCATAAACAGAATTACTCTTACGCAGGCATCATGGAGGCGCTCAGCGGCGCTCCTTTCGATGTGAAATTCATCACCTTCGATGATATCCGGAAAAATCCGGACATGTTGAAGGATATCGACGTGATCCTGAATGTGGGTGACGGCGACACTGCCTACACCGGCGGCGACAACTGGACAGACGAGACCATCGTCAGCGCGGTCAATGAGTTCGTGTACAACGGCGGCGGATTTATCGGAATCGGAGAGCCCACCGGCCATCAGTGGCAGGGAAAATATATCCAGCTGCGCAGCGTGCTGGGTGTGGAGAGAGAGAATGGCTTTGATCTGAACAAGGACAAATACAACTGGGAGGAGCACAGCCATTTCATCACCGAGGACTGCAAGGGAGAGGTGGACTTCGGAGAAGGCAAGAAAAATATGTACGCGCTGGATGGAACCGAAATCATCTGCCAGAGAGAGAAGGAAGTGCAGATGGCGGTCAACGAGTTCGGCCAGGGCCGGGGCGTGTATATCAGCGGCCTGCCCTACAGCTTTGAGAACAGCCGTGTGCTGTACCGGGCGATTCTGTGGGCTTCCCACGATGAGGAAAACCTGCACCGCTGGTTCAGCACCAACTACAACGTGGAGGTTCACGCCTATGTGAAAAATGGAAAATACTGCATCGTAAACAACACCTACGAGCCGCAGACTACCACCGTTTACAAAGGCGACGGCACCAGCTTTAAACTTTCCATGGAAGCCAACGAGATTATCTGGAAAGAGATCTGAGAGATGAGCCGTGACTGCCATTTGCGATGAAAAGTATAATGGTGCAAATGCAGTGAGAAAAGTGGAATAAGAGGCTTGCATTTTACCATCTGCCATGGCATAATTAGAACATAAGTTCTGGTAGACGCCGCTGCCCGTTCTTTGGGCAGCGGCGTCAATGCCATAAGAGGGAGGTGGCAAAATGGATACGGGGCGTTATCCCATAAGGATTTGCGGAACCGGTGAAGATTGTGTGGTGAGACTTCCCTGGCAGGAAGAGCTGCCGTCTGCGGGCCTGTGCCGGAATTACCGGGAAAGAGCGTATTTGGGCGAGATTCTCCACCGGCTGGAGAATGGAGAAAGGCTGCCTGCGGCGGAGCAGATGGACTACTGGATGGAAGACGGCCAGACAGTCGTTCTGCAGAAAAACTGAGAAAAAGCTCCGCGAGGATCGCACTGTGGCGGAATGGAAGATGTCGCTTGCGCGACCCGCCGCAGGCGGAGAATCCTGCAAAGCAGGATTCTTTCTTAAGAGCCGGGAGATATCCTGCGGAGCACGTTTCTGACCGACGGAATTATATTTACGGCAGCCGCATCCTGTTCCGACATTCTGCCGCATACCGTAAGGAAACGCCGGCAGTAAGTACAATCATACACAGACCGGAAATGAAGAACCATACATTTACCCCTACCCTTTCTGCTATCGGACTGCTGAAAAGTAAGCCGACCGGCATGGTGACGGATGAAATCAGCGTGAGAACCGAAAAGGCCCGCCCCATCTTGTCCGGGGATATGGTTTCCTGCATATACGCGGTCAGAGGAATGGTATGGACATTTCCGAAAGCCCCCAAAAAGATACAGCTTCCCGCAAAGAAAAACCAGCCAACAGGAACAGGTGGTATGATACCGCAGATCAGCGACATAATTCCCATTCCCAACAAACCGATAAAAGATACCCGGATTTTTCGGTTTATCTTTAGAACACTGGAAAATAAAAGGGAGGATACCATCATGCCGATTGCGAAAGATAACTCCACAGCACTGCCATACATCGCCGATAACTGAAAATAATCGCTTGTCATCAGCGGATAAAAAGAGGATAAGGGCGCATAAAAGAACATACAGAGTGCCTCTGCGGTCACGATATGCAATAATTTTTTATCTTCTTTGAATATCTGCAATCCCTCTTTTATTTCTGCTGTGAAATGCTGTTCTTCCTGTTCCGTTTTTTCAAGTTTGGGGATTTTAACGACTGCTAATGCAATACTTGCCAGAATTGCCCCCGCCACATCACTCATTAACACAACGGACATGGGGAAAATGGCATACAAAGACGCACCGATTACCGGTCCCAGCAAAAAAGAGCCGGAATTCAGAAGCTGCATCCATCCATTTGTTTTTACCAGCTGATCTTTTGGTACCAGCTGCGGAATAATGGACTGTATTGCCGGCTGCTGGAAGGTGCTTCCAATTCCCCGGACACAAAGCATAACAAGTACCGTCCACACAGGCAGGTCAAAAAAGAACAGTAATACCGCATAAATCAGCGCGGCCATCCCCATTGCCATATCCGAAAAGACAGAGATAAATTTTCGGTTATAACGGTCAGCCGCAATTCCTGCCAGCGGACTGAATAAGGTCATTGGAAGATAGGCGACAAGCCCTGATATTCCCAGCATCAACGGTGAAGATGTTTTTTCGGCAAGCCACCAGATAAGAGCAAATTGAACACCGTGACTTCCCAACATGGAAACGGCCTGTCCCAATGCAACAATCATAAACTGCGATTTCCATTTTTGTGTTTTTTCCATATTAAATTGTCCTCTCATTTTCAAAATAGTTTTTCAAACAGGGGACAATATCAAATGTGATTATCCCCTTATTGTGCTGCTGCCGACATCAAGCCACCTCCCTTCCTGAGATTTTATTTTCTGATTTTATAACATGGCTTCCAGATGTTTTTTTAATCCGTCACGATATTTTTTTGTAAGCGTCAGATATTGCTGCTGCTCCTCGGCTGTCCACTCATTCCAGATTTTGTTTTCAGCCTCGTGCAGAGGCATTATCTTTTCTGATGAAAATTTCTTTCCCTTTTCCGTCAGGCAGAGAATGGTATTTCTGCCTTTTCCCTGTTCCAGATATACAATGTCCTCTTTTTCCAGTTTGCGGATGGCAGAATTGA
>DVON01000200.1 GCA_018713585.1 Candidatus Pullilachnospira stercoravium | reverse complement strand
TAGGAATAGATTTTCCAGTATTTCAGGCAACAGGAGGCAGCATCTTATGACAGATTTACAGCACGAAAAAGTGATTACTCCGGATTCTCTTCCGGCCCGTTTCTTTTTTTACAACAGTTCCAGCCAGTTTGTTCCCAGTCACTGGCATAACAGTGTAGAACTTCTGTACATGAAATCCGGGCTGATGGACGTTGGAATCAACAGTCGCACCTACTCTCTGAAAAAGGGCGATCTGATTATCATAAATTCAGGAGATATTCATTCTACCCGGTGTCTGAATTCCAGCTTTGTACTGGCTCTGCAGATTCCCTATCCTCTCCTGAAAACGCACATTTCGGAATATCACTGTGTCCGTTTTCAGATGGATGACGGATCCCCGATTCTTAACCAGACCTCCTGTTATTCGGGTGTGAGGGATATTCTGGATGAACTTTATGTTCTCACCTGCAGTATGCCTTCAGGCTATACACTTCGTTTTTCGGCTCTGATTTATGATCTGGTTTATCGTCTGTCACAGTCCTGCATCACACGAGTCAGTTCTTCGGCCAGGAAAAAGAGCGACAAAAATCTGGATCGTCTGGAACAGGTAACCGCCTATGTAAAAGGTCATTACACCCAGCCCATTTCACTGGAGGACGGAGCGTCCGTGCTGTCACTGAATCCGGAATATTTCTGCCGGTATTTCAAAAAGCACATGGGAGTTACCTTCCTGGAATATGTGAATTCCATCCGTCTCTCCCATATCCATCAGGATCTTCTGGAAACGGATGAGGCTATTTCCGTCCTTCTGGAACGGCATGGTTTTCTCAATTACCGGCTGTTTGTACGGATGTTCCGCAATGCCTACGGCTGCTCGCCCAGCGCGCTGCGCAGGGAAGCCTCCCTGGCCGCAGCTGATGTGCCCGCACAGGCTCTCCGGGCAAATTCCGGATTGGAATAGCAAAAATCCACGAAAAATCCCGGCCGCAGGTTTTACCAGCGAACCGGGATTTTTCTTTGTCCATCATCGGTTGTTTATTTTTCTACTACTTCCAGAATTTCCATAGGACATGCCTTTGCACAGATTCCGCAGGCAATGCACTTGGAGGTTGTCGGTGCTTCCGGCGCCTTTACCATCACGCCGAAGGGACAGACTTCCACACACTTTCCGCAGCCGGTGCAGAGCTTCTTGTTGATCATATACACGCCTTTGGCATTCTTGGTGATGGCTCCTGCCTCACATACACTGGCGCATTTGCCGCACTGAACGCAGACCATGGGTTTTACAGCACCCTTTTTCTCAACAATCTGGATGCAGGACTTGTCCGGGTCAAATTCTTTGTAGAACGCCATGGAACATGCTCTTACGCACTCCAGACATGCCATACATTCCGCGCCTTTTTTCACTGTTAATTTTTTCATCTGTATACCTCCGCTTACAAAATGTTTAAGTAGAAACCTGCAGACCGGCGGTTCCACCGGGAATTCACTTCTGACCCTTAGTGTACCATTATCAGCACATTTTCGCAAGTGATTCCCTACGTCCAAAGTCCCAGAACCGGCGGAATTTATGTACTTTTTTCAGAACGTATTTCACGGGGGCAAAGAGAAGGCCCGGCCGCCGGGGGCCGGGTCTTCCTTTCTGCCGATCAGCATCGGCTGCCTGGTACCATGATCATTCCTTTCCGGTCTGATCAGGAACGGCTGCGTTTTCTCTGACGGATCCCCACAACCATAGCTGCCAGTGCCAGCATACCTGCGGCAGCCCATCCTGCAATCATGGTATCATCACCGGTCTTTACCGGAATCGCTTTATTGCGGGAAATGGTGAAGTTAATGGTCCGGGTATCCGTATCTTTTTCATTCACCCAGGTTTTTCCATCAAAGCTCTGCTTCTGGAAATATACCTGGAGGGAATAGCCGCCCTCCGCTTTCACGGTAAATGTCACCTGGGCAGGTATTTCCTTAAATGCGTTATAGCTGGTCACCTTCCAGCCGGTGGGCAAATACCGCACATCGCCTTTGATGGGTTCTTTATTATCCATCCGGGCGCCTTCTGCCGTTATAGTGATCTTCTCACCCACTCCGTAAACGCCGTTAGCCTTGATTCCTGTCACCTTATTGTTTTTCGCCTCGCCAATCCGGTTCAGCCGCTGTACCTGACGGGTCTCTTTCAGCTGACAGGGTACACAGATTCTTTCTTCCAGCCCCTGGGCGTCGGTGGTGGGTTTCCTGGTCAGAATCCAGTCGCTCCACTGATGGCCCAGCGCCTCGCCTTCGGTCTTTCCACATACCGTGCAGGTCTTTGGATGGGTGCAGTCCGCTACCTTCCAGCTGTGCCCCAGCGCCTCGCCTTCCGTCTTTCCGCATACCGTACAGGTCTTCGGAGTCTCACAGGTCGCCGCCTTCCAGCTGTGGCCCAGCGCCGGTCCCTCTGTCTTGCCGCATACCGTACAGGTCTTCGGAGCCTCGCAGGTCGCTTCCTTCCAGCTGTGGCCTAAGGCGCTTCCTTCTGTCGCTTCGCATTTCGCACAGGTCTTCGGGGTCTCGCAGGTCGCCTCTTTCCAGATATGCCGATCTGTGATCACCTTTACCGTGTAAATGCGTAATACCTCGCCAGTTTCCGAATATACCGTGTATTCCACAGGGTTTGTAAAATCCTGTTTTTCTCCCGATGCGGGAGATACCGTATTGGTCCCACTCAGTGTAATCTCCGGAATCAGTCCGTCAGCAGTCATGCCGTGGGGCAGCCTGACTGTGATTTTGTCGATGCTGTCATCAATTTCTCCCTTGCTGTCCCCAATCGCAAATTCCGCGATCTTTCCTTCAGCAGGCTCCTGGGCGCCGGGATCTGTCCCGGGGGGTTCTGTCCCGGGGGGTTCTGCCGCAGGGTCATCCGCCTGCGGAACCGCTGTCCCTGGCTCTTCCGTCTTCGGTTCCCCAGTCTGTGGATCCTCTGTCTTCGGTTCCTCCGTCTGTGGAGTCTCTGTCTTCGGTTCCTCCGTCTTCGGCTCTTCCGTCTTCGGCTCCTCCGTCTTCGGTTCCTCCGTCTTCGGAGTCTCTGTCTTCGGCTCCTCCGTCTTCGGTTCCTCCGTCTTCGGCTCTTCCGTCTTCGGCTCCTCCGTCTTCGGTTCCTCCGTCTGTGGAGTCTCTGTCTTCGGCTCCTCCATCTTCGGCTCTTCCGTCTTTGGCTCTTCCGTCTTCGGCTCTTCCGTCTTCGGCTCCGCCGCTTTGATGGTGATTAATACTCCCGGTACTTCCACATCCTCCGCAATCTTCACATCTTCCGGAAGTTTCATGGAGAAATAATACTCGCCGACTCCCGACTGGTCTGTGTAAAGAACCGGATCCTTTGTATCCTCTTCCGCCGTCTCCTGCTCTTTGAGGGCGCCGGTCCATTCCAGCTTGTCCAGTACTTCTTCAGTCAGTGCCTTGCTGTCATCCGTTTCCAGATATCCCTTTACCGTCCAGGAGGCCGGGAAGCCCATATCGGATACTGCCGTCCCCGTCTCCCAGGTGGTTTTTTCCATCTTCCAGGAATCCAGATCTTTAAACTCTGTAATGACAAATGTATCCCGGCTGTCATCTCCAGCCAGGACCACTGCCTCCGGAACAGACACCATCAGCATTCCTGTCACAACAATCATCGATAACATCCGGGATAATACTTTTTTCCTTGACATACGCTTCACCTCCAGTTCTTGCGAGATACTCTCTTTTTTCTTTTATTATACCGCACATGACTGGAAAGTGTTTTACTTTTTTCTTACTATTTTGGTTGTCCCTTAATTTTTTTCTGACTATTTTATCTCGCCCTGCCGGCGAAAATTGCCGCAGGCTTTTCCTTGCCCCAAAAAATGCCGGGCAGAACCTTTACAGAATCCCCAGGTGCTCCAGCAGAATTTTCAGCCCCAGAAGAATCAGAATCACGCCGCCTGCCAGTTCTGCTCTGGATTTGTATTTGACGCCGAAAACATTTCCCACTTTTACGCCTGCGGTGGACAGCAGGAAGGTGATCACCCCGATAAAGGATACTGCCGCCCAGATATTCACCCTCAGGAAAGCAAATGTGATGCCCACCGCCAGTGCGTCGATGCTGGTGGCCACCGCCAGAACAAACATTTCCCGCACACCCAGAGACGCCTCTTCCTCGGAACAGACGCCGCACTCCGCTTCCTCTTCCTTGGAAAATGCTTCCCGGATCATATTTGCTCCGATCAGCCCCAGAAGAATAAACGCGATCCAGTGATCCACCGCGGTAATCTTATCCTGAAACTGAATTCCCAGAAAATATCCCAGGGCCGGCATCAGAGCCTGAAATCCTCCGAACCACAGCCCGACGATCACTGCCTTTCCCACGGTGATTTTTTTCATTGCCAGCCCCTTACAGACCGCCACCGCAAACGCATCCATGGACAGTCCCACTGCCAGGGTAAATAATGTTATCAGATCCATACGCTTCCTCCGTTCTTTCCTGCCCGCAGGCCCATGTCATTTGTCAAAGCCCGACGGGATTCCGGTTATTCATTCCAACGGAAAGTCCGCGCAGGGTGCGTCTGCTTTCCGCTGTTGATTAATTTTTCTCAACAAATCACCATAAAAAAACTCATGGACAGTCCTGACACTGTCCACGAGTCTCATTTTTTAAGGTAATACCAGATTTCCATCATTGTGTTGACATTACCACGGCGCCGCCGCAAATTACTCCCTCAATGGATTATTCTAATAATAAGCTCCCCTTCTTGCGGTGTCAACCATTTTTTTCAGCTTCCTTCCATTTTTCAGATGCGGCGTCTTCCCCACAGGATCCCCAGAAGAATCATAAGGATTCCGCTGATGCCAATCCACATCTTGCCGTCAAAAGTTCCTTCTGTCATGGTAAACAGATAAAAGGGGCCCAGATAATCCCGCCCGGATCCGAAATTGCAGACATAATAGATCATGGAAACCATATATCCTATGGGCAGACTGTCCGTCAGCGACGCTGCCAGGATCCCCAGGCCTCCCAGAAACAGACAAGTAGCCAGGGTACCCAGACAGCAGGGAAGAAACTCAAACCGACATTCCCCGGCCCGCATCCAAAAAAGGAACAGGACAGCCAGAACCGTCAGACTCACAAATGCCTCGGCCAGACGGATCAGATGAAGCCACCAAAAAGGCATTTCCCGGGTACGAAGCAGATCCCGGATATCACGGTTCTGATCCGGCGCGAACAGTGGTGTCAACAGTATAATCCCGCTGAGACTGAAATAAAACTCCAGCACTTTTCCGGTCTGAGGAAAATTCAGCGCCTCCATTCCCACCAGAAACGGGGCTGCCAGGAAGAAAAGCGTCGCTGCCAGCAGATGAAACCAGTAATGGTATTTAAAATGTACCTTTCCTGCGGCCCAAAAATTTTCTGCCATTTTGCAGCACCCCTTTCCTTTTCAGATGATAGACCCAAACGGTAGCTGCTGCCAACGCCAGCGCAAGAACGGTATAGAACAGACGGTTTTTCACCATCTGTGGAAATACCTCCAGCCAGACGGCAGTATCCTGGCTGGAATTGAACCGGGGCATCAGATTCCAGCCCACACCTCCCACCAGGGAATTTGTATTGGAAAACAGGCTGGCCAGCCACCAGAATCCCTGAATCAGAATAGCCAGCGGTCCTCCCGTCAGTTCTGTCACAAAAAATCCCAGAGCAGTTACCACAAGAATTTCCGGCAGCAGCCAGCCCAACGTGTATTTTACATAAGCCAGCGGATCCGGGGATGCACCCAGCACATTTCCATAATAGACGCTCTGCCAGGCCGGCATGATTCCCAGCAGCAGAACCGGCAGCAGAAGCATACATATGGAAGCCAGCCACCGGGACAGAACAATACTTACGGAGGAAGCGCTGCGGACATAAATCACCTGGCTGGCGCTGGCTCTTTTATCCCGCAGAACCCGCACAACAGCAGGAAATACCGGCAGCAGACCCAGCATCAGTCCCATATAATCACAGAACAGCCGGGCATACCCCCTGGTGACCTTATCCTGTGTAAGACTGGCCTCATACGCTTCCAGGGCTTCCTCGTAGGTCATGGATTCCATGGCATTTTGATTCACGGTTTCGGGATCATAGCTGCTGCCTCCTCCCAGCAGCTCATCCACCTGGCCCATCAGTTCCAGAAAGCGGTCATAGGTCAGGGTATCGGCCACCGGGACAGTGGCACTGCTTCCCGGAACTACCATAAAGGAACCGTCTCCCACCTGTTGGGTTTCCGGCGGCGTAACAAAATCTTCATAGCCGCTGTCCATACCGGTACACTCTGTGAGAATCCGATGAATCTTCTCCTGCTTTTCTTCGGTGAGAATTACTTCTTTATAGAAGCCCATGGGATAGGCTGTATAACGGTTGGCTTCATAATCTGTAACCAACATTCCCAAAGTAGCTTCCATAATCGCCTGCGGATCATCGCTGGGGCGCATGCCGTAGCTGTCCGTTTCCCCTTGCTCCGGCTTCTGAAAGGGTTCCAACGCTCCCATCTGTGACGTGTAAAAAAATACCAGAATCAGCAGAATCAGATAGAAGATCAGGCTTTTTGCCGTCTGCCGGCACTCTTTTCCAAACAAAGTCAGCAGCATCCGCGCTCACCTCTTTTCTCCTGCATCAGATACATGTAAGCATCCTCCACATTGGGCGGGCAGGCTTTCGCGGACGCAAAGGGCTGGCTCTCAGCGGCAAACCGCACCTGAGCTTCATTGCCCTGCATCAGCATCCCGGTAACGGTATACTGGCTTTTCAACATAGGCAGTTCCATCCGGGGGACCTGGGCGGTAAAAATTTTCCCCTCCGCTTCCCCCAGCAATTCTGTCACCGTACCGCTAAACAACAGTGTTCCCTGATTCAGCACCGCGATATTTTCACAGGTAGCCTCAATATCTCCCACAATGTGCGTGGAGAGAATGACAATCCGCTCCTGAGCCAGCTCGCAGAGCAGATTCCGGAAACGCACCCGCTCCTCCGGATCCAGCCCTGCCGTAGGTTCATCCACGATCAACACCTGTGGATCATGGAGAATAGCCTGAGCGATACCCAGCCGGCGCCTCATTCCTCCGGACATGGCTTTCACCCGCGTCCTGCTGTTGTCCTCCAGATTCACCTGACGAAGCAGCAGTGGAATTCGCTCCCGCCGCAGCTTTTTGGGCATCAGCGACAGAGCTCCCAGATAATCCAGCGCTTCCGCCGCCGTCATATTCCCGTACATGGAAAAATCCTGGGGCAGATAGCCGGTCATCCGGTGGATCTGCCGCTGGCAGGAAATGTCTGTCCCACACACCCGGATTTTCCCTTCTGTGGGCGGAAGAATGGCGGCAGTCATCTTCATCAGCGTTGTTTTTCCCGCTCCATTGGGTCCCAGCAGCCCAAACATTCCCTGGGGAATTTTCAGGCTCAGATGATCCAACGCCAGCTTTTTTCCGTAACGTTTTGTGACATTCTTCATTACAATTTCAGTCTGCATAACACTCCCTCTTTCCGTCTTTGTACTGTCACTGCCGGCCGGCGCCCGCCTCTGCCCGCGGCAGTCTGCCGCAAAGCATCCGGCGTCCCGTCCGACAGGATCAGTGTACAGGGAAAATCTCTACATTTTCCCTACAATTCCGGGCAGAGACAAAAAAAGGCGAAGAAACATCCGTCCGTGCCGCGGCTGTTTTCTTCGCCAAAATTTTTAATCTCCGATGGCAAATTGGGCGCACACCACCGCCCCGCCCCGGATACTGTTGGAGAGGGTCAGGATGCCCCCGTGCTGCTGGCAGAGCATCCGGCTGATATACAGGCCAATGCCGAAGTGCTGTCCCTGCTCTTTCTCGCCGGTGTAGTAAGGCTGGGCTGCCATTTTCAGTTCTTCCCCGGAGAACCCTCTGCCGTCATCCCGCACGGAAACGCACAGGGTATCCGGATCCGCCTCCAGCACCACCTCCACCAGGCTGCCGGTATACCGGAGGGCATTGGAAATCAGGTTGTCCGCCACCTCCAGCATCAGCTCCAGGTCCATCTGGCCTTCCACATCCTTTCCGCCGGAAACCCGGAAGAGCAATTTCACCGGTCTGCCGGAATACTCCTCCCGGCCGGACGCGGGCAGTTTACCGGAACCCTCCATCGGGCCAGGCGCCGGCCGGGCACCGGGATTCTCCATCGAGCCGGATACAGGACGGGTGTCAATCCCCTCCCCGGGGCCGGATACCAGCATGCCTGCGGATTCTTCCAGGCGGCGGGCCAGTTCCTCCACCCGCATCCGGCGGCGGACGGCGCCCCGCTCTTCCAGGCTGTGGATCTTTTTCATGGTATCCCCGAACCGCCGCAGCCGGTCCACCTGGCCGCCCATCATTTCCAGGATTTCCATCATTTTTTCCTGAGAAATCCGCCCCGCAGGGTAATAGGTCTCCAGCAGATCCACATAGCCCTGAAGCACCGTCAGAGGCGTCCGGAGATCGTGGGCAAAGGCCGCGTTCAGCCGCCGCTGCTCCTCCATCTCCTCCCAGATCTGCCCCTGCCTCTTTGCCAGTTTTTTCCGCATCCCTTCCACCGCATTGCACAGGCTTCCCATCTCATCGCCGCTGTGAAAGGCGCAGGAAGCATCCAGTTCATCCCGGCTGATGGCCTCTGCCTCCCTGGTGAGCACCGCGATGGGCTGGCGCAGTTTATTCCGGTAGTACAGCCAGGCCACCAGCCAGATGGCCGCCACCGTGTACACAAAAATGCTGCAATTCTGCACCGCCGTCACCACGGTCAGCGCCCGCTGCACCTTACCGGGAAGCTCCTCCACCGCGCCCTCGATCTGCCTGGCAAATCCCATGGTGCCGTCCGCCATCTGGATATACATCAGCTGTCCCCGGCCGTTACCGCCGGTCAGCATCTGTTCCCAGCCCTCGCAGATCTGCCAGGTCATCAGCCAGCAGCCGAGCACCCCCAGAACCGCCAGAAAAATGTAGGCGGCCAGCGTTTTTTTCAGGCTCATATGGGTTAATTTCCGGTACAGCCTCTGGGCCTGTTCTTCTAACCAATCCATTTGTACCCCACTCCCCAGACCGTCTCAATGAATTCTTCGTCCGTAAATTTCTTCAGTTTCTGACGGATTCTCCGGATATGCTCCGTGATAATCTGGCTGTCTCCTTCACTGTCATAGCCCCAGACCAGCTCATAGATCCGCTCTCTACTGAACACCTGACCCCGGTGCAGGGAGAGAAATTCCACCAGATCAAACTCCGTCTTTGTCAGATTCACCGGCTCTTCCCCGAAAAATACCTGCCGGGAGCCATAGTGAATCACCAGCTCCCGGTGGAAGGCCACATTTTCCCGGATCATACCGCGCCGCTCCCGCCGCAGATGGGCCGCCACCCGGGCGCCCAGCTCCTCCATGGCAAAGGGTTTCACAACATAGTCATCCCCGCCGATCATCAGCCCGTTGATCCGGTCCTGCTCTTCCACCCGGGCGGTGAGGAACACAATGGGGCAGGTCACATGATCCCGGATCCGGCGGCAGACCTCCATGCCGTCCATATCCGGCATGTTGATGTCCAGAAGGATCAGATCCGGCTGTACCGCCAGTTTTTCCAGGGCTTCCTTTCCGCTGGCCGCCGTATAAACCTGATATCCCTGCAGTTCAAAAAAATCTCCCAGCAGCCTGCGGATATCCCGCTCATCGTCCACCACCAGCAGCTTTTCTACCCCCATGCGTCTCACTCCTCCTTATTCTTCCTGGTCATTGGTCAGTTTCAGCCGGTCCAGAACGTAGAAAATCAGGCTGAGAATCATGGCCACCACGCAGGCCAGCACCATACCGGTCAGCTCCACATTTCCCAGATGCAGGGCAATGCCAGAGAGTCCCACCACAAATACCACCGAGGTGAGGGTCAGATTTCTGGATTTTCCGTAATCCACCTGGCCGTCCACCAGCATCCGCAGGCCGGAGGTTCCGATCATGCCGTACAGCAGGAAGGAAATTCCCCCGATCACCGGGCCGGGAATGGTGTTGATCAGCGCCGCCAGTTTTCCCAGGAAGGAACAGCAGATGGACAGCACCGCCGCTCCGCCGATCACCTGTACGCTGTACACCTTGGTGACGGCCATCACGCCGATGTTCTCCCCGTAGGTGGTGGTGGGAACCGAACCCACCAGACCGGAAAGGGTGGTGGAGAAGAAATCCGCAAACAGTGACCGGTGCAGTCCCGGATCCTTCAGGAGATCCCTGCCAACGATTTTTCCCGTTACAATCTGATGACCGATGTGCTCCGAGGTCACCAGCAGCAGTGCCGGAAGAATGGTCAGCACCGCCTCCACGTTGAATCTGGGGGTCTGAAAATTGGGCAGGGCGAAAAAGGATGCTTCACGTACCGCGCTGAAGTCCAGTATACCCAGAACCGCCGCGGAAATATATCCGGCAATGATGGCGATCAGAATGGGGATCACCGACAGGAAGCCGCGGAACAAAATCTGTCCGAACACAGCAACCCCCAGGGTAATGAGAAATACTGCCACATTCCGCGGATCCACTTCCTCTGCCAGCAGTCCCGCGGTATCCGCCGCGTTTCCCGCCAGCTCCAGTCCAATCAGCGCCACCACCGGCCCCATGGCCGCGGTGGGAAGCACGATATCAATCCAGTTCGTGCCGCATTTCTTTATGATCAGGGCCACGATCATGCCGCAGACACCCAGCACCACAAAACCGCCCAGCGCGTACTGGTAGCCGAATTTGTCAATCACCAGCAGAGCCGGCGACAGGAACGCGAAGCTGGAGCCCAGATATGCTGGGGCTTTTCCCTTCGTAATCAGAATAAACAGCAGCGTTCCCACACCATTCATCAAAAGCACCACCGCCGGGTTGATGCCGAACATAAACGGCACCAGCACCGACGCGCCGAACATGGCGAACATATGCTGCACACTCAGCGGTACCAGCAGCTTCACCGGCACACGCTCCTCCACCTGGATCAATCTTTTTTCCACGTCTTCATTCCTCCTCATGCTGTAAAATTGCGGAACCGGATACTCCGTTTCCATCGGTATGATGCCTGCAGGCAGCGGCGGATGGATGAGCAGATGCTTCCATTCACCCTGTTCCGCCATGCCATATCAAAAAAACGGAAGGGGTCGGTTCCCTTCCGTCTATCTTATCACGCTCCCGGCGGATGTGCCAGAATATTTTATTACCAGTCTGCTCCAAATTGCAGTAATGTCATGACCTCTATTTATTTCCTGCTCTTTTTGCCCGTTCCAGCCGGTATTGACACAGGATTTCTCTCTCATACTGCATAGACTACGACTCCTTCCCTGCCCACATTCTGATAGAACGGGGATATCCACATCGGCATCTTCCGTCTGGGTTCCTCTGGCGACAGAGCCGTATAAGATTACCGCTTTCAGTCGATTTCCATACACACCCTGAAGAAGTTCCGCCATTTCCTGTAAAATCTTTCTTAACTTTTCATCCTTGATCTTTTCCATATTTTCAGATCTCCTGGATAAATAATTTCAAAATGTCATGCTTTCCATTCTTTTCAACATGTTCTATAATCTTATTAGATCCGTATTTAATATTTTCCGTATCTTTCCCGTGCTTTAATTCTCGCGATATATATTCATTATCCAGCGGAACTATATTTCTGAAAACGAAGCGATGATAGAATTCTTTAGAAATAGTTCCATATTATCCTGTGTGATAACTGTGTCCTGAGAAGCTCGATTTGCATTCTCTCCACTGCATAGTTTTCTAATTTTATAATAATTTTTGCAGATCTGTAAATTTACTCTTAACCCGTATTTTCCGTTCTTCGACTAATTTACTCATCCATTTCTTCTCTTCATTCTTGTATGGATCTTTCCAAAAACGCTTTATAAATTTGACGATCTGGCTCCTAAATGACCATTTTAAATCTGAAACCTCATTTATCATATTAAAATCTCTCACTGTTTGCTCTGCATCAGCCGCTTCAATTAAATATCGCAGAATCAATATATCTGCAAATGTAAACGGCATTATATCGTATTCCAGCTGAAGTAAAGACATATATGGCCCGCCCTGTTTTATATCATCTGTAACCAAAGAATAGGCGCCTATTGTCTGAGCCAGGGAAATCGCATAAACCTCTCCAAGATCGCCTGATCCATATAATAGCTTATTTTCATTTACATTGTTCTCAAATATTCTCAAAACAGCTTGCTGTTTTAAAGTCTCATCTGTATATACTTCAATTTTTCCTGATTTAATATCTGCATCAACTTTCTCCAAGATATCCTGCCCATGATGTTCCAGCTCTATTTTTCTGATCTGCTCATATATAAAAACACCATCTGAGAAAAAATCAAACAGTATATCTTCAAGGCCAGCCCGATAAATATGGATCACTACGTTCGTATCCAGCGATGCTCTCAATCTTCCAAGCCCCCTATCAGATCATCAAGATCCTCTTCTTCATCCGAGTGCGGAGCAATTCTGTCATTTACATCTTCTAATGTGAGATGATAACATTCTAACACTTTTTTAAGCGTCTCAATCGGCACAGCGCTATGGTTGTAATTATAAATCGCATAATCGATATATTCATGCGGTATATCAATTTCCTTACTGGCTTCATTCAGCCGACTGTTTCCACCTACGCTCCTCAACAGATTACTTACCCGCTTTTGATTCCGTTCGCTTTCTAACTGTACTTTTTGAGCACAGCCAATCTTCCCTAAACTTTCCAGGCGATTTAAAACCATATCAAAACTCACACCGAATTCTGACATGATTCTTGCTATATCCATGGCCGACAAACCATTCTTCTTAAAATCATTAATTTCCAAATCAAGAAATTCCCTTACCCTATCTTCCGGCATCAGCAGACAGGCGGCAAAATAATTGGCTTCTTTCTCCATCTCATCTGTACTTCTGCCGGAAATAGTAACGGAATCATCTATAAAGGAAACGGTTGATTCCATATGCAGAACCACATGACCGATCTCATGAGCAAGTGTAAAAATCTCTCTGGATAAACGACTGCTGGTATTGGTAAATACAATAATATCGTCATCCTTCTTTAAAGTAAATCCCATATCCGCGTCTTCTCCCAGTGGATATCTTAATAGCTTAAATGAACATCCCTCGCACGATTTGAACAAATCAATAATTCCATATTGACCAACGTTGCACCTTGTTCGGAAAGAAGCCGCTTTTCTCTTTATTTCCTTTTTTTTCATCCCCTCCATAGCAGTCTCCTTATTCTTTGCTGTCATGCTGTAATTTGTCATATAAATGTTTATTCGCGTAAAACAGATCCAGCATATCAAACATTTTCTTTGCCGAAGTATTCTCATGGCCAACCCGGTACGCAACAACCGGAGTCTCATCCAGCACGCGGGTTATATCTCCAACTGTCGCACCCAATACTTCTGCAATTCGTGAAAGATCTTCCAACGTAATATTATTTGTTCCGTTCTCGATACGGGCATATTTTTGTCTGCTGACTCCAATACGCTCTGCCAACTGCTCCTGGGTGAAATGT
>DVON01000199.1 GCA_018713585.1 Candidatus Pullilachnospira stercoravium | reverse complement strand
CTGCCGTTTCGGTAAAGCGGACACAGGGAATCCGCTTCTTTGCTTTTCTTATCCAACCCTATCCAAAGGTTCCGGCTTTGTCTGTACTGTAAGTATTATAACCTGTTTTAGTGGAAAAAGAAATATTAATTTCAAAAATTTATATTTTTACTTGCAAAACAGATATTCTTCTGGTAAAATAGCTATTGTTGCGAATCTATGTACGAATAGATATAGAGAATAATTGTTAAGGAGGTGCAGTCATGGCAAAGTGCGCAATCTGTGAAAAAGCCGCTCATTTCGGAAATAACGTAAGCCATTCCCATAGAAGATCCAACAGAATGTGGAAGTCCAACGTAAAATCTGTAAAGGTTAAGGTAAACGGCGGAGCCAGAAAGATGTACGTTTGTACTTCTTGTCTGAAGTCCGGCAGAGTGGAGAGAGCATAAGGCTTGCATTTCTTTTTGAGATATTGAGCAAAGGAAGGGCCACAGTCCGCGGATGATCATCATCGCGAGGCTGCGGCCTTTTTTCGTGACAACGGAAGAATCACGCGGCATACTTTCCATTGTTCCTGCCCGCCCCATTCCCCGGCAGGCTGAAAGCCGGACCCCCACCGCCGGGTTCGTCATCAGTTCCGTCTTTTTCCATCTTCCGGACGGACAACCGGCACTCTCACCGGCACTCGGCGGGGTTCTTTTACAAGTCCCGGGAAAAGTCCGTCCAGAATTCCTTTCAGGACTTCTCCGGCGGGGATATTACCAAGCAGTTCATATATTCTGAAATGTCTCATAGAAATTCCTCCTGTCTTTTCAGATACAGCTTTTCATTCGTTTCATGCTGTCATTCTATCAGAAGAATCTCTGTCTGTCAGCGGGTTTTGCACATATTTAATACTTGTTTATCCGCCGTTCATAATCATAAACAAATAATAAAATCTTTCACCGAAAACTCTCCCCGCAAAGGCTGCCCCTTATCCCGTATATGTCATATTTACTGAGCCGCCTTACACACATCCACCCATCCCAGCGCGCCGGAATACTTCTCCAACTCTTCACATGTCAGCCGGATAGCGGAATTCGCGCTGCCGCAGGCCGGGAACACCGCCTCAAACCGCTTCATGGATTCATCCAGATATACCCGTGTTCCTTCCGGATTACAGAAAGGACACACGCCGCCCGGAGCATGACCGGTGAGTCTCTCCACATCCTCTCCCTTCAGCATCTTTGCCTTCATGCCAAAGAAATGTTTGAATTTGGCATTGTCCACCTTCTGATCACCGGCCGTCACCACAATCAGGCAGCCGTCCCCCTCCTTTTCATAGAAAGACATGCTTTTGGCAATTCGCGCTCCCTCTACTCCCAGCGCTGCCGCCGCCAGTTCCACCGTGGCGCTGGACACCTGAAACTCCTGTACATCCTGTTCTTTTCCAAACTGTCTGAAATATTCCTTTACTTTATCAATCGCCATAATCCGCAACTCCTCCTCAGTAAATTCTGTTCTACATTATATGCCTTTTTTGAAAAAATGCAAAGTCCCAAATATTTAAACAACTCAGATACATCCGAAATAAACCACTGTTTTATTGGGTATTTCCACCTTCCCGTCTCTTTCATATTTTCTGAAAACAGCATGGATCTTCTGAAGATACGTCTGATACCCGGGATCTCCTTCCTTCAGAGAATAGGAACCGGAAAGACTTCTGCTGACAAATGTTTCCTTGGTATAAAACAGGGGATTGTCGTATTCCTCATACAGAAAGCCATGGGAGAAAAAACGGCAGATCCGTTCATCATTCCTTCGGATGCCGCCGGCGAACCCTTTAAAATCCGGGCAGCAGGAAGCATACAGCCTGTATATTTCACGGTTAATCAGGGCATCCTCCTCGCGCAGATTCCAGATCAGAAACACCTTGCCCTCCGGCCGCAGGATTCGCCGGCACTCCGCGGAAAAAGCCTCCGGATCAAACCAGTGGAAAGCCTGGGCGCAGGTGACCAGATCCATCGAAGCGTCCGCCAGCGTGGTATCCGCCGCGGTTCCTTTCACCGCACGGAATCCGGGCCAGGCTCCCAGCGCGCTTTCGGCCTGCCCCCGCATATCATCGTTGGGTTCCACTCCATACACCCTGAATCCCTTTTCCAGCAACTGCGCGGAAAATTTTCCGGTGCCGCAGCCGATATCCGCCGCCTCCGCCCCCGGGGAAAATCCATGCTCCTCCGCCAGACTCTGGAGAAATGCCTCCGCGTAGGCCGGCCTCCCTTTCACATAATCAACTGCTCTTCCGGTAAATTTCTGTGTGGTGTCCATAGATTTTCTCCTTCCGCTTTCCATACATTTTCTCCCATTATACCCACGGTTCTTCCCGGACGCAATCCCTTGCCTCAGTTTTCCAAAAATCCCTCTCTCCCGCCGCGCACCCTTCGTTGCCGCAGACAAAAAGCGCTCCCTGCATACACAGAAAGCGCTTCGTCTATCCGAATTTGTTAGTATAATATTTTTCTCCTTTGATGCTGTTATCATAGCACAGGAGCTTTAAGAAAATAATCTTCTTTTTCTTAACATTTTCTGAAGTTTTTCCGCTTCGGAGAATATTCCGCCTGCGGTATACCCTTTCGTCTCTACTCAGGCTGCCGTGTCCGCCTGCTCCACAGTCTATGCTTCCGTGTCTGACGACGCATCGGATACCGTATCTGACGCAGCCGCATCCTCGCCTGCCGGCTGATCGCCGGTGTTCCCTGCGGACGGATCAATCTGATTGTAAATATTCTGCGCGTCATATACATGGTAAGGCTCTGTCCAGGTATTTCCCTGGGCGCCGGCAGTCACACAGATATACTCCGTACCATCCACCACCGCGAGACTGGCAAGGCACAGGCCGGCATCGCTGGTATAACCGGTTTTTCCTCCCTCGATTTCTCCGCCGTTCACCGCCGGACTTTCCATCCTGTCAAACATACTGCTGGAAAAGCTCAAGCCTTCCGGCGCGCTGGCCACCGGGGAGGTGGTGTATTGCTTCGTGCAGAAAATGGTACGGAATGTTTCATTCTGCAGCGCATAGGTCATAAGCTTCGTCAGATCCCGGACCGTGGTGTAATGTTCCGGATCATGCAATCCTGTGGAGGTAACAAAATGCGTAGCGGTCATTCCCAGCTCCTGGGCCTTTGCGTTCATCATATCCGCAAAAGCGCTTTCTGATCCGGCAATCTGCTCTGCCAGTCCCAGACAACATTCCGCTCCTGACGGAAGAATCACTCCATAGAGAAGATCCATCGCCGTCACCTGATCCCCGGGCGCAAACCCGGCCATTGATGCTCCTTCTTCATAAAGCGGCGCAAACAGTTCCTGGGAAAGGGTGATCGTCTGGTTCAGATCGGAAAGATTTTCAATAGCCACTATCGCCGTCATCATCTTTGTCATGGATGCCGGGTAAATCTGTACATCCGCATCCTTTTCCGCCACGGTCTGGCCGTCCGAAAGCCGGACCAGGATACCTGACGTACTGTTAATACCGCTCATATCCACAGCCGGAAGCGGTTCCGGTGTCGGTGTCGGTGTTTCCGTCGGCACAGGCGTTCCTGTAGCTTCCGGTTCATTTTCCTGTCCGGAGGTTATGGGTTCCCGTGCGGAATCCTCCTTTCTTCCATTGAGGAACAGCAGGATTCCGAACCACACTGCGCCCACAATCAGCAGTCCCACTATAAACATCGCTATTCTTCTGTTTCTCTGTCTCCTTCTTCTGGCTGCTTTCGACAGCCTCTTCCTCTGACTCATCGCATATCCTTCTTTCTATTCTTGACAAACATCGGACGGCTCCTGCAGCCGGCCCTTCTGCCGTAATGGATTCTACCATGTTTCCGGCGGATATGCAATATTATAGCGAATCCCCTCAGAAAATATCTGACGAAAATCTTATTATTTTCTTAAATTGCTGTACTATGCCCCTGTACTTATAACAGTTTTGCCTTCCGGCCCCGCTGCCGCCTGCGTTCTCATCTTACAATACGGTAATAGGTCCTGGCCGTCAGACTGTATACCAGGAAATAGATTGCCGCGAATACCAGCACCGTTCCCCCCGTGCAGGCCAGAAACAGCTGCCAGTTGTCCAGACTCATCACCTGCAGCACCTGGCGCATCAGCGGAAAGGCTGCCGCGATGTGGATCACTGCCATTCCCAGCGGCAGAAAGAACACCTTCACCGTCTGGCTTCGGATGCTCTGGCGCACCTCCTTCTGGCTCATTCCCACTTTTTCCATAATTTCATACCGTTTCTTATCCTCAAAGCCCTCTGAAATCTGTTTGTAGTAGATAATCAGCACCGTGGCCATCAGAAATACCGCCCCCAGAACGATTCCCAGGAAGAAAAAGCTTCCGTTCATCGCCAGCATATCCTGCCGGTTTTGCTGCCGGCTTTCCATATAAGAGAAAGTAACTCCGTCAAAGGAGGCTTCCTTAACCGCTGTCTCCACCAGAGAAGCAGCCTGTCTTCTCTGTTCTTCGGTCCCGGTCAGGTCAATGTCGGCAGACAGACTGATAAAAGATTCCTCCCTTCCCAGAAAAGCCTGCTCTTTCTGATCAATGGATTTCAGCTCATCAAGATCCGCCACCACCACATAATACGTCTTTGTCATTTCTTCCGTATGGCCATTTCTGTCCCAGGCAGGAGAAACGGGAAGTGTGCTTTCCACCTGAAATTCCTGTCCGTACAGATTCAACTGTCCGGGAATATTTCCATCTTCCGTATACACCGCGGCTTTTCCGGATTCAGTTATTCCCGCGTCCTTCCCGGTAATCCGGGTGTATTCTTCACCGGTCATGGCATAGACCTGTGAAACATTCTGCAAGGTTGCCGTATAGCTTTCCTTTTCAGCCTGGTCGGCCGTAAGAAGGGCATCTCCCTCCCGGATGGCCGCAAAGGACAGGCGGTTCTGATATTCACTGTTCTCCACCTGTACGCCTGCCTGCGCTGCCGCCGCCTCCACCGCGGCGGAAATTTCTTCCCGGACCGTTTCATCCGCCACCCCGGCAAAACTCAGCGTGATATCGTGGGGATACCGGGAACGGATGGTATCTTCATTTCCAAAATAAAGAGATACGGTGGTGGATACGGTCAGCAGCACCGCCGTGCTCAAAATACAGATATTTGCCAGCCCCACCGCATTCTGTTTCATCCGGTAAATCAGACCGGAAACCGTAGTAAAATGCCGGGCTTTATAGTAATAGGAAGGTCTCTTTTTCAGCGCCTTCAGAAACGCCACCGTCCCTGCCACAAACAGGGCATACGTTCCCGCCATTACCAGGAGAACGGCCACAAACAGGTTGTTTACCGCCTGCAGCACATTTTCCGTGCGGATGGCCATCCAGTAACCGGAGCCGGTGAGCACCAGGCCGGCAATGGCCAGTATCCAGCGGGTTTTGGGTTCCCGCTCCCCTGCCCGGCTGCTTTGCAGAAGTTCTATAGGATTGGCAATATGAATCTGCCGCAGATTATTCAGCAAAATGCAGGCAAAAACTGCCAGAAACAGCAGGAAAGAAGTCCGTATGGTCTCCAGGGAAACGGAAAACTCCAATGGGGTTTCTATACCGTTGATTTTCAGCAGAAGCAGGAAGAACAGACGGGACAGAAGGATGCCTCCCCCCGTTCCAAACAGGAAACTTCCCGCGAACACCAGCAGACTTTCACAGCCTAAAATTCTCGCGATATGCCGCTTTTCCATCCCCAGAATATTATACAGCGCCAGTTCCCGTTTCCTCTGCTTCATCAGAAAACTGTTGGTATAAAACAGAAAGATCACGGCAAAAAAACCCACGATCCAGCTTCCGATACTGAGAATTCCGTATACATAATCTCCGCCCCTCAGCTGCCGGATTCCTTCATTGAGAGCAATGGATGAAACAATATAGAATACCGCCATGGTACAGAGACAGGTGAGAAAATAGGGGCCGTAAGTGCGTCCGTTCTTCCTGAGATTCATGGCAGCCATTTTCAGATAAAACGTTTTACTCATGGTGATCACCGCCTGTCGCAATCATGGTGAGTGTATCCGAAATCTTCTGATACATCTTTTCGTCATTTTCACTGTTCCGGTAAATCTGATGAAATACCTGGCCGTCCTTGATAAACAGCACCCGTCTGGCACAACTGGCCGCCCGGACACTGTGGGTCACCATCAGGATCGTCTGGCCTTCCCGGTTCAGCTTCTGAAACAGTCCCAGAAGGCTTTCCGACGCTTTGGAATCCAACGCTCCCGTAGGTTCATCGGCCAGCAGCAGCTGCGGCCGGGTTATCAGCGCCCTGGCCACCGCGGTCCGCTGTTTCTGTCCTCCCGAAACCTCATAGGGGAATTTTTTCAGGATTTCCTGAATCCCCAGCTTTTTGGCCAGGGGCAGCAGCCGCTTCTTCATTTCCGCAGGTTCCTTACCCGCCAGCACCAGCGGAAGAAATATATTGTCTTCCACAGAAAACGTATCCAGCAGATTAAAATCCTGAAACACGAACCCCAGATTGTTCCGGCGAAAGGCAGCGATCTCCTTCTCCCTGATTTTTGTAATATCTTTGCCGTCAAGCAGCACCACTCCTCCCGTAGGTTTGTCCAGAGCGGCCAGGATATTCAGCAGCGTGGTTTTACCACTGCCGCTTTCTCCCATAATCGCCACATATTCTCCCTTTTCCACGGAAAAATTCACATCCGCCAGGGCCTGCACCTGATTCCCGCCGAAACGGGTGGTGTATATTTTTTTCAGATTTTCCACATGTAAAATTTCCATTTAATTTCAGCAGCTCCTCTCTGTGTTGTTCTGTATCTTCAGTATAACGAAAAAAGAAATGTACTGCCTTAGCTTTGGCTTACATTTCTTCTTTCAACCTTTCATCCCTGTAAGATTCGCTGCCCTGCACATCCAGATTCAGATCCACCATATCCATACCGATACGCACGGTGGTTCCCTGTCCGGGCGCGGAATCGATGTAAATCCGGTGGGAGAGCCGTCCCAGAATACGGCTGCACAGATACAGTCCCAGCCCGGTGGCCCGCTTCTGACTGCGGCCGTTAAAACCGGTAAAGCCTCTCTCAAAAACCCGTGGAAGATCCTCCCGGCGGATACCGATGCCGGTATCCGAGATGGCCAGCGTCTGCGGTCCGTCCATCCAGATGCGGATGGTTCCGCCCTCCTTCGTGTATTTTACCGCGTTGGAAATCAGCTGCTCCAGCACGAATTCCAGCCATTTTTCATCGGTAAGCACCTGGGTATTCACCGGTTCATAAGAAAGCCGCAGCTTTTTCGCGATGAAAAACCGGGAATACTTCTTCACTGCCTGCCGGATAATCCCATCCAGATCATAGGTTTTAATCAGAAGATCCCCGTTCATATCCTCCAGCCGCAGATAGGAGAGTACCATCTGTACATACTGCTCGATCTGAAACAGCTCCATTCCCATTTCCCGCTTTCCCGTTCCCGGAAACTCCTCCTGCTGCATTAACAGGCGCAGGGCGGAAATGGGCGTCTTGATCTGATGTGCCCAAACCGTATAGTATTCTTCTCTTTCCTTCTGCCGCTGCGTCATCATTTGTTCCTGCTCCTGGGCCTGGCGGAAGATTTTTTCCACCAGCGCCTGGTAATCCCGTTCCAGAAGATTCTCCGCCGGTGGAAGCCCTTCCCCGTAAAAATATTTCTGACGCAGAGCATCTTTCAGCATCCGGTGACGACTGCGCGTTTTCAGAAAATCCCTGGCCAGCCAGATCAGAAATCCGGCCAATGTCAGACAAAACGCGTACACACATCCGCCAACCGGCAGACGGTACAGCCAGCAGGTCAGGAAAAAAATACCGCTTACCGCCAGATAACCGGCTGCTATTTTCATCTTGTCCTGAAGCCACCGCAATAAAAATCTGTCCTTTTCTTCCATAACCTGTTCACTTCACCAGATATCCCGCACCTTTTTTGGTGGAAATAAAATCCTTAAGTCCCGCCTGATCCAGCTTTTTCCGCAGCCGTGCCACATTGACGGTCAGGGTATTATCGTCAATAAAATTATCTGTTTCCCACAGACACTCCATGATGGCATCTCTGGAAACCACCCCGCCCCGGTGTTCCATCAGAAGTTTCAGAATCCGGTACTCATTTTTCGTCAGATCAATACGGTTTCCTTCAAAGGAAAGCGTCCCGTCCGACAGATTCAGCAACGCGCCCCTGTGTTCCAGCAGTTCTGTCTGTCCGCCAAATTCATAAGTTCTGCGAAGAACAGCCTGGATCTTTGCCATCATCACGTTGAGATCAAAAGGCTTGGCAATGAAATCATCTCCGCCCATATTCATGGCCATCACAATATTCATATTATCCGAAGCCGATGAGAGAAACACCACCGGAACCCGGGAAACCTCCCGGATCCTGCTGCACCAGTGAAAACCGTTAAAAAACGGAAGCGAAATATCCAGCAGCACCAGATGCGGGCCACAGGCCGCGAATTCTGCCATCACCCGCTCAAAGTCCTGTGCAATCACCGCCTCATAGCCCCAGCTTTTCAGATGCGCCGCCACCGCTTTGGCGATCACCTCATCGTCCTCCACCAGAAAAATCCGGTACATGTCTCTTCTCCTTCCCTTGTCTTACATGCCGGTATGGGATGTTCTCCGCTTGGCCCCGAAGTCCGCAACCCCACCGGCGCAGCAGCCTTCCCGCAGATCCTTACAGAATCTCCAGCGTGTATCCCGCCTCAAAGGTTCCGTTGGGTTCCGCCTGCTGCTCCCATTTCCGCTCCTCCAGGGTTCCGGAAAAATCCACCCCGTCGGGAACCCCGTACCAGGGTTCAAAACAGACAAAGGGGGCATCCGTTTTTTCCGGTGACCAGAACGCCGTCACCGGTGCCTGAGTATGAAGCCGGACGTAAGGCTTTCTGTCAGGCCCGGCCAGATATGCCACCTTTATCTGATAGTTATCAAACATCAGAGCGTCATAATCGAACATTCCGGGTGTAATCCGGTGCATGCCGTCTTCCAGATGAAAACTGTGCACTTTGTCTCCCACCCGGTTGGTGGCCGGATCCACCATCAGATAATCCAGTGTTTCATCGTCATCCTCAAATCCCAGGTATGCCTTCGTCTTATCCGGCTCCCCCGTCAGCGGACAGAGAAGCGCCGGATGGCCGCCGATGGAAAAATACATCACCCGGTCCTCCCGGTTTTTCACTTTCCACATCACCTGCAGGGTATTCCCTTCCAGACGGTAGCCCGCTTCCAGCCGGAAACGGAAAGGATACTGGCTGTATGTCTCCGGATCGTCCTCAATCGCCAGCCAAAGTTCATTTTCTGTCCGGGAAACCAGAGAAAATTCCTTTTCTCTGGCAAATCCGTGCTGCTTCATGGTATACGTCTTCCCCTGATAGCGGTACTGCTTATCCCGGAAATTTCCCACCACGGGAAACAGCAGCGGCGAAATTCCGGTCCAGTATTTCGCATCTCCGCTCCACAGATACTGCTCCCCGGTCTCCTTCTTCACCAGGGAACAAAGCTCCGCGCCGTATGCTCTCACAGATGCCTTCAGGATTTCATTCTCTATCTCAAACGTCCTCATACTCCGTCTCTTCCTTTCCTAATATATTGGCCGAATGGCCATAAAGGGATCCTTCAGGGTTTCATCTTTTTCTGGCCGCATGGCCATAAAGGGATCCTTCAGGGTTTCCTAATATATTGGCCGAAGGCCATTAAGGGATCACGGCCTACGGCTGTGTGCTGCTGACATAGTCCTGATATACATAGGCTTCCTGTCCCTCATAAAGGATCTTCACCCATCCGCCTTCCTGCCCCAGACGTTCCACCGCGTCGCCGGTACTCAGCATACCAATCACATTGGAACCTGTGGAGGCGGCGTCTCTGACATTTACCGGAGAGGTGCAGTAAACCATCTCCTTAGCCTCCTGGGTGGGCGTAGGGGTCGGCGTTGCCGTGGCTGTGGGCAGCTGCGTGGGCTTCACCGTCACCTGACGTTCGGGAAGCTCCTCCTCATCCGCCGATGAATAGGAGTCTTCCTCATCCTTGCCGGTATCCGCCACACTCAGCGACAGAATATCACCGGCCACCTCAAAGGCCTTGCCGCAGCCGGCAGTCAGCATCAGGCAAAGGGCCACCGCCAGCATCAGAATCATCCGTTTTTTCACCATATCATCTCCTTATCTGCTGGTAATGCTTCCCACATTTTTAATCAACACCGAGATGGTCCCGTCGGGATTCGTGATAAATTCCACACGGTTCTTGTTCTGGTACTGATCCATGGGGATACGGATCTCAATGCCCGTATCGGTTACCAGATTCTGCTTGCCGAACTTCCTGGTGGTGGCCGGGTTCACCGGTTCCATACAGGCGTCGGTCAAATGATATTTATCCAGTTTCCGGACGACTTCCTCCTTCATCTCTTCCTGTTCTTTGAATATTTTATCCACCAGCGCAGGGATCTTGACAGGCCCCTCCTCCAGCGCCTGGCTGATGATGCTCTTGGCCTCCATCTGAACCTCAAACTGCTCCGACTCGTTATAATATTTCTTCTGCACATCATCCACCGCCCGGGTGACCACCGCCAGCTGAGATCTGGCGGACATGGGGCCCCGGCATTCCAGAAACATCTGGGAAAAGTAATTGGTTTTCACGCCGTTGACATCATACTTTTTCTCCACCAGGCGGATGGCACAGTCCTCCAGACGGATCAGCGCCGCCTCCGACAGCTTCTGATTTTCCCCCGGCAGAATCGCTTTCTGCTGAATGATGGAATTGGTATTTCCCCAGGGATCGGAATCCGTCATGTGGGTGTAAGAGCTTCTGTAATTCATTTTCAGCAGGGCCAGATAGTCCTTCTGTTCCAGCCGGCACCGGGCGATCACCAGATCTGCCGGCGGAATATCGATATTCCGGTTCATGATGCCGTAGAGATGCTCCCCGATTTTTCCGGTAATCTCCACAAAATTCTCCTGGTTCAGGCTCCGGATCAGTTCTCCTGTCACCGAGTCCTCCGCAAACACACAATCCCTGGCGTCGTCGCTTTCCAGCAGGCGGAAAATATGTGCCCGGAGAAAATCCCCGAAATCCGATCCCCAGTCCAGAAGCTGGTCGGAGAGCACGGGGATCCCCGTGGAGGAATCCATAATATGTACAATCACCTGCTGAAGCTGTATATCTTCTTTCTGCATGTAATTCCCCTCTTCTGTCTACTGAAGGAAATCTGCCCTGCCGCAGCAGTTGTGCCTTCCGGCAGACGGGCAGCTTCCTACCAGACTAGAATACTACAAAAGCGGTGTTTGCGCCACCCCAAAACTGCCGTATTTTCAGGATTCCATTGCTTTTTTTCTCTCATTATTTTACAATAAAGCCATGATTTTGAAAAAGGAGAGGATGTATTTATGCACAGCACCACCGCAGATAGTGATTTCAGCAAAGGAAGTGTCCGTGGGAATATTCTGAGGCTTGCCGGACCCATGACGCTGGCGCAGCTGATCAATCTGCTCTACAACATTATTGACCGGATGTACATCGGCCATCTGCCGGAAAATTCCACCCCGGCGCTGACCGGCCTGGGGCTCACCTTCCCCATCATCACCATTGTGACGGCCTTTTCCAATCTCTTCGGAATGGGCGGATCACCTCTGTTCTCCATCGCCCGGGGAAAACGCGATGAGGAACAGGCGGGACGCATCATGGGAACCACTTTTTCCATGCTGGTGATCGCCGGACTGGTACTGACGGTGGTGGTAACCCTCATCAAAGAACCACTGCTGTATCTTTTCGGCGCCAGCGATCAGACCTTCCCTTATGCAGACCAGTATCTGTCCATCTATCTGCTGGGAAGCACCTTTGTGATGATCAGCCTGGGAATGAATAATTTCATCAACGCCCAGGGCTTCGCCCGTAAGGGTATGCTGACGGTGCTGATCGGAGCCATCCTGAATATCATTCTGGACCCCATTTTCATCTTTGTGCTGGATATGGGCGTGCGCGGGGCAGCGCTGGCCACCATCCTGTCCCAGCTGGTATCCGCCCTGTGGGTTCTGCGTTTCCTCACCGGAGGGCAGGCGGTGGTCCGGCTGACCCTTCCCAATCTGCGGGTTCACTGGCCATTATTGAAAGACATTCTGGGGCTTGGCACCTCCGGCTTCGTGATGTCTGTCACCAACGGCCTGGTACAGATCGTCTGCAACGCCACACTGCAAAGCTGGGGCGGCGATATCTATGTGGCTGTCATGACCGTCATCAACTCCATCCGGGAGGTGGTGTCCATGCCGGTGAACGGACTGACCAACGCGGCGCAGCCGGTGTTGGGATTTAACTACGGCGCCGGGGAATATCCCCGGGTGAAATCGGGCATCCGGTTCATGTCCGTCATCTGTGTGGTATATACCACGCTGATCTGGATCATCCTGCTGATTTTGCCGCGTCCATTCATTCACATTTTCAACAGCAGCGCGGACCTGCTGGAACTGGGCGTCCCTGCCATGACCGTGTATTTCTTCGGATTTTTCATGATGTCCCTGCAGTTTTCCGGCCAGTCCACCTTCGTGGCCCTGGGAAAGTCAAAAAATGCCGTGTTCTTCTCACTGTTCCGGAAAGTGGTCATCGTGGTTCCCCTGACCCTTCTGCTGCCCCATGTGGGCGGACTGGGAGTCTATGGCGTATTCCTGGCGGAGCCTATCTCCAACTTCATCGGCGGAGCTGCCTGCTTCCTCACCATGATGCGGACGGTATGGCCGGCGCTGGGCGAAAAAAAGAAAGCGGAGGGCCGGTAACAACAGGAATTTTTCTGAAATAACCCGGAAGTATCCGGTGTCATCGGATGCCCGCTCCTACAGGCACGGCGGTGACTCTCCGGGCGTATCACAAAAAAAATCCGGAATCCACCGGCGAAAGAGAGCTGCAGCGGCATTTCTCTCTCCCGCCATGGATTCCGGTTTTTTCTGTCAGATCCGGTCCGTTCTCACAAAGATTTTCCGAATCACGGGGATTTCTTTCTTCAGTCCCTCCAGATTGGCGATCCGCCATTCCCAGTTGGGGCTTCCCACGGTTCCCGGCGTATTAATTCTGGCTTCGTCTCCCAGATCCAGGATATCCTGCACCGTAATCACCGCCAGCTGAGCCACGCTCTGCATCACCGCCTCGGCGAACCGGTGGGCGATCTTCGGTTCCCGACATCCCTTCTTCTCCAGGATCTGATCCACGCCTTCCTGTACGTCCTCCTCCTGACCCAGATACCATCCTTTGATGGTCTGATTGTCATGGGTTCCCGTGTAGAGAATCAGATTCTCCCGGTCGGGGAAATCATTATTTTCTTCCTTGGGATCCAGGGAGAACTGGTAAATCTTCATTCCCTTGAAGCCGTAATGGTCTCTCAGCACGCCCACCTCCGGACGCAGCATGCCCAAATCCTCGATGACAATCTCAATCTCCGGGTACAGTTTCAGAAGCTGGTCGAACACCTCGTAGCCGGGCGCCTCCACCCACTCCCCATCCATGGCGGTGGGGCAGTCGGCGGGAATCTTCCAGAAGGTGTCGAAAGCCCGGAAATGATCGATCCGCACAATATCAAACAACGCCTTGTTATAACCGATCCGCTCCGTCCAGAACCGGTAGTCGGTCTTTTTCATGTAATCCCAGTCATAGATGGGATTTCCCCAGCGCTGGCCGGTGGGGCTGAAATAATCCGGCGGAACCCCCGCGATGTACGTTGGGCGGAAGTTTTCATCCAGCAGGAAATTCTTCGCGTTGGCCCACACATCCAGAGAATCCAGGCCCACATAGAAGGGCAGATCACCCATGACGCGGATTCCCAGACCGTTCACATAGGATTTCAGTTCCATCCACTGGCAGAAAAAGGTGTACTGGAGAAACATCTGGTACTGGATTTCCTCCTCCAGCTCCTCCGGAAAATCTCCCTTCTGCTCCTGGATCCAATTTCTGTCATCCTCCTCCCAGTCCAGCCAGCAGACGCCTCCGTTTTTATTTTTCAGGGTGATAAATACGGCGTACTGGTATACCCAGTCCTGGGAAGCAAATTCCTCATAATTCTCGTCCGGCACAAATCTGGTAAATGCCCGGCGCAGATAGGGCTCCTTGTGGGCCCGCACCCCCTGGTAATCGATGGAAGCCGAATCCTCTCCAAAAGCTTCCGGTTCCTGATCCAGCAGCCCGTCCTCCCACAGTTTTTCCAGGCTGATATACAGCGGATCTCCCGCGAAAGATGAGTAGGGCTGATAAGGCGAATTACCGTAGCCCAGGGGATTCAGCGGCAGAATCTGCCAGATCGAAGCCCCCATTTCATGGAGAATATCGGCAAATTCATAAGAAGCCTTTCCGAAATCCCCCACCCCGCATCTGGACGGAAGCGATGCCAGCGGCATCAGAACCCCCGCCTGTCTTGTGTTGTTCATACCTTCCTCCTTCCGGAGCCGCCCGGCGGCTCCCTGTTTTTATTATTTTCTGCCGGACAGACGGCATCCCTGAGGATGCCGAAAACCGCATCAGCGTTTCCCGGCGTATCTTTTATTCATAACAATGGAAATTCGCGAAACACGCTGTCCATTGTTACAGTATGTTCCCCAATACCTTGCCGAAGATCATGCGCTAATCCAGCTTAATATTTTTCAGTGCGGCGGCAAACGCATTGTTCAGAGGCTCTTCAGCCTCCTTCTGCTGTTTCTTCATATAGGCTGCCACATCCCGTTTCGAGACGCCGCCTCCTTCCTTTTTCCGTCTCTCCTGGAATTTGGAGAGGCGTTCCTTATGGCCGCAGGAGCAGACAAACATGCTTTCCTCACCTTTTCCCACCATTTCCATCCGCTTGTGGCAGACGGGGCAGCGGGCGTTGGTGACGCGGGAGACGGTCTCCCGGTAACCACATTCCCGGTCCTGGCAGACCAGAAGCTTTGCCTTTTTGCCGTTGACCGCCAGAAGCCGCTTTCCGCAGCGGGGGCATTTCTTATTGGTCATGTTCTCGTGGCGGAAGGTGCCTTCCTCCGTGCGGATTTCATCCAGCAGCCGGTTGGTGTAATCCCGGATTTCCCCCATAAATTTCCCATCGTCCAGCTGGCCTTTGGCAATCCGGGACAGTTTCATTTCCCAGTCTGCCGTAAGCTCCGGCTTTCTCAGATCCGCCGGCACCAGCTTCAGAAGCTGCCGGGCCTTGGAGGTGAGATGGATTTCCTGGCCCTTTTTCTCCAGCAGGAAGCTATTGAACAGCTTTTCGATGATATCCGCCCGGGTGGCCACCGTCCCCAGGCCGCCGGTCTCGCCCAACGTTCTGGCCATCTCACGGCTGCCGCTGGTCATGTATTTCACCGGGTTTTCCATGGCGGAAAGAAGGGTTGCCTCCGTGAACCGTCCCGGCGGCGTTGTCTTCCCTTCCCTGAGCTGGATACGGGAAACCGCCAGTTCCTCCCCTTCCCTGAGGCTTGGCAGCAACTGCCGGCGCAGCTCCTGGTTCTCCTCTTCCTCTTCTTCCCGGTTTTCATAAACCTCCCGCCAGCCGCTCTGCTTCACCACATCGCCCCTGGCCGCCAGCTCTTCGCCGCCGCAGCGGACGGTGAGCATGGTCTCCTCGTAAATACAGGGCGGATACAGCACCGCCAGAAATCTTCGCACCACCAGATCGTAAATCTTCCGCTCCCGTTCCGTCATATGGGTCAGATCCACAAACTGTTCCGTGGGGATGATGGCATGGTGATCGGAAACCTTCGCGTCATTCACAAAGGAAAGCTTCTTCGGGTCCAGCTTCTGCCCCCTGATTTTGGCCGCCAGCTTCCGGTAGGGCCCCGTCCCGCAGGCTTCCAGCCGCTCCCCTATGGTTCCCACCACGTCGCTGGTCAGATACCGGGAATCCGTCCGGGGATAGGTGAGCACCTTGTGGGTTTCATAAAGCTGCTGCATGATGTTCAGGGTTTCCTTGGCGGAATAGCCAAACTTCTTGTTGGCGTCCCGCTGCAGCTCCGTCAGGTCATAGAGAAGGGGCGCGTACGTTTTTTTCTCCCGCTTCTCCACCTTCTCCACCACCAGAGGGCTGTTCTTCATTTTTTTCAGCAGCTCCTCCATCCGCTCCTTCTGAAAAGAACGGGTGCTGCCGGATTTTTTATCCCTCCAGGTAAAAGTCACCTGCCCGGCCTGGGCCGTGATCCCGTAATAACTCTGGGGCACAAAGCTGCGAATCTCTTCCTCCCGGGCTGCGATCATGGCCAGCGTCGGCGTCTGCACCCGGCCGCAGGAGAGCTGGGCATTGTATTTGCAGGTCAGCGCCCGGGTGGCATTGATGCCCACCAGCCAGTCCGCCTCCGCCCGGCACACCGCCGCGTGATACAGATTGTCATACTCCCGGGCATCCCTCAGATGGGAAAATCCCTCCCGGATGGCCTTGTCGGTGACGGAGGAAATCCACAGCCGCCGGCAGGGCTTCTGATTTCCCGCTTTTTTCAGAATCCACCGGGCCACCAGCTCCCCTTCCCGGCCCGCGTCAGTGGCAATGACAATGTCCTTCACATCTTTCCGGTGAATCTGCTGCTTCACCGCCTGATACTGCCCTCCGGTCTGCCGGATCACCTGGATTTCCATTTTCCGGGGCATGATGGGGAGATCCTCCATCTTCCACTCCTTATATTTCTTATCGTATCCCTCCGGATCCGCCAGCTCCACCAGATGTCCCAGTCCCCAGGTGACCACATACCGGTCCCCTTCCATGTAGGCATTGTTCTTTTTGGAGCATTTCAGCACCCGGGCGATATCTCTTCCCACCGACGGTTTTTCCGCAATTACCAGTGTTTTCATTTATCCTCCTGCACCACCAGCGTGGCCACCGCCCGCTCATTATACTGGGAAGAAATGATTCCCCCCGTGGAAAGCCGGGAATAGATGCCGGCAAATTCTCCGTTGTACACATACAGTCCCGACATATTGGTGTAGGGAACCAGCTGGGGAACCTTATCCCGGAAACAGATATTGTCCGTCCGGTACGGATGGTAATACTCCTGGAAAATGTAATTCTGATTCCAGTGCTCCCTGACAATGGCCTCCCACTCCTTCTGCCCGAAATCGATCCCCGCGTACACGCCTCTGGAGGCGTAGGAATCCAGCGGTTTGAGAATCCACCGGTCTTTCTGGCGGATAATCTCCTCCTGCGTACTGTACCGGTCGTCCATCAGATTGGTGTAGGGAATGTGATCCTGGACAAACGCCTGCTCTTCGGCGGTCAGAAGGCTCAGGGTCGGCTCCTCCCTTAAAATCTTAAACAGCCACTTGTTGTGGGGAATCTGGGTGCAGAGGGACCCGATCACACAGACATTCTGATCCTTCACCGCCTGGATGAAGGGCTGGATCTCCTCATAATGGGCCATGATATCGCAGGTCACCGCCCGGCGGTAAATCACATCCACCGGATGTCCCGCCGCCGAATACAGAACCCCGTCCCGGTAAGTCATATCCCGGATATTGCAGATCTCCGTCTCGCAGCCCGCCTTCCGGAATCTGGCCGCAAACTCCTGAAATTCATTGACGCAGCAGTGATCCATAAAATCCGTGATCACCACATAAGGATGCTCCACCCGCTTCTCATAGGTGGCGTACAGATCCAGAAACGTCCTGACCCAGCTGTCGTACAGCTCAAAACTTTTGAAACGGTACTTTTTCAGCATTTCCTGATGCACGTTGTTCAGAGACAACGCCTGGTTCAGCACGTAATCCTCGTTCATGGCACTGGTGCCGTCGGTATTGATCTCGCAGAACTTGAAGCTCCAGTCCTCTTCGTTGAAAAAAATATCAAACCGGGCGATGGGCAGGAGAGAATCGTACAGGTTGGGAACCAGAATCAGTTCCTCCAGTTCCCGGGAAAAGGGAAAAATCTCCCGGTACCGGGGATTTCTCAGGTATTCCCGGATCACCTTTTCCAGGATCCCGTAGGTGGTATGTACCACCTGCCGGAAAAAGGCGATCTCCTTTTCTGTAAAAATCTTCGGAATGTGGAGCGTATGCACCACCAGTCCGTTATAGGCCGCTGTGGAGTGATCCAGATACTCTTTGATGGCCGCCCCGGAATCGGTGCTTTCCTGAAAATGCTCCTGGATATACGTCTTATATTCCGCAGCGATCTGCTGCATTTTTTCACTCTTCATAATATTGTGTCAAATTCCTCTTTTCTTTTATCGCGGCAGTTCCGCTTTCACTGTTCTCTTCTATCATCTGTTCCATAGGATGCAGAAGCGCCTGCTCATCCGGCCGCAGATGGCTTTTGGCCATCCGCACCACCATCCGGCAGTATTCCGCCGCCGGCATCCCGTAGATTTCCCCGGCAAATCCCTTCTCCATCAGGCTATCCTCCGCCGCCAGGATCTCTTTTTCTCCCACCGGCGCCGCCAGGATCCGGGCCAGCGCGTCTTCATGGAAGAAAATGCCTTTCACCAGCGCCAGATAGGCGCACACATGGGAAAAAGGCATACTGTCCGCCGCCCGCAGCTCCAGATAATGCTTCAGCCGCACATCCAGAAACGTCATGGAAAGGATATGCTCCACCTGCCCGGGAGACAGCGCTTCCTCCTTCCAGATATCCGCGGCCGTCCGGTCTCTCACATAGGAATCCTGCCCTCCGGCTTCCGGCACAAAAATCAGCGGAAGCCGCATCAGATATTCCGCGTAGGACCGGAATCCGAAATCTTCCGAAAACAGGCCGGGACAGATCCCGCACCGTTTAGGGTCCACATCCCGCCAGATGGCGGTGCGTGTCAGGTGGCCCTTTGCCGGCTGACCCTCAAAGACCGGGGTGCAGTCGGTGAGCAGCTTGATGGCCGGCCCCAGAATGTAGGCCGCCCGCATCTTTCTCACACAGTCCTCCTCGCTGAAATAATCGATGGAAATCTGGGCTGACGCGGTGCCCCGCATCATATGGAGCCCCCGGCTTCCGGAGGTTTTAAAATAATCGTCCATGCAGGCGTACCGCTTCTTGGGAATCAGCGGAAGCTCAGCCGCCCGGCTTACGGGCTGATATCCCCGGGTCACCAGCCGGTACCCGTATGATTCCAGAACCGGTGTGATCTGGCTGATGAAATGGCGGTAAATCTGGCGGATATGGCTGATCTCCCCTCTGGGATTCACACTGATCTCCAGCTGGGCCGCCGGTTCCAGGGACAGGGAGTAATCACTGTTGTACAGCCCCAGAAGATGATCTCCCTCGTAATAGGAATGGGGATACTGTCCCTCCATCTCCCGGAGAATGGCCTCCACACCCCGCTCTCCGTAATAGGAGACGCTCTTTCCCGTGGATTTGTCCACGATAAAATGCTCCACCTCCAGCCCCAGCTTCCGGAAACAGTCCATCTTGCAGCCCCGCTCAAAATGGCGGATGAGGCGGGAGAGATTTTCCTCATAATAATTCATATTCTCTGATTTTCCAGTCATTTTTCTTTTTCGCAACACTCATAAAATCTGCTAGTGTTAGTATATCGAAATCATGGGAAATAATCAAGTTTTCACTACAATTGTTTTTTCCGCGGCTGTATGCTATCATCAAACAAGAGCAATCGTAACCGTGAGGCCGGAAGGCCAGACTGCAGCAGACAACTAACTCATCATTGATGGTACAGGAGGGATTACAAAATGAAGACACTTTCCGAAATATTTTCCGACGCGGGCGTATTTCAGTACGGCACCGTAGATACGGCTTCCATTTTTATCTCTGCAGCGAATGTACCTACCCGGAGGCCCCCTGCCGTTTTCCGGACCGTTCCCACGGCTCCATAGAAGGCTACGGCATCATGGTATCCGACCTGGCCAATCAGGCAGGCATCAATTATATCAACGGCGCCAACACGGTCACCTACTTCGGGGCGCTCTTATGCGACGCCGGGGGACTGCAGCTGCTGATGCCGGAAGCGGCCTGCCCCGCTACAGAAACCGCCGGAAGGGAATAATCACCACCCGGAGAATTCCGTAAAAAATCTTCTTGGGCAGGCTCATTTCCCTGGAAACGTAATTTTCCCCGTAGGAATAGCTGCCGTTTTCCATGACCTTGCTGTACGTTTTATCCCGGTCCGCTTCCTGGCGGATCCGGGCGTTCAGCTGGGGACAGTCCACCGCCAGCATCTGAGGATACGTCTCCTCCAGCCAGTCTTTGTGTTCCCGCAGCCTTCCCTCATACTCCTCCACCTTTTCCGTCACTCTCCGGCAGACATAGGGTTTGCTGTCATTCAGTTCCCAGATACGCTCAAAATAGTCCACCAGCTGGTTCAGAGAAGAATCCGGGCTGGTTTGCGCCTCATACACAAACAGTTCCCGGTCCGTATTCTTGGAATCGGAATAATCACCCAGAAACAGATTCGTGGTATTTCTTCCTCCCAGAAGATACATTTTACGGTCCGCGATCAGGTATTTGTCGTGAAGCCTCGCCTGCATTTTCCAGGGTTTCAGGAAATTCACCGGGTTGTAGACGCGGATTTCCATATTTTCACAGGCTGCCGCCGCCTGGAACCAGGGGCTGCCCCGAAGATCCAGAAATCCGCTGAGGCCATCCACAATCACCCGCACGGAAACGCCTCTCTGGGCGGCGTCCGTCAGAGCGGCCAGAATATCCTGCCCGGCATGGTCGTCGTTGAAATCAAAGGTGGACAGAATAATCTCCTCCCGGGCCTCCTCAATCATCCGGAGACGGTACAGAAGCGCTTCCTCATTGTCATCAATATAGGCTACCCGCTCCCCGCCGGTCTGCTTCCCGTAAAACTCTCTGTCCAGAAAAGATTTCCGGAAATCCTCCGACACCTTCTTGTGGGGAATATAGGGTACAATCAGCGCAGCGAAATACAGAAGGAGCAGAAAAAGCAGAATTCTTTTTCCGTTCTTTCTTACCCGGTGCATATCTCATCAGCCTCCCGCGTCGATACGTTTCAGAGCCTTCTGGAATTGGAAGGTAAACAACACTGCAGTAAAGGAAACCGCCAGGAAATCTGCCACGGGCTCCGCCATATATACGGCCGTGGTCTGATTCTGGGAAAAGATCAGCGGCATCAGATAAATAAGCGGAATCAGCAGTACAAATTTCCGCATCACTGCCACCACAATGGATGCTTTCGCGTTTCCCAGAGCTGTAAAGGTCATCTGGCAGGCAACCTGAATACCGAACAGGAACATACATCCCATGTAAATCCGCAGCGCCCCCGCAGTGAAATCCAGTAGCTGAGAATCTGAAGTAAACATGGCGGCAAAGGCATGGGGAAAAATCATTACCAGCAGCCACAACGCGACGGAATAGCACAAACTGCTTTTCAGCAACAATTTGAAAGCATCCTTTACCCGGCCCGGATTTCTGGCCCCGTAGTTATAACTGATAATCGGCTGGGCTCCCTGTCCCAGCCCCTGCAGCGGCAGCATGGCAAACTGCATGACACTGGTAAGAATGGTCATGGCTCCCACCGCCACATCGCCTCCATACTTCAGCAGCGAGGAATTAAAACAGACGGAAATTACACTTTCACTGGCCTGCATGATGAACGTGGAAAATCCCAGCGCCAGGCTGGGTAGAAAAATCGCCGGCTGAAGAGCAAAGTATCCGGGACGGATTTTCAGAATCGTTTTCTTTCCAAAGAGGAACGTCAGTACCCACACGCAGGACATCCCCTGGGAAATTATAGTGGCCAGTGCCGCTCCCTCCACGCCCATATGAAATCCGAAAATAAAAATAGGGTCCAGGATAATATTAGCCACCGCTCCGATCAGTACGGAGAGCATACCGGTCCGGGCAAAGCCCTGGGCGGTAATGAACGCATTCATTCCCAGCGTCATCTGGACGAAGATCGTTCCTATGGCATAGATATTCATATAAGCCACACCGTATTCAATGGTATTTTCGCTGGCTCCGAAGGCCAGCAGAAAATCCCGGTTCCAGATCAGAAGCACC
>DVON01000198.1 GCA_018713585.1 Candidatus Pullilachnospira stercoravium | reverse complement strand
GCGTTTTCTGGAGGATACCGGATACCAGGAGCAGGGCAGACAGCTGGCCTATCTCTACACGATTGCACGGAATCTCTGCATGGATTATTTCCGGCGAAAACAAAATCTGCCGCTGGAGGACGGAAGGCTGTCCCGTGAAGAGGGCGAAAGCCGGCAGACACCTCTGGCCGCTCATGAGGGCAAAGGAGAAACAGGAGAAGACCGGCTGATTCTGGCCATGACTCTGGAGCAGGCCCTTGGCCGGCTTGACGGAGAGCTTCGGGAAATGTTGTTTCTCAGGTATGTCAACGACCTGTCCGCCGAACAGATCGGAAAGATTCTGGGGATTTCCCGGTTTGCGGTACATCGCCGGCTGAAGCGGGCACTGGGTCAGATGCGGCAATGGATCAGAAAGGAGGATTTCTTATGAAAAGAAAATGGGAAAAGCAGCTGCAGGTGCAGCTGAAACGATATTATGAAGCGCCCCCGCCACAAAAGAAATCGGAATTTTTCTCCTCCTGTCCGGAGACGGTTCCGGCCGGGATGCCGAAAATGCGATCCCTTCTGTGGATTCAGGCAGGCTATATCCGGAAATGGAGCTGGGGAATTTCTCTGATCATTTTTCTGGCCGGGATCTGGGCGGCGGAAAGCGGAAGACGGGAACTGTTTCAGACGCTGGCGGCCATGATGCCCTTTCTGGCGCTGGCGCTGACCACGGAGACGGGCCGGTCCGCCCGCTGCAATATGGAGGAACTGGAGCTGTCCTGCAGGTTTTCGCTGAAAACAGTGGTGGCAGCCCGCATGGGAATTCTCGGGCTGGAGAATCTGCTGCTGCTGGGACTGCTGATTCCTGTGCTGGGGGCGGCGGGGGAAATGGGATTCTGGCAGACGGGATGCGCCCTTCTGATTCCCTATTTCCTGACCGCTTTTCTCCAGATGGCAGTGGTCCGGAAACTCCGGGGGCAGGAAGGCATATATGCCTGCTTTGGCATCGCCGTGCTGGTCAGCGGTCTGACGGCAGTGGGCGTGCCGCAGGCAGAACGGCTGGCAGAAAATTTCCCGGCAGTATGCTGGGTGGCCATAACCGCGATTCTGGCGGCGCTGGCCCTGCGGGAAGGGATTCAATATATGAGACAGACGGAGGAATATGTATGGAACTGAAAGTAGACCGGCTGACAAAACAGTATAAAAATAAAATCGCGGTGGACCGGATTTCCCTGACGCTGGGGCCCGGAGTTTACGGCCTTCTGGGGGCCAACGGGGCGGGGAAAACCACCCTGCTGCGGATGATCTGCGGCGTACTGAAACCCACCGGCGGCACCGTTTCCTTTCAGGGATACGATGTGGCCACGGAGGCCTACCGGAGCATGCTGGGTTATCTGCCCCAGGATTTCGGTTATTATCCCAATTTTACGGGAATGGATTTTCTGGTGTATCTGGGCCTGTTAAAGGGCCTTGGCAAATCCCAGGCCACCATCAGAAGCAAAGAGTTGCTGGCCCTTGTGGGACTGGAGGAAATGGGCGGGAAAAAAATCCGCACCTACTCCGGCGGAATGAGGCAGCGGCTGGGAATCGCCCAGGCGCTTCTGAACCGGCCGAAGCTGCTGGTGCTCGACGAACCCACCGCGGGCCTGGATCCCAGGGAGCGGGTACGCTTCCGGAATCTGATCGCCCGGATGGGAGAGGAAAATGTGGTGATTTTGTCCACGCATATTGTCTCCGATGTGGAGCAGATCGCAGATAAAATTCTTCTGATGAAAGACGGACAGCTGATTTTCAGCGGAAGCTGCGACAATCTTCAGGAGCCGCTGGAGCAGTTCTGCATGGAAAAGCTGGGAGAGGAGGCACCTTATGTTTAATTTCGGGGAACTGGTGAAAATGGAATACCGGAAATTGTTTCAGAGAAAACTGGTGTGGATTACCATCGCCGTACTAACCGCGGGGTGTATTTTTGCGGGGATATCCGGCCTGCTGGGAAAGTATTACATCAACGGAGAGCAGGTGGACACCCACGCCAATATGCTTCGGACGGATACCGCCTACGCCCGCCGGCTGTCCGGACAGGCGGTGGATGACGCGCTGATTGGCCGGATGCAGGAGGCGTACGGCAAGGTGCCCCAGGACGCGCAGCTGTATGTGGCCACCAGCGAGTACCAGACGTATGCCCGTCCTTATAGCGAGATTCATAACTTCGTCCTGCGGATTGCTGAAAACCGATGGGATACGGTAACCTCCGGCGAGCTGTACGACCTGCGCCGGGCGGCGGTAGAGCAGGGCTGGACGAAGATGTTCCTGACCGCTGCCGAGAAAACGTATCTTTCCGGGCTGGAGGATCAGCTTACCGTCCCGTTCACCTACCGGTACGATGACGGATACACCAATTATCTGTCGCTTCTGTACATGGTTGCGGTGCTGATGCTTCTGGGCGTGGCCGTCTGTGTCCCGCAGATTTTTTCGGAGGAATACAGCAGAAGGACGGATTCGCTGATTGCCAGCAGCCCGCTGGGGAAAAAGCCCCTGTATCTGGCAAAAATCGTCACCGGCCTCACCTTCAGCTTAGGGCTGGCGCTTTTACTGGCCGCGGTCACCGCCGTCTCTGTATTTTCCGTTTACGGGCCGGACGGCTTCTCTGCCGCCATTCAGCTGGATTATCCCACCCTGTCCTGGAAGCTCACCGTGGGAGAGGCGGCCTTGCTGCTCACCGGCATTTTCCTGCTTTCATCCCTGCTGTTTGGGGCGGTTGCCATGCTGCTGTCGCTGGCTTTCCGGAACACGGCGCCGGCCATGGCTCTTTTACTGGCCTATCTGCTGGTGACAGGGATTTTCAATATTCCGGACGAATACCGGATCGCCGGCCAGCTGTGGTCCTACTTTCCGGTGAATTCCTGCAATCTGACCAGCGCCTTTTCCCAGCGGCTGCTGCAGCTGGGGGATACCTTCCTTGCCGGGTGGCAGGTGACCTGTCTGTTATATCCGGTGGTGACAGTGATCTTTCTGCTGATCAGCTATCACAGATACCGGAAGATTCCCTCTTAAGGAAGATCAGCTGTAAGAAGCCGGAAGGCTGAACAGATACGTTCAGTCCCGGATATCCGCCAGCTTCTTCATCCTGTCCTGGGCAAAGTGATTGAAAACGGCGATGGATCTTCCCACGCCGATCACCGCCAGAACGGTGCCGATGCCTACGCCCTGGAGCTTTCCGGTAAACAGAAACCCTAAAGCGATGGCAATGGCAATATTTACCACATCAAAACAGTTTTTGCTGAAACCGACGCTTTTGTGAATAGTGTCGGCGATGGCCTGCACAATTCCGTCCCCGGGATTTGGGATCAGACGCATATTCAGGGAGGCGGCGGCGCCGATTCCGGTGAGAATAATGGCACAAATGACAGTGAGAAGCCGGAGAGCAAACAACGGCAGGGTATTTTCCGGCGGAAAATCCGGAAGCAGGGCAGAAAATACATTCAGAAACCGGGTAAAAGCAATGCTCAGCGGAATCTGCAGCACATCCGCCAGAAGAATAAATTTGAGACTGGCCCGACTGGACGGAGTCAGTGCCTCCGGCTGTTTCCGCAAAGAGCTGTGGTGGTGAATCAGATGGAGAATAATCTCCAGAATCACGAAAACCGTATACAGTCCCAGCGTCACATTTCCGAAATTCAAATTAAAAATCAGAGAAATACTGTAGGAAACAGAGATAATGGCGGATACGCCCAGACCCGCTTTGGTATTGAGCGTAAGCCCCAGGGCCAGAACAAGCAACCCGGCAGCATAAAAAGCCGCGCGGTACCAAACATTTTTTTTCATAATAATTCTCTTCCTTCACTTTTATTTTAGATGGTTTTCGCGCTTTTTGTCAAATGCGAAGCATCAGAAGGCTGGGGATCCCATCGATATCCGTCAAAAAGAGCAAAAAAATAGATAGTTTTCACAAAAATGCAGAAATATTTTGTGTAATTCATCATTTGACAGAGCATACTGGCCTGTGATAAATTGATTACAATCAAGAGGAGTTTCGCCGCTGACGGCTCAGTGGAATACCACAAGGTGGCGGAATTTCCGGAATGGCCGGCCGTCTGGGCAACATTTACATTCCAGTAGATGTTGCCCTTTTTCATAGGAAATTGCTTTCCAACGTTTCCGGACGGACGGTGTGCCGACATCAACAACAGCAGTAGGAGGTTAATGGATGAGCAGATTGAGCATTATCACACAGAACAAGGCTCAGACGACAGTGGAAGAGCTGTATAAGGATCTGGAACGGCGCATCAGCGCCAGCCCTTCCGGACTCTGTCCAGTGGATCTGGCGGCATCTTTCCTGAAGATGTGTCACGCCCAGTCCTGCGGCAAATGCGTGCCCTGCCGGGTGGGCCTGGGGCAGCTTCAGAATCTGATGGAGTCTGTGCTGGACGGGGAAGCCACCCTGGATACCATCGATATGATTGAAAAGACAGCCAAAAATATTTTTTATTCCGCGGACTGTGCCATCGGATACGAGGCAGCCCGGATGGTTCTGAAGGGAATCAAAGGCTTTCGGGATGATTTTGAGGAGCATGTACTCAGAGGGCGCTGTAAGCTGGAGCTGAACCAGCCGGTACCCTGTGTATCACAATGTCCCGCGGGGGTGGATATTCCCGGTTATGTGGCTCTGGTGGCAGAAGGAAGATACGCGGACGCCGTCCGTCTGATCCGGAAGGACAATCCGCTTCCGGCGGTCTGCGGACTGATCTGCGAGCACCCCTGTGAGGTCCGCTGCCGCAGAACCATGATAGATGATCCCATCAATATCCGGGGGCTGAAACGGTTTGCCGTGGATCACGCAGGTCTGGTGCCGCTGCCGGTTCCCGCCGCGTCCACCGGTAAGAAAGTGGCGGTCATCGGCGGAGGCCCCGGAGGCTTAAGTGCCGCTTACTACCTTACCCTGATGGGGCATCAGGTGACCATCTACGAGCAGAGAAAGCAGCTGGGCGGAATGCTTCGGTACGGAATTCCCAATTACCGGCTGCCCAGGGAAGAACTGGACCGGGAAATCGGACAGCTGATCGGTCTGGGTATTCAGGTGAAAACCGGGGTCACCGTAGGGGAAGATCCCAGCATTGCGAAGCTGCGGCAGGAATACGATGCGGTTTACATCGCCATCGGAGCCCACATCGACAGGAAGATCGGCATTGAGGGCGAGGACGCCGAGGGCGTGATTTCCGCTGTGGAACTTCTCAGGGGAATCGGCGATGGAGAAATGCCTGATTTTACCGGAAAGGATATTGTGGTCATCGGCGGGGGCAACGTGGCTATGGATGTGGCCCGCTCCGCTATCCGTCTCGGAGCGAAAAGGCTGCGGATTGCCTACCGGCGCAGGGCGGTGGATATGACTGCCATGAGAGAAGAAGTGGAAGGAGCCGTGGAAGAAGGCTGTGAACTTCTGGATCTCCACGCGCCGCTGCGGATCGAGAAGGATACCGATGGAAAGGTAGCAGCCCTGTGGGTGCAGCCCCAGATCATCGGAGAAGTAAAGCATGGACGTCCGGCGCCCCATAATTCCTCGGAGCCGGAAAAACGGCTGGCCTGCGACATGGTGATTGTGGCCATCGGCCAGGGTATTGAGACCAGGGAGTTTGAGAAACAGGGAATCCCGGTGAAACGGGGTGTCATCGACGCCATGAACTGGAGCGGCGTGAACGTCAGGGATATCACCGGAGTATTTGCCGGAGGGGACTGTGTGACGGGGCCCGCCACGGTAATCCGGGCCATCGCTGCAGGAAAGGTGGCGGCCGCCAATATCGATGAATATCTGGGATATCATCATGTAATTTCCGCGGATGTGGAGATCCCGGATGTGCGGCAGACCAACCGGCCAAGCTGTGCCCGGGTCAACATGAAAGAGCGGCAGCCCTCCGCCCGCGCGAAAGATTTTGAACTGATCGAGTGCGGCATGACCTGTGAGGAAGCCGCTCAGGAAGCCAGCCGGTGTCTCAGGTGTGATCATTTTGGATTTGGTATTCTGAAAGGAGGCAGAGTGGAGAAATGGTAAATCTGACAATCAATGGAATCCCCGTTTCCGTCAAAGAAGGAACGACAATTCTGGAAGCGGCCCGCAGCGCGCAGGTTCACATTCCGACCCTGTGTTATCTGAAAGATATCAATGAAATCGGCGCCTGCCGCGTCTGCGTGGTGGA
>DVON01000197.1 GCA_018713585.1 Candidatus Pullilachnospira stercoravium | reverse complement strand
CAAATCTATTATGGGTATTTTCAGCCTGGATCTTTCCAAACCCATCGATCTGAATGTACATGCGGAGGGCAGCAACCTGGACAGCGTACTGGATACCCTGAAGCCCTATATCATCTGACATCCGGACATTTCGCGGTGCCTGTGCCGCCTGCGGGCGCAAACAGGAGACCGTGCCGTAACCGGCAGTCCGCACAACTTTGAATATTCACTGCGTCTCCCTGGGAGACGCAGTTTTTTCATGTCACAGGAAATTACCTTCCCATGACGTGAAAACGCTCCGCGGGGATCGCACGGCGGCAAAACGGAAGATGCCGTTTGTGCGACCCGCCACTGTCAGTGAATCCGGATCACTTCCGCGGTTTCCACCGCGGTTTTCACCATATCGTCAATCTTCTCCTGCAGCTTTTCCTCCGACCGGCGGATCACCTGAACATTGGGCTTTGTCACCGGATGCTTTGCCACGAAAATGGTGCAGCAGTCCTCATAAGGCTCAATGGATGTCTCGTAGGTGTTGATTTTGTACGCGATGTCGATGATTTCCTGTTTGTCAAAGCCGATCACCGGCCGGAACACCGGCATGGTGCACACCTCATTGGTGGCGGCCAGACTCTGCACCGTCTGGCTGGCCACCTGACCGATACTCTCTCCCGTAATCAGCGCCAGACACTTGTTGGCCTTTCCGATCTCCTCGGCAATGCGCATCATATAGCGGCGCATGATAATGGTCAGCTCGTCATGGGGGCACTGATCATAGATGTACAGCTGAATATCCGTAAAATTCACCACATGCAGGTTGATGGGGCCGCTGTAGCGGGCCACCAGCCGCGCCAGATCCACCACCTTCTGCTTTGCCCGCTCGCTGGTGTAGGGCGGCGCATGGAAGTACACGGCGTCGATCTGGACGCCCCGTTTGGCGATCATATAGCCTGCCACCGGGCTGTCGATTCCGCCGGACAGCAGCAGCATGGCTTTCCCGTTGGTACCCACCGGCATTCCTCCCGGCCCGGGAATGGTCTCAGAATAGATATAAATCCGTTCCCGGATCTCCACCACCAGCAGGATTTCCGGATGGTGCACATCCACCTTCATCTCCGGATAAGCCTTAAGAATCCGCTCGCCCAGATCCGCGTTCAGACTCATGGACGTGCCGGGATAGCTCTTTCTGGCCCGGCGCACATGCATTTTAAAGGTTCTGTTCTTCTGCGGATACACATGATCCACATACCTCAGCAAATCTTCCGCCAGGGCCTCAAAGCCATTGTCCTGGCAGATCATCACCGGACAGATCTCCGCAATGCCGAATACCCTCTTCAGCGCATCCACCGTGTCCTCATAGTCAAATTCGCCTTCCGGCTCCACATAGACCCTTCCCTGTTCCTTGGTCACCTGGAATTTGCCGTCCACATCTTTCAGGGCGTGCTGGATCTGGCGGATCAGCGCGTCTTCAAAAAGATATCTGTTTTTTCCCTTGATTCCAATTTCCGCATATTTGATCAGAAATGCTTTAAACATCCTCTTCCTCCTACTTTCTGGCATACCGCCGCAGCATGGGCAGCACTTCCCGCAGCACCGTAAGCGTGTAATCCAGTTCCTCGCGGCTGGTCTCATCGCTGAAGCTGAACCGCACCGCCGATTCCCGAAGGGGCGCCGGCAGTCCGATGGCGGTCAGCGTGGGACTCTGATTTCTCTTATGGGTGGAGCAGGCGCTTCCGGCGGACACGTAGATTCCCCGGTCCTCCAGCGTATGCAGCAATACCTCGCTGCGCACGCCCGCGAAAGAAGCGCTGACAATATGCGGCGCGCTGTCCTCCCCCGTAAGCCCGTGGATCGTCACCTGATCCAGCCCGCGAAGCTCCTCCACAAAATAGTTCTTCAGTTCTCTCATGCGGGCCACCGTCTCTTCCAGATTTTCATAGGCCAGCCTTGCCGCCTCTCCCAGGCCGGCCGCTCCCGGCACATTGTCCGTGCCGGAACGCATACCCTGCTGCTGTCCCCCTCCGTAAATATAGGGAAACAGCTTTACCTTCTGGCCCACATAGAGAAATCCGGTTCCCTTTGGCCCGTGAATCTTGTGGCCGCTGGCCGACAGAAGATCAATATTCATTTTTCCGGGACGGATCCGGTATTTGCCGTAAGCCTGGATGGCATCCACATGAAAATAGGTGTTGGGATTTTTCCGTTTGATTCTCCCGCCGATCTCCTCCACCGGCTCCACCGCGCCGATCTCATTGTTCACATACATGACGGAGACCAGGATGGTCTCCGGCCCCACCGCCGCCTCCAGTTCTTCTGGGGAGACCCGTCCGTTTTCATCCACGTCCAGCCAGGTAACGGAAAATCCCTGCCGCTCCAGAAACTGTATGGGAGCGGAGACGGCGGGATGCTCAATCCGGGTGGTGACAATATGACGGCCCGCCCGCTGGTTTGCCAGGGCTGTGCCGATCAGCGCCCAGTTGTTGGACTCCGTTCCGCCGGAGGTGAAATAAATTTCCCTGGGATCCGCCTTCAGTGTCCGGGCGATCTCCTCCGCCGCACGCTTCACATACTGTTCTGCCTCCACACCCTTTCTGTGCATGGAGGAAGGATTCCCAAAATCCTCCATCATGGTTTTCACCACCAGATCCCGCACCTGGGGGCGGCATCTGGTGGTGGCAGAATTATCCAGATATACTTCCATCGCTCTCATCCTTTCCCGGCTTTCCGTCCATCGCGTCCTCTGCCGGATCCTTCTGTCCCTCCAGCAGATACATGAGAATCGAAAGCACCGTCATCCCCGCCGTCTCCGTCCGCAGGATCCGCTTTCCCAGCGTGATGGGAAGCACTCCTTTGGACAGGGCGTATTCCACTTCCTCCGGGGCAAATCCGCCTTCCGGTCCGATAAAAATGGCCGCCGTCGTCCCCGGACGGATCCGGCCGAACAGCTGCCGGGTCTTTTCCATATCCCCGGCCATCTCATAAGGAATCAGAGGCACATCCGCCAGGGCAGCCCGGTCCACGGCGCTTCGAAAATCCATCACCGGATGCACCTGGGGAATCATAAGCCGCTTCGACTGTTTGGCCGCGCTTTCCGCCACGCCCTGCCATCGTTTCCTTTTGCTCTCTCCCTTTTTTGCGTCCAGCTTCACCACAGCCCTTTTTGTGGCCACGGGAATAATCTCCGCCACTCCCAGCTCCACGGTTTTCTGGATAATCCATTCCATCTTATCGCTTTTGGGAAGGCCCTGATACAGGCTGATTCTGGCAGGAAGCTCCAGACCACTTTCCTGGACATAGAGAATCTGGGCAGTGATCTGCTCCGTTCCCAGCTCATTCAGCGTACATGCGTATTCTCTGCCGCTTTCATCGCTGACGGAGATTTCCTCTCCCGGCTTCATGCGAAGTACATTTTTCATATGATTCACATCGCTGCCCGTGATGACAATCTGCTTTTCTTCCATATGAACCTGTCCCGGTTCCACAAAAAATCGATACATATGCCTCCTACAGCGGCCGTCTCGCCGTCACAGACACCCACTCTCCCTGGCGGGTGACTTCCACCAGCTCCAGGCCGGCCTTCTCTACAGCCTCCGTGACCATCTGCTCCCGCTCCTGAATAATTCCGGAGGTGATATAAATACCTCCCGGTTTCAGATGGTGTACCACCTGCGGCGTCAGAGGCACCAGCACCTCCGCCAGAATATTTGCCACCACAATATCATATTTGTCGTAGCCCACCGCCTCCTGAACGGCCGGATCATCGATGATATTTCCGATCATCATGGTAAATGCCTCATCCGGAATTCCATTGGCTTCCTTGTTCTCCTCCACCGCCGGCACCGCGCAGGGATCCAGATCCGTTCCCAGCGCATGGGCAACTCCCAAGCGGCATGCGATAATGGAGAGAATACCGCTTCCAGTTCCCACATCCAGAAGCTCCGTCTTGGGCGTCACGTACTTTTTCAGCTGCCGGATACAAAGCTGGGTGGTCTCGTGCATACCGGTGCCAAAGGCGGTTCCGGGATCAATGTGGATAATCATCTTATCCCGGTCCTCTTCCTTCACCTCTTCCCAGGAGGGAATGATCAGAATATCGTCCACGTAAAACTGTTTGAAATATTTTTTCCAGTTGTTGATCCAGTCAATGTCCTCTGTCTCATCCACCGTGATCGTGCCTTCTCCGATGGCACAGAACGGCCGAAGTCCTTCCAGCTCCTGGCGCACCATCCGCAGGATCTCCTCCTCGCCGACGGGTTCTCCGTTGAGAATCAGATTTCCCACCTCATCCTCTTCCACAAAAAAGCTGAGCCAGGCAATCCCGTCATCTTCCGGTCCCTCGGGAAGGATATCCACAAACATCTGCTCTTTCTCCACGGCAGTCAGAGGCACATGGTCTTCTATCTGCGCTCCCTCCAGCCCGATATCGTAAAGGGTGCTGATAATGATATCCTCCGCTTCCGTGGTTGTCTTGATTTTAAATTTTTTCCATTTCATACTTGTTCACCTCATTTACTGTAACAGTTCAGCCTCTCGGCTTCACTGTCACAATTTACTTCTTACAGCACCAGG
>DVON01000196.1 GCA_018713585.1 Candidatus Pullilachnospira stercoravium | reverse complement strand
CCCGGATTGGCGGAAATCCGGAATTCGATGTTATCCCAGCCGCCCGGGGTATATCCGGATGTGCGCTCGAAGGCAATCTCAAAAACCACATCCGAAAAATTCAGATCCTGAAGTCCCTCCCGGATGCTCTCCTCCAGTACTTTTGCCTGGATCTTCCGCTTTTCGGACAGGGCCTGGCAGGCCTCGCGAAGCTTTTCCTCAGCGGCGGCCGTTTTTTCTTCCAGTTCCTTTTTCCAGGCTTCGTAATTGTAAAGCCGCTCCAGTTCCTTCTGTTTTTCCCCGGCGTACTCCAGCACCTGGCGGATGGTGGCGCCGTAGCGGGATTTCAGATGATTCAGCACATTCAGCCTCTGCTCCGTCTCATAAAAGGCCTCCTCCGGAAAATCCAGGCCGGACATGTACCCGGAAAGTTCCCGATTGAAATCGTTGAGCAGGCTGTCAATATCCGTCAGCGTGGAGGACAGCTGTCCCAGCTGATCGTCCAGCTGCACCACCCGGGACAGCTCCTGCACCGCCCGGCCGATCTGGGAGCCGGCGCCGCCTTCCGTCTCGTAGCCGGCCCGCTCCTGCACCTGCGACAGGCTCTCCAGAATCCGGCGGCTGCCGGACATCTTCCGGTACTCCTGCTCCAGCCGCTCATCCTCCCCGCAGACAGGGTTTGCTTCCTGTATCTCATTAATCTCAAATTCCAGAAACGCCGTTTCCCTGCGCCGCTGTTCCTCATCGCGGCTGCTTTCCGTAAGCTCCCGGTGCAGCTTCTGCCAAACGGTAAAGGCCTCCTTCACCGCCGCCTTTTCCTGCTGCAGAGATTCCTTTCCAAAAGCATCCAGAATTTCCAGCTGCTTTTCCCGGTATAATAAAGACTGATGCTCATGCTGGCCGTGGAGGTCCAGAAGCAGCAGAGCCGCTTCCCGCACCTGGGCTGCCGTGCAGACCTCTCCATTCATTCTGCTGATGCTGCGCCCGCCGGTGATTTTCCTGGAAATAATCACCTGGCCCTCCTCCGGCGGATGGCCCATCCGGGTCAGCGCTTCCCGGCATTTTTCATTTTCCACAGAAAAAACCAGTTCCACCAGCGCCGGCAGATTTTCGTTGCGGATCATCTCCCTGGACATTTTCTTTCCCAGAGCCAGGCTGATGGAACCGATCAGCACGGACTTTCCCGCGCCGGTCTCTCCGGTGAGAATGTTCAGACCCGGACCGAATTCCACTTCCACATCGTCAATAAGCGCCAGATTTTTTACATGTAAATAGGATAACATATTTTCCCCTTTTTATTCCCGCGGGTTCAATCGACACTGTCCAGCATTTTTCTTATTTTTTCCATCAGAAGCAGCGCTTCATCGGCGCTACGCATGGCGCACATGATGGTGTTGTCTCCGGCAATGCAGCCCACCAGTTCCTGAAAATTCATCTCATCCAGGGCGGCGGCGGCAGCCATGGCCATGCCTGACACCGTCCGGATCACCAGAATATTCTGGGCCAGATCCATGGACTGGAAAGAAGCTTTCAGCACATTGATATACTTCAGGCTCATCTCTTCATCCACATTGTGCAGCACCGCGTAGCGGGAACCGCCTCCCGGCCTGGCGATTTTGGTCAGCTTCAGCTCCCTGATGTCCCTGGATACCGTAGCCTGGGTTACATGAAAACCGCTTTCGTTCAGCTTCTGTGCCAGTTCTTCCTGTGTCTCAATATCATACTGACTGATCAGCCGGATAATCTGTGAATGTCTCTCAAGCTTCATTGCCCTTTTCCTCCTGTCTAACTGTTGCTCATCTTTTCCCTGAGCGTCTCAAGAAAACTGATGTTGTTGATTTTGATGATTCTGGTATCCTTTTTCGACCGGGTAATCACGATCCGGTCCCCCGTCACCATGGAAACGCTGGTATCCCCGTCGAAGGAGGCCATGCCATGCTCCTGGTTCTGATCCCGTCCCTCCCCGATCTCCACGGTGATCCGGTCATCCGGTGAAAAGACAATGCTTCTGGTATTCAGGGTATGGGGAGCCAGCGGCGTCATGAGAATCATGGATGCCGCGGGAGAAATGATGGGGCCTCCGGCAGACAAGCTGTAGCCTGTGGAGCCCGTGGGCGTGGAGACGATGATCCCGTCCGCCTTATAGGAATTCAGAAACGTGCCATTGACGTAATTGTTGAAACGCACCACCCGCAGAGGGCCTTCCCGGCCGATGACAATATCGTTCAGCGCCACATCGCTGACCGCCACCTTGTCATTTTTATAAACTGTGCCGGAGAGCATCATCCGCCGCTCAATGGTATACCGGTCGCTCATCAGCCGGTCCAGCGCCGGATAAATGGAATGTTGGTCGATCTCCGCCAGATATCCCAGGGTTCCCATGTTGATACCAAACAGGGGGATGTCCTTGTCCACCACATCCCGGGCCGCCTGCAGAAGCGTCCCGTCTCCTCCCAGCACAATGATGCACTGGGTATCGTCCGGAATCCGGTCGGGATCGGTATAATGGTAGGAAGCGTTCTGCTCCTCCCCCGTATCCTGCAGCATCAGACATTCCTTCCCGTTATTTCTGAGATATTCAGCGATTCTGTGGGAAACCACAAAATTTCTGTCCTTTACGCTGTTTGCTATGATCGTAAATTTATCCATACCGTCACCTGCCGTCCTGTCTGCCCGACAGCTCCCCGTGGGCCGCCGCCACCACGCTGTCCGCATCCACCATCCGGGTTCCCATAGCGCCGTCCGGCAGCTTCACCAGGTGGATGAGATACTCGATATTTCCTTCCGGCCCTTTAATGGGAGAAAAATCCAGATGGATCGTGTCAAAGGAAATGCTCCGGGCGAAGGATGCCACCTTGTCGATCACTTCCCGGTGTACCGCCGGGTCCCTTACGACTCCTTTTTTTCCGACTTTCTCTCTTCCCGCCTCGAACTGGGGCTTGATCAGGCACACGGCCTGGGCGCCTTCCTCCATCAGCTCCCGCACCGGTCCCAGCACCTTGGTCAGGGAGATAAAAGAAACGTCGATGGAGACAAACTGTACCGGCTCCGCCAGGTCCTCAGGCGTCACATAGCGGATATTGGTCCGCTCCATGCAGACCACCCGGCTGTCATTGCGCAGCTTCCAGTCCAACTGTCCGTGGCCCACATCCACGGCATACACCTTCCTGGCGCCGTTCTGCAGCATGCAGTCCGTAAATCCGCCGGTGGAGGACCCAACGTCCATGCAGACCTTGTCCGACAGTTCCAGATCAAAACGGGTCATGGCCTTCTCCAGCTTCAGCCCGCCCCGGCTCACATAAGGGAGCACATGGCCCCGGACCTCAATCTTCACCGTCTCCGGAAACATGGAACCGGCCTTGTCTTCCTTCTGGCCGTCCACATAAACATTTCCGGCCATGATCACGGCTTTGGCCTTCTCCCGGGAAGCCGCCAGCCCCCGTCCCACCAACAGTACATCCAAGCGTTCTTTCATTCTTCTCTCCTGTCCGTCTCTTTACTCTCCTCAAACCACCGGTACGTCCGGTCTGCCACTGCCTCCGCGTCCATTCCCAGACGGTGCAGAAGCTCCGGAATACTTCCCTGGGGCACAAACTGATCCTCGATGGCAATCACCTGCACCGGAGGCCACTTCTCTTTTCTCCGGGCGGCGGCAGCCAGAACTGCCTCTCCGAATCCGCCGCTTTTTACATTTTCCTCCAGGGTCACAAACAGGCTGTGATCTTCTGCCAGCTGATCCAGCAGCCCGGTATCCAGAGGCTTCACAAACCGCATATTTACCAGCGTCACCCGGCAGCCCCGTTCCTTCAGGATCCGGCGGGCTTCCCGGGCGATTTTCACCATGCTTCCCACCGCCAGAAGAGCGATGCCTCCTTCCCGGGCAATCACCTCCGCCTTTCCCATGCAAACGGGATCCCGGTGTTCCTGAAGTCCGTCATAGGCTTCTCCCCGGGGATAGCGGATGGCCACCGGCCCCTTCTGGCGGATGGCGAACTTCAACATATCCGACAGCTCCCATTTGTTTTTGGGCGCCATCACCGTCATGTTAGGCATCATGGAAAGATAGGAAAGGTCGAAGCACCCGTGATGGGTCTCCCCGTCGCTTCCCACCAGTCCCGCCCGGTCCACGGCAAACACCACCGGCAGATTCTGCATGCACACATCCTGCAGGATCTGATCCACCGCCCGCTGCAGGAAGGAAGAATAGATAGCCACCACCGGCCGCAGGCCTCCCAGCGCCAGACCCGCCGCGAAGGTCACCGCGTGCTCCTCGGCGATTCCCACATCAAACATCCGGTTGGGAAACATATTTCCAAAACGCTTCAGCCCCGTACCCGGAATCATGGCAGCTGAAATGGCCACCACATCCTTCTCCCGGTCTCCGAACTTCCGCATGACTGTGGAAAATATATCCGTGTATGTGGCTTTCCCGTTGGATTTCGGAAGGCCGGTCTCAATCTCAAAAGGAGCCGTTCCATGGAATCTGGCCGGATGGCGGACTGCCGGGGCATATCCCCGTCCCTTTTCCGTCAGCACATGCACCAGCACCGGACCGTCCTTTCTTTTGGCTTCCTGCAGCACCTTCACCATCTGACTGATGTTGTGGCCGTCCACCGGTCCCAGATAAGTCAGACCCATATTTTCAAAAAGCATCCCCGGAATCACAAACTGCTTGATACTGTTTTTGGTTTTATGAAGAGCATCCACCATTCCTTCCCCCACCCGTGGAATCTTTTTCAGCGCCTGGGTGACACCTATTTTCAGCTCGGTATAAGACGCGGCTGTACGGATATTTCCCAGATAGTTGGACATACCGCCTACGTTTTTCGTGATGGACATCTCGTTATCATTGAGTACAATGATAAAGTTTTTATTCAGATCTGCGGCATTGTTCAGCGCTTCGTAAGCCATTCCGCCCGTCAGCGCGCCGTCGCCGATCACCGATATGACAGTAAAATTCTCTCCCTGAAGCTCCCTGGCCCGCACAAGTCCCAGCCCCGCCGAAATGGAAGTGGAACTGTGCCCCGTATCGAAGGCATCGCAGTCGCTTTCCTTCCTTTTGGGAAATCCGCTGAGACCGTCTGTTTTCCTCAGCGTGGGAAACTGGTCTTTTCTGCCGGTGAGAATCTTATGGGTGTACGCCTGATGGCCCACATCCCAGATCAGCTTGTCCTTGGGAAAATTCAACACCCGGTGCAGCGCTATGGTCAGCTCCACCACTCCCAGGTTAGGCGCCAGATGGCCGCCGGTTTCACTTAAGGAACGGATCAGAAACTGACGGATCTCATCCGCCAGCTGCTCACACTCCTCCAGCGTCAGCTTTTTTACGTCATTTGGCTTTGTTATCCTGTCTAACATCATTTCATCCGTCCTCTACTTCCTGCGGGAAACCAGTTCTTTCACCAGCTGCAGAAGGAATTCGTTTTTCTGCGGCAGTCCCTCCAGAAGCTCCACCGCTTCCCGGGAAATGGTCTCCACATCCCGGATGGCCTCCTCCAGTCCCCTGAGGGTTACATAGGTCACCTTATGATTTTTCTCATCACTTTTTGCCGGTTTCCCCAATTCAAGATCGCTGGCAGTCACATCCAGAATATCATCCCGGATCTGAAAGGCCAGCCCGATTTTTTCGGCGGCCCTGCGGACCACCTCCGTCTCACCGGAATCTGCGCCGGCCAAAATGGCTCCCGTCATCATGGCCGCTTCAATCAGCGCAGAAGTTTTGTTCAGATAAATATAGTCCAGCATCTCCTGATTTAAGGGACGTCCTTCATTAGTCACATCCACGCTCTGTCCCCCCAGCATACCGTATATCCCGGTTTTACGGGTCAGCAGCGCAAAGGCCCGCTCCACCCGCACATCTCCGGGAGCCATCTCAAAGGCTCTGGCTGCGGTCTCATAGGCGTAGTTCAACAGCGCGTCTCCCGCCAGAATTCCCATGGCCTCCCCGTACACCACATGGGTGGTCTTTCTCCCCCTGCGCCAGTCATCGTTGTCGATGGCCGGCAGATCGTCATGGATCAGGGAGGAGGTGTGAATCATCTCCATGGCCGCCATGAAAGGCTCCACCGTCCGCTCCTCTCCTCCGAACATCCTGTAGGTTTCCTCCATCAGGACAGGGCGCAGCCGCTTTCCCGGCGCTCTCATGCTGTAATTCATAGCCCGGGCCAGCCCGGCGGCAAATCCCTCCTCCGCTGGAAGATAAGCCTCCAGGATTTCCTCTGCCCGTTCTTTTCTTTTTTTCAGCTCTTCCTCAAAATTCACTCAGCTCACCATTTTCATTGAGCTTCATCATCTTTTTCTCCACAGTATCGATTTTTTCGCTACAGTATTTCAGAAGCTCCATGCCTTTCTGATAAACCCGGAAGGATTCCTCCAGAGGAATCTCCTCGCTCTCCAGCCGTTGTACAATCTCATCCAGCTGTGCGAAGGCCTCCTCCACACTTATCTTCTCTTTTTCCATCGGAATTTCCTCCCTTTTCCGTTTTCTCCACACGGGCCCAGATACGCCCGTCGCTGACATGCACCGTCAAAAGATCCTGCTCTTTCACCTGGCCGGTTTCCTTCACTGCCCGGCCATCCTTCTCCACATAGGCAAAGCCCTGATTGAGCTTTTCCAGGGGGGACAGACCTTTCATCCGTTCGATATACAGCTGAAGCGCATGCCTTTTTTTCTGCAGAAGCAGTTCCATCTGCCGGCTCAGTTTCTCTTCCGCCGTCATCAGATACATCCGCTTCTCCCGGATCTGGTTTTCCGGACTGAGATAGCCCAGTGTTCTCCGGTATCCCTCCGCCATCTGCCGGGCCCGGGAGATCCGCCCCGACATCTGGGTCTGAAGCCTTGCCCCGATGGTATCCAGCTTATCCTGAAATTCCCGGATATCAAAAACAGCCAGCTCCGCCGCCGCCGAGGGCGTAGGCGCCCGCAGATCCGCGGCGAAGTCCGCGATGGTCACGTCTGTCTCATGGCCCACCGCGGAGATCACCGGCGTCCGGCACTGAAAGATCGCCCTGGCCACCGGTTCCTCATTGAAGGCCCACAGATCCTCCATGGAGCCTCCGCCTCTTCCCACAATGATCACGTCCACCCCCAGCTCGTCCAGCGCTTCGATGCCGCGGACAATGCTGCTTGCCGCCCCTTCGCCCTGCACCAGGGCGGGATACAGAATAACCTGTACATACGGATTCCTGCGCCCCGCAATATTGCGGATATCCTGGATGGCCGCTCCCGTGGGAGCCGTCACCACCCCCAGCCGGCGGATATAGGCGGGAATGGGCCGCTTATACTCCGGCGCAAACATTCCCATCTCCTCCAGCTGCCGCTTCAGGGCAAGAAACTGCTCGTAGAGCGCACCCTCCCCTTCCAGGCGGATCTCCCGGGCATACAGCTGATAGCGGCCGTCCCGCTCATAGACGCTGACGCTGCCGTTCACCACCACCCGGTCACCGTTTTTCATGGAAAAGGCCAGCCCCTTCCGCTGTCCCGCGAACATCACGCAGGCAATGGCACCGCCCCCGTCCTTCAGGGAAAAATACAGATGCCCGGAGCTATGGTATTTGCAGTTGGAAACCTCCCCCTGCACGGCGATCCTGTTCAGCATAAAATCCTGGGTAAACATGTTTTTGATATAATTGTTTACCTGGCTGACCGTATAAACATTACTCATCCGCTTTGACCATCCGGCCCAGAAGACCGTTTACAAAGGACGGGGTATCGTCTCCCCCGAACTTTTTGGCCAGCTCCACCGCCTCGTTGATGGCCACGCCGGTGGGAACATCCTCGTCAAAAAGGATCTCGTAAACCGCCAGACGGAGAATGGACAGATCCACCTTCCCCATTCTGCTGGTTTTCCACCCTTTGCTGACTGTATTCAGCTTCTCGTCGATCTCCGGCAGCTTTTCGCGGATCCGCTCCAGCTTTTCCTGCATATAGACCCTGTCCTTCTCCTTCAGATCCTGGATGTCCTCAAAATACAGGCTGTTCTGCTGTCCCAGATCCTCGGCGGCATTAAATTCTGTCATAAACAGAAGTTTAAAAATATTCTCTCTCAGTTCTCTTCTACCCATTCTCTCCTCCATGTCGTCCATTTTTCCAACCGTGGTCCCGGCAGCCTGCGCCTGCAGAAACGGCAGCAGTTTAAGCCGTCCTCTTCTGCCTGTCCCCCGTGTGTCAAATACCCCGCTGCGAGCAACGGGGCATCAGGCTTGTATCGCTGTAAAACAGCGGGATATCCGGTCAGCGCTTTGCGGCGGGGCAGCCCAAAGCCTTCTTTCCTGCCGGCCCGCCTGCAGTCTGCTGGAAAAAAAGGGAGTCCCGCCAACGACTCCCTCTTCCTATCTTCCGCGGATCTGCCCGCATGTTCTTTTACTTTGTCTGTTCCATCTCCACGCTGGCAATGCTGATATTCACATCCGACACCTGAAGTCCTGTCATGTTCTCGATGGCTGTCTTCACTTTGTCCTGCACCTTTCTGCAGGTCTCCGGGATGCTGTAACCGTACTCCAGATTCAGATTCAGGTTTACACACACCACATTCTCCAGGACATCCACCTTCACACCCTTGGAAAGGTTCTTCATTCCCAGCTTGCCCACCAGCTCGTTGGTTATGTTGCCTGCCATGGATGCCACACCTTCCACTTCCGTGGCCGCCAGGCCGGCAATGATTGCCACAACCTCATCGGCGATCTGCACCTTTCCGATGCTCTGGTCGTCATATATGGTATACGTGTCTCTTACGTCATTCTTGTTCTCAGCCATGTCGAAACCTCCTTAGAGCATATTCTGCCGTAACAGGCAGACAATTTTCACCTTTTTCCTATTATAGCAAAAATACGCTTAAATTAAAAGGGGGTTCCCTCAGTTTTTGCCAAACTCCTCTAATTTCAGGCCCTCGTTCCGGTCCAGTGTCATGCCCACGCTCCAGGGGTTGACAAACAGCAGCAGCGGATTTCCTTTCATGTCGCGAACCTTCTTCATATCGGAGGTTCCCGTCAGTTTCTCCACGTCCACCTCTTCCTTATTGGCAATCCAGCGGATATGTTCATAGGGAAGATTCTCCAGACGGATATCCACGTTGTACTCCTTCTCCAGCCGGAATTTCAGCACGTCAAACTGCAGCACGCCCACCACTCCCACAATGATTTCCTCCATACCTCCGGAAAATTCCTGGAAAATCTGGATAGCTCCTTCCTGGGCGATCTGTGTGACGCCTTTGACAAACTGTTTTCTTTTCATGCTGTCCAGAAGCCGTACCCTGGCGAAATGTTCCGGCGCGAAGGTGGGAATTCCCTCATAGGCAAACTTCTTTCCCGGCGTGCACACCGTGTCTCCGATGGAAAAGATACCCGGATCAAAGACACCGATGATATCGCCCGCATAGGCTTCCTCCACGATATGCCGGTCCTGGGCCATCATCTGCTGCGGCTGGGACAGACGCATCTTTTTGTCTCCCTGCACATGGTATACCTCCATGCCCGCGTCGAATCTTCCGGAACAGATGCGCATGAAAGCGATCCGGTCCCTGTGCGCCCGGTTCATATTGGCCTGAATCTTAAAAACAAAGGCGGAGAACTCCTCTTTCATGGGGTCGATCACCCCGCAGTCCGCCGTCCTGGGCAGCGGCGAAGAGGTCATTGCCAGGAAATGCTTCAGGAAAGTCTCCACGCCGAAGTTGGTCAGCGCCGATCCGAAAAATACCGGAGACAGGCGTCCCGCGCTCACTTCCTCCTGATCAAATTCCGCGCTGGCCCCGTCCAGAAGCTCGATCTCCTCCAGCAGCTGTTCCTTCTGATCCGGCGTCATCACCTCGTCGATTCTGGAATCTCCCAGCGCAATCTCCTCCTCAACGCCTTCCTTCGTTCCCTTCATGGTGTCGGAGAAAATCAGCACCTTCTCCGTATCCCGGTCATATACACCCCGGAATGCCTTTCCGGAACCGATGGGCCAGTTCACCGGACAGGTGGGAATCCCCAGCTCCTTCTCGATATCATCCAGCAGTTCAAAGGTATCGTTGGCATCCCGGTCCAGCTTGTTGATGAAAGTAAAAATAGGGATATGCCGCATGGCGCAGACCTTGAAAAGCTTTCTGGTCTGGGCCTCCACACCCTTTGAGGCATCAATCACCATCACCGCCGAATCCGCTGCCATCAGCGTCCGGTAAGTATCCTCCGAGAAATCCTGATGGCCCGGGGTGTCCAGAATATTGATGCAGTATCCGTCATAGTTGAACTGGAGACCGGAAGAGGTCACGGAAATACCTCTCTCCTTCTCAATCTCCATCCAGTCGGAAACCGCATGGCGGGCCGTCGCTTTGCCCTTCACACTGCCCGCCAGGTTGATGGCCCCGCCGTACAGCAGGAATTTTTCCGTCAGGGTGGTTTTACCGGCATCCGGGTGCGAGATAATCGCAAAGGTTCTTCTCTTTTTTATTTCATTTGTATAATCAGCCACTGTATACCTCCATAATAATTTCCTAATGTATCGGCCGTATGGCCATCAAGGTTATCCCCTTGCGGGATTTCCTATTTATTGGCCGTATGGCCATCAAGGTATCCCCGCAGGGGTTCACTTCACACGCTTCTGCTATTCTATTATATGGAAATACACCTGTCAAGGCTGAACTGGCGGCAGGAAACCGCTGCGGCATCCTCCGATATGGAATGGTCCAATGGTCCCTGTGCTTTCATGGCAGCGGACACTCTCCCATGCGTACCGCCGGTTACACTCCGGACGGTACGGATTCTTTCACTTCCTTTATGAGACGGTAAATCGTCTCCAGGTCTTCTTCCAGTTCCTCCGCAATCTGATCTGGAGATTTCCCTCTGGCCAGCTTTTTCTCTACCATTCGCTTTTTTTCAGTTTAGATCCTGATAAGCCTCTTCGATATACATATCTGTCTTTGCCATGCGTTCCAGCTCCTCTCTGTTTTTCCCGCCCAAAAAACGCATCCAGCGGATGAGGATATCCTCATTCTCCACTTCATCCGGTAATTTTTTCAGTTCGCCGTATGCTTCCCCTTTCCCCAGCTGGCCGGATATCATCCGGCTGAGATAGAAAAGCACCCTGGCATCCCAATGGGCAAAAAATGCCACCTGCATTTCTATATCGATCTGAACGCCGTTATCCAGAATCACCTTCACGTCCAGAAGCCCCAGTTTGTCCGTCCCGTATTCCGGCGGCAACGTGCCGTCCTTCAGTACGGTTCTGCGGATCTTTTCCGGCGGCACTCCCATCAGTGCCGCTATAAATCCCCGGCGGACATTTTCATTTTTCATCAACTCTTTGAAACAGATGTCCACGGTGGGAAGCATAATAAAATTTTCATTTGCATTTGACATGAAATCCTCCTTTTCTGCAAAGATTCAGGCAGCAGAAAAGGATACCTTCCTTTGGGTAAATGATATCACACTTTCCAGGTGGTGGGAAGTACAAAATCCGCTTTTCTTCCGCCTTCTCTCTGCGGCTGTTATGAAATTGTACTGTTTTGGAAACAATGCCCTGAAACGGGCAAGAATGATGAAAATGTGCAGCCGCACAGCCCTCTGGCCGCACAGCCGCAAAACAAGATCTTTTTGAGGCCTCCTTTAAGAAACCTGCAAGTCCCGGTCTTCCACTTTTTCTTCTCCGTTTTCAAAATAGTAAAGCGGTCCTCCGATACGCTTGCAGACCCCGTCTTCCAAAAGCAGCGTGGTTTCTTCGGGAAGTGCTGCGATCTTTTTCCCTTTTGACAGTTCCAGAAGGAATCGCCGGAACGCTTCCTGCCGCTGCGGCGTCCGGTTGGTATAATGACAGGCAATGGATATTCCGCAAAGAAGGTCCAGTCCTTTTGTTTCCTGCATATGGGTTTCATTGGAATCATCAAAGGTACAGGCATCCAAATCCTTGCCGAACAAAATCGCGCCGGCACTGCCGCCGAAGGCCACCCCGCCCTTTTCCAGATAACTTTTCATTCTGGAAAGAAAGTTACATTTCTTCAGTTCGCACAGCAGGTGAAAGGTATTCCCACCGCCCAGAAAGATCATACTGTAATCCATCAGCTCTGCCTCTTCCAGTTCCCGGGCGCTCCTTACCATTCGTATCTCAGGAATATTCACATCCGAAAGCTCTCCGGCAATCCATTTCCGGCACCCGTCATATCGCTCCGGCTCCATAGCCAGCGGTATATATAGACAGGGTTTCGTATGGTCAATGCTTTCATTTAAATATTTTCTGGCCAGTGCAGTCTGCGCTCCTGCTCCGCCTCCGCATATAAATACTCTCATGTTCCCCTCCTGTAAGTTTCTTCAAAATACGCTATCACAATTTCCTTATCTCACGCAGCATATACTCCGCAAATTCTACGGCACAGGATTCCCCCACATCCATAGAAGCACCGGTCCGATACGCTTCCGCTGCCTGAAAAATCAGAGTCCGGTATCCGGCGGGCAGCCTGTCGAGAGCCCAGGAAGCTCCTTCTTCCTTGGACAGGATCAAATGCTCTTTTTTATAAGCCAGCACCCGGCACAGATTGAGAATCAGATACACCGGATTCCCGGTGATTTCCTCCGCGGCATTTTGTACATCGCACCAGATGCTGTCAAAATACTCCCCGTCGAACGGCGGCAGAAACACCTCCCGGCAAGGCTTTCCAAAAATGGTTTTTCCCCGGTAATAAAGGATCATGATATGCGCCGCCAGATCCTTGTCCGTCCCTTTCATTTTTCGGATATAATCCCCGGGATCCCTCCGGTACCAGTCCAGGTGAGCGATGGAAAAATGAAGTTCATAGGGAGTCGGATATACCGGCGGCCTGCATACCGACTCCCGGATCACACTGAGCTCTATCCCCTTTGCGGGGCCGCGTCCGTTCAGTTCGGTTACCATATCCATATACCGGCGCTTCTGTACATCGGGAAACGGATTTTTTACCGCCACCAGCAAATCGATGTCACTTTCCTGCCAGCAAAAACATCCCATGGCCAGGGAGCCGTGCAGATAGATCCCAGTGAGATTGTCCCCCAAAATTTCTCTGCTTCTTTCCGTAAATTCCGCCAACAGACTCTGACACACGCGCTCCATTTTCAAATCCTCACAGCCAGTTCCAGGGCAATGGCGGCAATCCGGTCTTTTTCTTCCAGTCTGGATTCATTGGCGAGACTGCGGGCTTCCCATTTTTCCGCGTCCAGATTGTCGGCAGCGTAGAAAAACTGAACCAGTTCCTTTCCCCTGAACTGAGCCACAGCCGCATTTGCCGAGCATTCCATGTCCACGCAGATACAGCCCTGTTGTTTTCTGTGGAGAACTTTCCCGGGAGTTTCCCGGTAAAAGGCATCGGTACTCCAGGTTTTTCCGACGGTATAATGAACATGCAGCTCTTTCAGCAGATTTTCAAACAGTTCCCGGTGTTTTTCATTCACCGGAATCTCATCGGAAGGCGGCGCGTAATGGTAGCTGGTTCCCTCGTCCCGCACCGCGCAATCCGGAATGATAACGGAACAGTCTTCGATCTCCTTTTCCAGAACGCCGCAGGTGCCGAAAACAACCACTTTTTCCACGCCCATGACAAATAAATCCTCCAGCATTGCCGCACTCATGGCCGCTCCCACATCGATCATGGCCAGGGCCACCGGGGTTCCCCGGTAAATGGCCCCGTACACCGGTTTCGTGCCGTTGGCCGTATCGGTTTTGGCAATTTGTCTGGCATCCAGTTCCTTCACCATCCGCTCGAAAGTGGCGTTTGAGTAACAGGTGACCGCCACTTTCGGCATGTTCTCCACCGGGGAAATAAAATCCTGCGGGTTGATGACTGCTTTTCTTTCCGGATCAAATTCTTCTAAAATCATATTGTGACCTCCTTAAACTTTTCCAAACGATAATGTCCTTCATCATCCAACTTTTTTTCTCCATTTTTATAATCATAACCGAATTTTCTATAGAATTCTGTTGCCGTAATAGATGCCGGAATCTCCACTCTGTTGGCTCGTTTATACAAATCATCTTTTTCTAAGGTATTGATGATCAAACGTCCTATTCCTTTGCTATGTAGTTCCGGCAGTACAAAGATTGTCAGTAGAATACTTTCTGTCTCACTTCCCCAAAAGCTTGAAATTGCACCAACTCCTACGATTTCTTTTTCTTGTTCAATCACATACATATGTGCGTATCCGGCAATTTCTACCACTTTATCAGCCGTATATTCAGCTGCTAATTTTTGCATTTCCGGCAATCCATAATCCTTGCTGTTTACTTCCACAAAATTTCTACAAATAATTCTG
>DVON01000195.1 GCA_018713585.1 Candidatus Pullilachnospira stercoravium | reverse complement strand
AGCGGGAGCAGACATTGAATCAGCTGCTGACGGAAATGGACGGCTTTGAGAGTAACAACGGCGTGATTATTCTGGCGGCCACCAACCGGCCGGAATCTCTGGATCCCGCCCTGACCCGTCCGGGCAGATTTGACCGGAGGGTGCCGGTGGAGCTGCCGGATCTGAAGGGAAGAGAGGAAATCCTGAAGGTTCATGCCAAAAAGGTGAAGCTGGATGAAAGCGTGGATTTCAATAAGATCGCGAGAATGGCTTCGGGAGCTTCCGGAGCGGAGCTGGCCAATATCATCAACGAGGCGGCGCTGCGGGCGGTCCGTGACGGCAGAAGATATGTGACCCAATTGGATCTGGAGGAAAGTATTGAGGTGGTTATTGCCGGATATCAGAAAAAGAACGCAATTCTCACCGACCAGGAGAAACGGATCGTTTCGTATCACGAGGTGGGCCATGCGCTGGTGGCGGCCATGCAGACCCATTCCGCGCCGGTACAGAAAATCACCATTGTACCGAGAACTTCGGGGGCTCTGGGTTACACCATGCAGGTGGAGGAAGGCAACCATTATCTGATGCTGAAGGAAGAGCTGGAGAATAAGATTGCCACACTCACCGGAGGACGGGCCGCGGAGGAGCTGATCTTCCAGACATCCTCCACAGGAGCTTCCAACGATATCGAACAGGCCACAAAGCTGGCCAGGGCCATGATCACCCGGTACGGCATGAGTCAGGATTTCGATATGGTGGCCATGGAAACCGTAAATAACCAGTATCTGGGCGGAGATACGTCTCTGGCCTGCTCCGCCGAGTCGCAGGCAGAGATTGACCGGCAGGTGGTGGAACTGGTGAAACGGCAGCACGCCAAGGCCATGCAGATCCTGCAGGAGAACCGGCAGAAGCTGGATGAGCTGGCTCAGTATCTTTACGAGAAAGAGACCATCACAGGCGAAGAATTTATGGAAATTCTGGAAGCATAACAGGGTTTCCCGCAGGTGTGAAAACCTGCGGGAGGCCTGAAGATAAATTACAGCCTTCCCCAAAGGGCTGAAAACAGTAGGAGGTTATACATATGGGTACATCTATCAAAGACACTATGAAAGCATTTACCGTAAATCAGGCGCTGAAATATCTGGACAGCAATCCGGAAGAGAATATCCCGAGGCTGATGGCATGGGTAGACCGGCTGGTGCCGGAAGACTGGTATGTGGGCCAGAGAAACGCAATCCGAAATGCCATTGAGGAAAAAAATAACTGGTATCAGCTGATTCTCCGGCTGTATGAGCTGGATCCCGGTGTGCGGAGAGCCTTCTTCCGGAACTTCATCACCAACGCCAGCTTGAAGGGAAGCGTTACCCAGGATGAAATGGCGGAAAAATACAACTGCAATATTCCCTGGGCCATCCTGCTGGATCCCACCACAGCCTGTAATCTGAACTGTACCGGCTGCTGGGCGGCAGAATACGGCCACCAGTTCAACCTGAGCCTGGCGGATATCGATTCCATTGTGAAACAGGGAAAAGAGCTGGGAACTTATATGTATATTTATACCGGCGGCGAGCCTACGGTACGGAAAAAGGATCTGATGAAAATCTGCGAAATGCACCCGGACTGTGAATTCCTGGCTTTCACCAATGGAACCATGATCGATGAGGAGTTCTGTCAGGAAATGCTGCGGGTGAAGAACTTTGTTCCGGCCATTAGCCTGGAAGGATTTGAGACGGCCAATGACGGACGCCGCGGCAGCGGTGTGTACAACAAGGTTCGTCACGCCATGCAGCTGATGAAGGACCATAAGCTGCCCTTCGGTATTTCCACCTGCTATACCAGTCAGAACTTTGAGGATATCAGCAGCGAGGCATTTTACGATATGATGATCGAGAGCGGCGCGCTGTTTGTGTGGTATTTCCACTATATGCCGGTGGGCAAAGGCGCGGTGCCGGAGCTGATGCCGACCCCGGAGCAGAGGGAAGAGATGTATCACCGGATCCGTCATTTCCGCCAGACGAAGGCCATTTTCGGTATGGATTTCCAGAACGACGGCGAGTATGTGGGCGGCTGCATCGCGGGAGGAAGAAGATATCTGCATATCAACGCCAAAGGCGATGTGGAACCCTGCGTGTTCATTCACTACTCCAACGTGAATATTCACGACTGCTCTCTGCTGGATGCTCTGAGAAGCCCCATTTTCCAGGCTTATCACGACAACCAGCCCTTCAACAGCAACCATCTGCGGCCCTGTCCGATGCTGGAAAATCCGGACCGGCTGCCCCGGCTGGTGAAGGAAACCGGAGCAGTGAACACGGATTATCAGGATCCGGAGACCGCCGAGGAGCTGTGTGAAAAATGTAAGAAATACGCGGCCGACTGGGAGCCCACGGCACGGAAGCTGTGGAGCGAGGGACATCACGTATTTAAAGGAAAAGAGAACAATTCCGAAAAAGCAGCCGTGTAAGCGGCCTCAGAAAAGCTTTTTCCCAACACTGTCAGCCGAAGCAAAGGGACCTGGAAGAATCCGGGTTCCTCTGTGATTTCCGAAATAATCGCTGTCAAAGACAATATCCGTTCCGTCCGGATTTTCAAAGCGCTCTTCCGGCTCAAAGGCACGTCCCAGGATAGCACTGTTGACCATACCCACGGAAAAATCGCCCAGATGGTCGTACAGATCGGTGATCAGCACCGGATGGCCGTCCACGGTCTCCACCTCCACGGTGACAGTATGCCGGGTATCCACCAGGTTGCGGGTTTCCTTCCGGCAGGCCTTCGCGCCGTTGAAATAGGCGTTGTCCTTCACCCACACGGGAAGTCGGTGGCTGTGGGCCGGTTCCAGTTTTACCATATCCGGGGTGTCCGTATCCATGTCAAACATCCGGATCCACTCCTCATAGGTGGGATACTCATCCATCACATGGGTGCCCACTTCACGGTTTTCCTCATCGGTGCCCTCGGAGCTGTCGCGCGGGGTCACAAAAGGAGCGGACGGCCATTTCTGCACGAAAATATTGTTGTAGAACCGGTCGTCTCCGTGAAGGATGGTCATAAATCCCATCACCTCGGTCCGGTGGGGAATATGGTAGGGCGTATACCGGGGGCCGGTGCCGCCTCCCACACAGGTGAGCGCGCCGCAGATCAGATTGTGAACCATGGCAATGCCCTGGGTGGCCATTCGCAGGGAGGCGTCGGAGAGCAGAATGTTATTGTCGATCAGCGTGGGACCATGGCCCACTTCCACGAAAATATCCTGGCTCATCATGCCGCCTTTCAGCTGTCTGGCGAAGGGCGGTTTCTGATTGTCATGGAACAGGTTCTGGGTGATGCGGGTGCCCTGTGCCTCCCAGTCGCACCAGATTCCCATGGTGCAGTGGTGGATGTAATTGCGCCGGTAAATCACATCGATGGCGGCGTGCATCTTGATGCCGGCGATCTCCGCGCCGCCCAGCTCCATCATGTTGTTGATGTGATGGATGTGATTGTCTTCAATGATGGAGAACACGCCGCCCATCCGTCCGATGATGCCGCCCTGTTCACAGTGGTGAATGTTGCAGCGGCGGATGATGTGGCTGCCCACCTTCTCCTTCAGCCATCCGTGATACTGACCGCGGCAGACAGCATCCCGCTCCATCTGGGTGGGGCTTTTCAGATGCTTTTTTGTAAAGTAGTGGTCATTGTCCGGATCCAGATATTTTCCCAGAGAAATACCGGCACATTTGCTGTTGCTGATTTCACAGTCTTCGATGATCCAGCCTTTGGACCAGTGAGGGCCGATCATACCGTCCTGGTAAGCGGCGGGCGGCGCCCAGGTGGTGGCCGCCTTGGTGATGAGAAATCCGCTGACGGTTATGTAACCGATGCCGGTCCGGGAGGGCATGAAACATTCCCGGCGGACATTGATCTCCACCTTCTCCTCATTGGGATTTTTCCCCTGGAAATTGGCGTAGATGACGGTCTCGCCGCCTTCCTGGCTGGCATACCACTTGAAGACGGAAGCCTCCGGCTCCCAAGAGCAGTCGTAGACCTCGCCGCGGATACACTCCTCCAGCGTGTCCGCCTCATACAGCATCCGGTCGTTGAGGTACACTGCGCCGGTGTGCCTGCTGCGTCCGGCAAAGTACCAGTCTCCGTACACATAGGTGGTGTAGGGGTTATAATTTCCGAAAATGGAGTTGTCAATCCGGCAGACCCATACGGTGCCCTGATACGGCTTCCAGTCTTTCACTTCCTCCGCGCCGGTGATCACCGCTCCCAGCGGCGTCGTGCTGCGGTAGGTGATCCGGGCGTCTTTGGTTCCGGCATATCGGGGATTCACATATTCCCGGTAAACACCGGGCGCCACCAGAACTTCATCGCCGGGCCGGGCCGCCTGGGCGGCATCGTTGATACGGCGAAACGGCATCTCGCGGGAACCGTTTCCGCTGCGGCCCGCATTTTGGTCGACATAGATCTTCATGTGCGTGTCCTCCTGATTGTTTTTTTGTAATTAAAATTTATTTTATCATCTGCATTGATAATTTACAAAAAATCTTCTGCTATTATATTTTTATATTACTATTTAACTGTTTTCAATAAATACTGCAAAGCGTTCTATGAACAGAGGGAATCACTTATTAAAAAGTGAAATGAATTAATATTTTTCAACAGTTCCTCTTTCTAAAACGTTATAATAGTACAGGAATCAAAAAGCGCCGGCCGGCAGTCGATAACGAGATGCTTTGAGATTCCTGACAGCAGAGAAAACCCGGGAGGGAACTCTTCTGTCGGATGAAAGGATAAGGAGAAATAGGATGCTGGAACAGTTTTACAGAAACTGCCGCGCCGGTCTGATTGGCTGGTGTACCGCCATGACACAGGATCCGGTGTTGGCGGAGGACCTTGTTCAGGAGGCTTTTCTGCGGGCGATGGATCATCTGACTGTGCTGGAGAACCTTTCAGAAACACAACAGAAGGCGTGGTTTTACCGGACAATGAAAAATCTGTATCTGGACCGGGTGCGCCGCGGACGGTTTGAGACTGTCTATGAGGATTTTCCGGAAACCATTCAGAAGATGCCGGAGTATGACGGGATCGACTGGGGAATTCTGCTGAGCAGGCTTCCGGGAAACGAGGGCATTTTTTTCTGCATGAGGTATCTGGAAGGTTATACCTCCAGGGAAATCGGAGAAATATTCCATATGCCACCGGGAACAGTCCGGGCACAGCTGTCTTTGGCCAGAAAACATTTGAAAGAAGCATTGAAACCCTTGTAAGGAGGAGAAGAAGAATATGTCCGAAGGGAAAAAA
>DVON01000194.1 GCA_018713585.1 Candidatus Pullilachnospira stercoravium | reverse complement strand
AGCCCCCAAAAAAGAGGCGAAGGCAAATCCCAGACCTCCGGCGGCCCCGGCCCCCGGTGCTTTTGCGTCGGCTGTGGGAATGGTTTCCTCGGTCAGCGCGGCAAACCGGCCCAGCCAGTCATCCATCTTTCTGACCGTCTCAGGGTCCGCTCCTTTCTGCGGGCCGTATACGGCACTGCATCCGGAAGGTCCGCACAGGGGATTGGTCACGTCGCAGGCCACCAGAAACTGGCACCCGGAAATCTCCGGCAGCCGGTTCTCCGTGCGGATCCGACAAAGCCCGGCCAGGCCGGAACCTTTTTGGGGAATGGGATTTCCCGCATCGTCCAGCAGCTGATAGCCCAGGGCCTGGAGCATCCCGGCCCCTCCGTCGTTGGTGGCGCTGCCTCCGATACCGATAATCAGCTTCCGGCAGCCGCAGGCGATGGCGTCCCGGATCACCTGGCCCACCCCGTAGGTGGTGGTCTCCATGGGATTTCGCAGTGCCTCTGGCACCAGGGGCAGTCCCGCCGCCCCGGCCATCTCGATGATGGCAGTATTTTTTTCGGAAATGATTCCGTAAGTACATTCCACCGGATCCCCCAAAGGCCCCGTCACCCGGACGGTGCGGAAATGCCCTCCCATGGCCTCCGTCATAGCCTCCACCGTTCCCTCGCCGCCGTCCGCCACCGGGCAGGCTTCCGTCTGCGCCGCGGGGTCTGCCCGACGGATCCCTTCGGCCGCCGCCTCCGACGCCTGCCGGGAGGAGAGGCTCCCTTTCATGGAATCAATCGCCGTCACAATTTTCATCTGTCCATTCTCCTCTCTCGGAATTCCCGCCGAAAGGCCGGCGGATCTGAACGCGCCGGGCCTTTTTGGGGGGAATTCCTGAATTTATTCCATGTAACCGCCTTTCATGGGGGATACCGCCCGGTCCGCGAAAAGCTTCAGCACGCCCTTTTCGTATCTGGACGGACGCGGCTTCCAGTGTCTGCTCCGTTCTGCCAGAATCTCCTCCACCTGGGCAGGCTCCATTTCCCGGTTGTCCACCCCCACAAGATCCAGCCGCCTTCCGGGGATGTCCAGCCGGATCAGATCGCCCTCCTCCACCAGCGCAATGGGGCCGCCCTGGGCCGCTTCCGGGGAAATGTGCCCCACCGCAGGACCTTTGGAGGCCCCGGAAAAACGCCCGTCGGTCAGCAGGGCGATGGATGCGCCCAGCTCTTCGTCGGAGGCGATGGCCTCGGTGGTATAAAACATTTCCGGCATCCCGCTGCCGGCAGGCCCCTCATAGCGGATAATCACCGCGTCCCCGGGGCGGATTTCATGGGTGAGCACCGCGTGGATGGCGTCCTCCTCGCAGTCAAAGGGCCGGGCCCGCAGGGTGGCCTGGAACATGGCCCGGGGTACCACCGTGTGTTTGACCACTGCTCCCTCCGGCGCCAGATTTCCCTTCAGAACCGCGATACTTCCGTCCGTGCCGAAAGGCCGGTCAAAGGGGCGGATCACATCCTCCCGGCACAGGCCCAGCTGTTTCAGGTGTGCCTCTCCCTCCTGGTAATAACCGTTTTTCTTCAGCTCCTCCAGATTTTCCCCGAGGGTTTTTCCGGTGACTGTCATCACATCCAGGTGCAGCATGGAGCGGATTTCCTCCATGATGCGGGGCACGCCTCCTGCATAGTAGAAATACTGGGCCGGCCACCTGCCCGCCGGCCGGATGTCCAGCAGGTAATGGGCTCCCCGGTGGAGCCGGTCAAAGGTATCCCCGTCGATGGAAAGTCCGAACTCCCTGGCAATGGCCGGCAGATGCAGCAGGGAATTGGTGGATCCGGAGATGGCCGCGTGAACCATGATGGCATTTTCAAAGGATTCCATGGTGACAATCTTATCCGGCGTCAGCCCTTTTCGGGCCAGCCGTACTGCCTGACGTCCCGCCTCAAAGGCGTACTGGCGCAGCTTTTCTCCGGTGGCCGGAAGCAGGGCGCTTCCAGGCAGCGCCAGCCCCAGCGCTTCCGCCATAATCTGCATGGTGGAGGCGGTTCCCATAAAGGAGCAGGCGCCGCAGGAGGGACAGGCATGCTGCTTGTAATACTCCAGCTTCTCCGGGCTGATCTCGCCCCGCTGGCACATGGCGCTGTAAGCCCCGATCTGCTCCAGCGTCAGCAGATCGGGACCGGCGTCCATCACACCGCCCGGCACCGCCACCGACGGGATATTGATTCTTCCCATGGCCATCAGATGAGCCGGCATGCTTTTGTCACAGCTGGCAATGAACACGCCGCCGTCAAAGGGTGTGGCCCCCGCGTGAATTTCCATCATGTTGGTCATCATATCCCGGGAGGCCAGGGAGTAGTTGATACCGTCGTGGCCCTGGGCCTCCCCGTCGCAGATGTCCGTGCAGAAATACCTGGCCCCGTATCCGCCTTCTGCGGCCGCTCCCTTCTTCGCTTCCTGGGATAGCTCCAGCAGGTGGGTGCTGCCCGGATGGCTGTCCCCAAAAGAACTCTCAATAAGGATCTGCGGCTTTCCCAGATCCTCCGGCTTCCAGCCGGTTCCCAGCCGGAGCGGATCCAGCTCCGGCGCAATTTCTCTGATTTTCTGACTTTTTAACATTTGTCATCCCCTCGTTTCTTGTTTCGTATATGAAAAACAGACGCCCGGGCATATTGCCTGCGGACGTCATCATTCTGCTGAACTGTTGCAGTCTGCGCGCACAGCCTGGCAACGCAGGACACAAATTTCTGCCTCACCGCGTCAGAATCCGGGCCGCCGCCTGTCATTTCAGGCCCGGATTCTGTATAGCCATACGGTTTGCCTGTCGCAATTATTCTACTTCGTTTACCGATGCTTCTTTATTTACATAGGCCATGGCATTGGACAGCGTTGTCTGGCTGATGGCCGCCAGCGCTTCCTGGGTAAAGAATCCCTGATGGGAGGTAATCACCACGTTGGGGAAGGAAAGGAGCCGGGCGGTGACAGAGCTTTCCAGAATCTCGTCAGACCGGTCCTCAAACACGTTCTTCTTCTCTTCCTCATATACGTCCAGACCCACCGCGGAGAATTTTCTGGCGCGGATTCCCTCGATCAGATCGTCGGTTTTTACCAGACCACCCCGGGAGGTATTTACCAGGATCACGCCGTCCTTCATTTTCTGAATGGTTTCCCGGCTGATCAGGTGATAAGTCTCATCCGTCAGCGGGCAGTGCAGGGAAATCAGATCACTCTGGGCCAGCAGCTCGTCCATGGTCACATAAGTGACAAAATCCAGAGACGGGTTCTGGTACTGGTCGTAGGCGATCACCTTCATGCCGAAGCCGTGGCAGATCCGGGCCATGGCGGCACCGATCTTTCCGGTTCCCACAATGCCGGCGGTTTTCTGATAGAAATTTCTTCCCAGCATGCCGCCCAGGCTGAAATCATTTTCCCGGACTCTCACGTAAGCCTTGTGAATCTTTCTGTTGGCAGCCAGAGCCAGAGCCATGGCGTGCTCTGCCACTGCCTCCGGGGAGTAGCCCGGCACCCGCAGCACGCGGATACCGCACGCTTTTGCCTTCTCAATATCCACGTTGTTGAAACCGGCACAGCGCATCAGGATCAGGCCCACACCGCTCTGATGAAGGATTTCCACCGTTTCCGTTCCCACATCACAGCTTACGAAGGCGCACACCGCGTCATAGCCTTTAGCCAGCTTCGCGGTGCTGGGTCCCAGCTCGGATTTCAGATAATCGATCTGAATCTCCGGGAAATTGGCCAGCTCCCGGTTGAAAGAATCTTTGTCGTAGCTTTTCGCGTCATAAAACAGAATTTTCAGCATAACAGTACCTCCCTGCAATTTTTCGCAACAGTTCATCCTTCCGGCTGACCTGTTATCTTTTCCTTTATTATACCTTTTGGCGGCGTTCTTGTATACAAAAAGCTTTTATTTTCTTTTCATCCCTTTCCCCGGCAAAGGACATTCCCGCAAGGCAGGCTTATCCTGCCCTTCCGGCTGGAGAGATAAATCGCCCTTTAATTTCTGATATTTCGCTGTATGATATGGAAATTTTCCGAAATATATCGTATAATAGATACAGCCAGAAATATCGTGAATCCTGACAGGACTTTCTCTGCATCCGCCGGACTCGTGCAGGGGAGCCCGGCAGGAGCCCGCTGTGACCGGCGGGCCGAAAAGCATTTGGAAAGGAGGTTCATTATGAGCAGAAAAATAATCACCATCAACCGCATGTACGGCAGCAACGGGCGGAAAATCGGAAAACTGCTGGCGGATGCGCTGAATATTCATTTTTACGACAAGGAGCTGATCCGGATTGCCAGCGAACAGAAAGGGATTCCCTATGAAGAACTTCTGAAGGTGGATGAAAAACGGGCCAGCCAGTGGCGGTATCCGGTGGAAAGTGAAATCCAGATGCAGCCCCAGTACCATTTTTATCCCATGAACGATGTTCTTTTCGCCACGCAGAGCGAAATCATCACGGAGCTGGCCAAACGGGAGGACTGCGTGATCGTGGGCCGCTGCGCCAACCATATCCTGGGAGACCGGTGCCGCAGCGTATTTATCTTCGCCCCCTTCGACGTCCGGGTGAAAAATATCGAGGAACGCCTGGGCCGGAGCAATAAGAGCGCCCGTTCCCTGGTAAAGAAAATGGATAAGGAACGCCGGATTTATTATGAGTATTTTACAGACTGCAAGTGGACGGACATGACGCAGTACGACCTCTGCATCGACAGCAGCCGGTTCACCCTGGAAGAAATCGTCGCCATGCTGAAAAATCTGTGAGCGTTCAAAAGGGGCTGCCGGGAAACAGATTATCCCGGGCAGCCCCCTTTTTGTTATACGCGCTCTATCTGCGGGCCATCTCGTACATGGCCGCCGCGCTGATCTGCAGCGATTTCATAAGCGCTTCCACTTCGATATACTCATCCGGCTGATGTGCCACTTCCGGGCCGCCCGGGAATCCGGGACCGAAGGCCACCATGTTTTTAAATGCCTTCGCATAGGTGCCGCCTCCGATGGCCAGCGGCTGATCGTCTCTGCCGGTGGCCTCCCGGTACACCTTCATCAGCTTCTGAACCAGTTCTGAATCCTTGGGGACGTACAGAAGGGGAGCGGAGGTTTTGTGGAGCACCGAAAGACCACTGGCAGCTGCCGCGGCTTCCGTATTTTTCTGCACCTCATCCGGAGACGCGTTTTTGGGGTACCGGATATCCAGCGTCAGGCTCATTTCCTTCCCGTCATACTGCACGATGCCCAGATTGACCGTGGTCTCGCCGGTCTCCTCATCCACATAACGGATTCCCAGTGTCTGGCCGTTGGTCTCATCCCCCAGCTTTTCCAGGATGAAATCCGCCATCCGCTGGAAATCGCCGCCAAATTTCACGTCCTTCACAGCCCGAAGAAGCCGGATGGCCGCGTTTACTCCCAGGGCAGGCGTGCTTCCGTGAGCACTGACGCCCTCCGCCTCAACGATGGTCATTCCGTCCTTTTTCGTCACGGTGATCCCTTCTCCCTGAGCCACCGGAATATCTCCCTGCACCACCAGTCTACAGTATGGCGTCACCACGTTGGCCGCCGTACCTCCCTGAAAACTCACCACCGGAATATCTCCCGGATCTGTCACCGTTTTCCCCAGGGTATAATTGGTCATGCCTTTTTCGCAGAAAATGCAGGGATAATCCGCGTCCGGCGTGAATCCCATCACCGGAAGCTCCTCCCCCTGATCGATGTAATACTGCACGCAGGAGGAACCGCACTCTTCGTCGGTACCGAACATAATCCGGATTCTCCGGTCAATGGGAAGTCCCAGATCACGGATGGCTTTCAGGGCATAAAAGGCGCCGATGGTGGCTCCCTTGTCATCAGCCACGCCGCGGCCGTACATCTTCCCGTCGTGAATCTCCCCGGCAAGGGGCGGGTATGTCCATCCTTCTCCCAGCGGCACCACGTCCAGATGCCCCAGCACGGCCACCATCTCCTCGCCTTCGCCATATTCGGCCCAGCCCACGCGGTTTCCCACGTTTCCGGTTTTAAATCCCAGCTTTTCGCCCAGCTTCAGCGCGTAATCCAGCGCTGCCTTCGGGCCCTCCCCGTAGGGAGCCTCGGGCCGTGCCTCTCCTTTTACGCTGTCGATGGCCACGCAGCCCCGGATGGCTTCCAGGATTTCCTCCTGCATGGAGAGAACCTTCTCATTCAGTTTTTCATAACTCATACCCACATTCTCCTTTTCTGCTTTTTACCAAAGGGTTATGCGAGTCCCACTTTTTCCAGAATTTCCTTCAGCGCCGCTCTCACCGGGGAATCCTCCGGCAGATCCACGATGGGCTTTCCGTCGCAGTCATACTGATAAATGGTATCGTCATGGGGAACTACGCCCAGAAGCTCCAGACCCTGCTTTTTCACTTCTTCCATGGTTCCCTCATCCAGCTTGCCCTGAGGCGCCCGGTTCACCACCAGACCCACCTTTCTGGGGTGCATCTTGATTTCCTCCATCAGCTTCGCGATTCTTCCGGCTGCCTGCACGCCTCTTCTGGAGCAGTCGCTGACCAGAATCGTCACCTCCATGGAGGGCAGGATACCGCGGCTGATATGCTCCATGCCGGCCTCATTATCCACTACCACATAGGGGTAATGGCTCTGCAGCCGCTGGATCTGAGTCTGCACCAGACCATTGACAAAGCAGTAACATCCCTGTCCCTGGGATCTTCCCATCACCATCAGGTCAAAATCATCCTCTTCCACCACAGCGTCCTGCATCCGCATCTCCAGATAATCTGCCTTGCTCATGCCCGCGGGGATCTTCACGCTGCTGTCCATGCCTGCGCGCTCAATCTCCTCCCGCAGTTCTCCCAGCGTAGGGCCGGTCTCCACGCCCAGCACCTCGTTCAGATTGGAATTGGCGTCCGCGTCCACGGCCAGCACCGGTCCCTTCCCGGTTTTGCAAAGATATTGAATCAGCAGGCCGCACAGGGTGGTTTTTCCCACTCCGCCTTTACCTGCCACAGCAATCACATGTCCCATAATGATTTTCCTCCTTTTTCTCCGGCTCATGCCGGAGGGTTCTTTCTGTCAGCAGCCGGCAGCGCACGCGCACGCCTTCTGTTGACTTGTTCTGTCATTGATTATATAATATGAACCGGAAATTACAATCAACAATTTTCTTATTTTGTTCATTTTTTCGTTTTTTATTCCCGCGGGCAGTTCTCCTGCGCAGATGTCCATACTTTCTCCCCGCATCTGCCGCCGGAAACCGGAAAATACCTCCGGTATTTTGCTTCTGCCCAGGGATGAGAGGAGATTTCCATGATTCGTGAGAAACAAAAGAAAACCACCCGGAATAACCAGCGCACCCGGCAGACCCGCGGTGCTATCCGCCAGGCTGTCCTGGCCATGCTGGAGCATACGCCCTTCCTGAAAATCACCGTGACGGAGGTCTGCAGCCGCGCCCGCATCAACCGGGGAACTTTTTACCTGCATTACTATGACCTGGAGGATGTGCTGGACGATATTCTGGAGGAAATGTTTCAGAATACCGCCGGTATTTTTTCCTATCTCTTTCACCCGGAAGAAACGGAAGATCACAGGGCCTGCGCGCTGTGCGCCAGTGTCCACGGGGACGCCAGGTACCGGCTTCTGTTTCTGGACGGCCATATCTCCGGGCAGATTCTGAAAAAGGCCTCCGCCCTCTACAAGGAGGACTACGTGACGTACCTCATGTCCCACAGTCTCCTGACCTTTCAGGAGGCGGAGGCCATTTTCTGTTTTCAGATGAACGGCTGCCTGGCGGTGAACCGGATGATGCTGGAAAACCGCTGTCCCGACTGGCGGCAGATCCAGCGGGTGCTGGATGGCTTTATCCGCGCCGGAATGGAACATTTCCTGATCCATGACCAGAGGGATGAGAACGGGTGGACCGCCGGCCGCCGGGGCTAAGCCTCTTCCAGATAATTCTTCAGAAATTCATAGATCTCCGTGTCCGTGGGCGGGCATCCCTTCAGATGACAGCGGAAATGGGAGGTACACTGGCCAATCCCCAGCTCTCCCGTTTTCCCCCGGAAGCCCTGGCCGATGCAGATTCTCGTATTCAGTTTTTTCAGAAGCCCTTCTCTTTTCAGCCGGTCCAGAGCCGGAATCAGATAACCATAACAGGCGCTGCAGGATTCCACTTCCTCCACCGCGTCCTGAACCTCCAGAATCTTCCGCGTCCGGGGCGTCTGTGCCTCCCGCTCGGGCCTATTCAGTTCCCGGACGCGGGCTGCCCTCCAGTCATCCGTTCCGGCCCCCAGGGCCGCGGCCATGGAAATATAAGGCACCTCCTCCACCGGATAACCCATCAGATGGCACACCCAGGCGTCGCAGAGTACCGGATCGGTGGCGGCCATCAGCCGGTTCATGACCACCGGATTTCCCCCGTCCTCAAAATCCCAGTCTCCGCAGATATTGTCCACCACAATGAAATCCTGCCGGATCCCCACTGCCAGATGGGCGATGGGGCCGTGAAGCCCCTGGGAATGGAAACGGCGCTTTTCCCTGTTGGGAATCAGCCCCTTCATGTTTTTCAGCGCGCAGGTGATTTTCGTCTGACAGTGCCCCTTCATCACCGGCACATTAATGAGAAAATCCAGCTGTTTTGCCTGGTCACAGATGGACAGCTCCATCCCGGCGCAGTCGTGAACCGTGGCCGTATCCTTCTGCATATCCAGAAACGGCACGCCGTATGTTTCAGAAATCCGGTCATAACCGCATACCTGCACTGCTTCCGCCGTCCGGTCCCCCACCCAGGAGCCCTCCAGCATCACCAGATTTTCAAAACCGTTCTCTTTCAGGTATTCGATAATCCCTTCCACCACTTCCGGATGGGTGGTGGCCCCCCAGGACGCCTCCGTGGGGGATACCAGGTTGGGCTTGATGCCGATTCTGGACTGCTTATCCGGAATCCGCTCCCAGAGCTTTGCTTCTGTGAGCAGCTGTTTTGTCATTTCTTTATAGTTTGTTCCGTAAATCATCAGAATATCATTCTGTTCCATTGATGTCCTCCTGATTCTGCAATTTTCCGCAGGCGAATTCCGCCAGGCGTGTGCCATGCGGCAGGCTTACGCCTGATATCTACAGTTTACATGGGTTTGAGAATAAGTGCAACCACATCGAAGCGGCGGCGGTGAATCGGGAAAGCAGGATAACAATAAGTACTCCATACAATATTTTCCCCGTATGCTTCACATTTCTCCTCCTCTACGCTTTCAGAAAGCGCCGGACGCAGATCTGTCTGCGAATCTTATTTTCTCCCCAGACCACCAGACCTGCCGCAGACAAAACGGCTGCTATTTTAAGAATTGTTTTTACCATAATTCTTTCCTCCTTTGTCAATTTTTTCCTTTGCCTGTTGCGTTTACTATACTGGGGAAATATTTGTTTTCTGTTTCGGCAACGTTTCCGGATTATTAATTTCATCCGTGAAACCAACTGATACGCAGAGCATCTGTTATCCAAAAAAGCGCGGTTTCTCCGGAAATCTATCCCTGAGAAACCGCGCTTTTTCATGACATCGGAAAGTCCGCGCAGTATACTTTTCTATTGTTTACCTGTAGTAAACGGAATTCCACCGCAGCTCATTGCGAAGCTGGCGGATGGTGGTATTTTCATCGATGAATACCGCCTCAATTCCCATGGCGGCCGCCCAGTCACCCATCTGCTCTGCCGTCAGGTCGTAGGTGAAGGCCGTGTGGTGCGCCCCGCCCGCATAGATCCAGGCCTCGGCTCCCACCTCCAGGCTGGGCTTCGGCGTCCAGAAGTTGGTGGCCACCGGCAGCTTCGGCATGGGCTTTTCCGTCTTTTTGCAGTCCACATCGTTGATGATCAGCCGGAAACGATTTCCCAGATCCACCAGAGAAGTGGCGATGCCCCTGCCCTCCTTGGCGGTAAATACCAGCCGGGCCGGATCCTCCCGGTCTCCCATGGTCAGCGGCTGGCACTTGATACTGATGGGGCCGTCAGCGATGGAAGGGCAGATCTCCAGCATATGTGCCTGGAGGATTCCCTCCTTTCCCGGCACCAGGTTGTAGGTGTAATCTTCCAGCATGGAGGTACCTTTGGCATCCTTCATGCCAGCGGTCATCAGCTTCATGATCCGCACCATGGCGGCCACCTTCCAGTCGCCCTCAGCGCCGAAACCATAGCCTTTTTCCTCCAGCCGCTGGATGGCAAGCCCCGGCAGCTGCTTTAAGGAACCCAGATCCCCGAAATGGGTGACAATGGCCTGATAATTCTTCTCCTGAAGGAACCGCTCAAAGCCCAGCTCGATCTGCGCCTGCACCGCCACATGACGGCGGAATTCGGCGGGTTCTCTTCCCTCCAGAAGAATGTCATATTTCTCATAATACTCATCCACAAGGGCGTTGACGTCTGAAGCAGATACGGCCTCCACGCTCTGGGCGATTTCGTTGACCGGATAGGCGTCCACCTCCCAGCCGAATTTCAGCTGCGCTTCCACCTTGTCGCCTTCGGTGACGGCCACATTCCGCATATTGTCGGCCACACGCATCACCCGCACATGGCTGCTCTCAATGATACCGATGGCTGTGCGCATCCAGGAAGCAATCTTCTTCTGCACCCGCTCATCACTCCAGTGGCCCACAACCACCTTCCGCTCGATTCCCATGCGGGTCACCATATGCCCCCACTCCCGGTCTCCGTGGGCCGCCTGATTTTCATTCATGAAATCCATGTCGATGGTGTCATAGGGAATTTCCTGATTAAACTGGGTGTGCAGATGCAGCAGCGGCTTCCGATACTCCTGCAGTCCCAGAATCCAGGACTTTGCCGGGGAAAAGGTGTGGCACCACACAATCACGCCGGCACAGTTTTCGTCCGTGTTGGCCTCGTTGAAAGTCCGGCGGATCACCTCGTTGGTGATCAGGGTGGGCTTTAACACCACCTCAAAGGGCAGAATCCCCGACTGATTCAGCCGGTCCACAATAATGGCCGAATGTTCTGCCACATGCTGCAGGCACTCCTCCCCGTACAGATCCTGGGATCCTGTGCAGAACCAGAATTTATAATCCTTCTGTAACAACATTGTCTCATCCTCCTTGCATATCCGCATTTTGTTTCTGCTGAACGGTTACCTGTTCTTATCTTAGAACTTGTACGAATGTAAAGACAAGTTGTTTTTTCTCATTCCAAAAAAGAATACTGCTTTGCGCGACTCACCGCAGGCGGCATCTTCCATTCCGCCGCAGTACCCCGCTTCGCCGGGGCAGACCTTGCGATCCTCGTGGATCGTCAGAAAACAAACTGTACCAGCGCCATATAAAACACGGTTCCCCCCGCAATGGACAGTAGCATCTGCCGTTTCCACATATGCAGCGCAATTACCAGCAGCACCGCCAGCAGTTCGGGAATCCCGTGGCTTCCGGAGAAAATGGTGACATTCCGCAGGGAATATACCACCAACATTCCGAAAATGGCCGGCGGCAGCGCTTTCCCCAGATACTGGACATATTTGGGTGTGGGTTTCCCCGCCGGAAATGCCAGAAACGGCAAAAACCGGGTGATGGCGGTTCCCAGAACCACCATGGCAATCGTAATAATTTCCTGTGTCAGCGTCACGGTTCCTCTCCTCCTTTCATTAATTACAGGCCGAATGGCCATAAAGGTATCCTTCAGGACTTCTGTCTCTCCCCTCCCCGCAGGAGCGTCAGAACTCCCAGCATGGCGATCATGGATGGGATGATAAAATTGTCCGCGCCAAAAGCAATCAGGCACAGCAGAGAAATTCCGATCCCCAGAAGGGAACTGGTATGCCGCTCCTCCTTCAGCCACTGTTCCAGGAAAATCACCACGAACATGGCAGTCATGACAAAATCCAGCCCTTCTGTGCTGAAGGTAATCAAAGATCCGAAAATTCCTCCCAGAGTAGCCCCGAAAACCCAGTAAAAGTGATTCAGCAGCGTCACAAAAAACATGAACCATCCCCGGTCCACATCCTCCGGAATCTTTGCCGTATAGTTGATGGAAAAAGTCTCGTCACACATGCCGAAAATCAGATAAATCTTTTTCAGTCCCGTCCCCCGAAACCGGTCCAGCATGGAGATGCCGTAAAACAGGTGCCTGGCGTTGATCATCAGCGTCATGGCCAGCGCCTGCAGCGGATTGAACGCCCCCAGAAGCAGATTCACCGCCACAAATTCCACAGACCCCGCAAAGATCGTCAGACTCATGACCATGGGGTACCAGAAACTGAATCCGGACACATTCATATAAATCCCATAGGTCATTCCCAGAAACCAGAACCCGGCAAAAATCGGGATGGTGAAGGGAAACGCTGTCACAAAAGCCTTTTTCAGAACCTGCGTGGAAGCTTTTTTCGATGCCTTTTCTTCCACTTTCGTTCCCATTGTCCTAACTTCCTCTCTGAAAGATCCCACGCCTGCCATTGGTACGGCAGCCGGGGATCCTGATGTAAAATTCACGCTCTTCTACTTTACCATGGAAAACTGTTGTTGGCAACCGCGGATTCGTGAAACCGCTTTTAAGTTTGACGCAGCAGCATAACTAAAAAATGGATATGCTTTCCGGCAAAATATCCGGAAGCATATCCATATACGGATGCTCATTTTCCCTTTCCCGATCCATCAGTACTCAGTTCTTCCGTCTTAAACACGTAGTAACCTTCATAGTAGTAACTGTGATCAATGCCTTTCATATAGATTTCCCGGTCATAAATATTGTCTGTCAGCGCATTTTTCAAAAGGAACTTAATTTCAATATCTTTGATTGGACTTCGCTCCATCGCAAGCAGATAATCTCCCTTATCAACTTTACTCCAGTCCACCACGCGGCCGATTTCTTTCTTCAGCATTAAGTCAAGCCATATCCTTGCGCTTCTTCCATTTCCTTCCCGGAACGGATGTGCAACGTTCATTTCTACATATTTTTCTATGATTTCATCAAAAGTTGACTGAGGCATTTTATCAATACTCTGTAAAGCCGCTTCCAGATACATCAGCGGCGCAAACCTGAAATTTCCTTTAGCGATATTTGCACTGCGAAGTTTACCGGCAAAATCATAAATTTCATCGAAAAGATATTTATGAATCTTCGCAAGGCTTTCATATGTTCCAGGCTCCAGGGTTTCCAGAAAACCATCTTCAAACATTTCTACAGCTTTTTTCTTGCTGATTTTTTCCTCTGCTCTTGCTAATTCCGCTGAATCTGTGATGCCTAATTTATTTTCAAGCATACCCTTCCCTCACTTTTTTCTGAAATCTCTGTTTTCTGCGCATTGGCTCCCCGTTTTAGCCCTTCACTCTGTCCCTTCCGGCCGCAGACACTCCACCGCCGCCCGCTCGATGGCAAGCCCGGCCTTGTACCGTTCCATGAATTTCTCAAAGCCCTTCACATCCTCGGGATCCGGCTGCATCTCAGTGCCGGCATTTTCCCCGAAGACTTTCTTCTCCAGATATTCCTCCAGGCTTTCCTGGGGACCCTTTCGGATCATATAGGAAGCCAGAATGGCAATTCCCCAGGCGCCGCCCTCGCCCGCCGTTTCCATCACGGACACGGGCGCGTTCACCGCCGCCGCCAGGATTCTCTGTCCCACGCCCTTCGTCTTAAACAGACCGCCGTGGCCCAGAATCCGGTCCACTTTTACATGCTCTTCCTTCATCAGGATATCCAGACCGATTTTCAATGCGCCCAGCGAGGTAAACAGGTGGGAACGCATGAAGTTGGCCAGGGTAAAACGGCTCTCCGGGGTTCTGACAAACAGCGGCCGTCCCTCTGTGAAATCCGTGATATGCTCCCCGGAAAAATAGCAGTAGGACAGCAGACCGCCGCAGTCGCAATCTCCCTCCAGGGCCTTGTTGTACAGAACACTGTAAAGCTGATTCTTATCCGCCGAAATCCCCATGGCTCCGGCAAATTCCCCGAACAGCTCCACCCAGGCATTCAGATCTGAGGTACAGTTCTGGCAATGCACCATGGCCACCGGCTCTCCCGCCGGGGTGGTCACCATATCAATCTCCGGATACACCCGGGACAGGCCCTTCTCCAGCACCAGCATGGCAAATACGGAAGTTCCCGCGGAGACATTTCCCGTTCTTACGGTGACGCTGTTGGTGGCGGTCATGCCCGTTCCTGCGTCCCCCTCCGGCGGACAAAGAGGAATGCCCGCTTCCAGAGTGCCGGAGGGATCCAGCAGCTTCGCGCCCTCCTCCGTCAGCCTGCCGGCCGTCTGTCCGGCCACCATCACCCGGGGGAAGATCTGACGGAATTTCCAGGAATATCCCATCTCTTCTGCCAGAACGTCGAACTTTTCCACTATATCCTGGCGGTAATCCTTCTGCTGGCTGTCAATGGGAAATACGCCGGAGGCTTCCCCGATTCCCAGCACCTTCTCCCCCGTAAGACGCCAGTGAATGTAACCGGCCAGTGTGGTCACGAAAGAGACATCCTTTACGTGCTCCTCCCCGTTGAGCATGGCCTGATACAGATGCGCCGCCGTCCACCGCTGGGGAATGTTGTACTGAAACAGCTCGGACAATTTCCGGGCGGCCTCTCCCGTAATGTTGTTTCTCCAGGTGCGGAAGGGCACCAGCAGCTGTCCCTGGCTGTCAAAGGCCATGTAGCCGTGCATCATGCCGCTGATTCCCAGAGCGCCCAGCCGGATGAGGACGACTCCGTACTGTTCCTTTACATCGCGAACCAGATCCCGGAAGCAGTCCTGAAGGCCCGTCCAGATATCCTCCAGGGAATACGTCCAGATCCCGTTTTCCAGCCGGTTCTCCCAGTCGTGGCTGCCGGACGCGATGGGATTGTTCTTTTCGTCGTTGAGCACCGCTTTGATTCTGGTGGAGCCCAGCTCAATCCCCAGAACCGTATTGCCCGCGGCAATCTGCTCTGCATAATACGCTTTCATTTCTGTCATGTAAAAACCTCCACAATTAAATATTATATCTTCATCATATAACTTGTCGGCAGGTAAGTACAAGTCGTTTTTATTGTTTTTTTTGGAGAATTATTGGCTGTCCGGAAAAGAAACCGGTGCCCGCGGATCCCGGCATAACGGAAAACTGAACCGGTACCTGCCAGCGTCTGAAACGCAAACTGAAAAGCACCACATGAGCGGATATATCCGTACAGCAGTGCTTTCTATTTCCCTATTTTCCTTATAAAATGCTGCCGGTCCCGATATCTGGCGCCGCCTCCCCGGGCCGCGCCCGGTTATCGCTGAAAGAAACGGAAATCCAAAGTCTTAGATCCCCATCAGCCCTTCCGGTAATACCGTACCGCGCCGATGCCCAGCGCCCCGGGGCCGGTATGACAGCCAATGCTCATGGTCAGCGGCAGATGAAACAGCTCCAGCCCCGGAAATTCCTGGCGCATTTCCTCCTTCCACATCGCAAGCTTCTCCGGCTCCATCAGGGTGGTGGCCATCCCCACCTTCAGGGTGCCTTCCCGAACCTGAGGTGCCAGCCGGGTGTCCAGATCCCTGTGCAGCGCCTTCACCATAGTCCGGAAGGCCGTCTTGAATCCCCTGCTTTTGGAAAAAGCGTCCAGCTTGTCCCCCTGGATGGTCAGCACCGGCTTCAGGTTCAGCACCGTCCCGATGGCCGCTGCCGCCGGTGTGATTCTGCCGCCCTTCTTCAGATATTCCAGCGTATCCACCGTGATATAGATGGTAGCCTCCATCGCTTCCGCCTCCAGCCTGTCACGGATGGCTGCACCGCTCATACCGTCCTCAGCCATGGCCTTCGCGTCCAGCACCGACTGGGCCTGGGTGACAGAAATCCGGTGATTATCCACCACAAACACCCTTCCCGCGAACTCCTCATCCTGTGCCAGCGTTACCGCACTCTGACAGGTACTGCTCAGTCCGCTGGACATGGGAATACAGACCACCTCCCGGTGCTCCCGGAGCAAAACTCTCCAGGTATCCATCAGGTCCCCCGGCGACGGCTGGGAGGTGGTCACATGATCCCCCCGTGACAGAGCCTGATAAAATTCTTCCGTTGTGATATTTTTCCCTTCGTAGTAAACGTCACCATTGATCAGTACGGGCATGGGAATCACCGTAATCCCCATTTCCTCCCCTTCCCGGGGCATGAAGCCACAATTGCTGTCCGTCATAATTGCAACGTCCGATGCCATAAATGTTTTTGCCTCCTCTGGTTTGCCGCCGCTCTGCCATTGGCTTTGCCGCAGCAGTTATGATTTCCCTTTACATATTGTTTGTTAGTTATACAGGTGGTAAAATTATAGCAAAGCAGCCATGGAATAACAAGGAACACTTCCGAAAAATTGTCAGATATTTATACAGATCGGAGAATATGTAAATGGAAGATAAACGAATCAAGAAAACCAAAAAGAATCTGAAATCCACCCTGATTGCGATGCTGAATCAGATGTCCTTTGAGCAGATCACCATCACCGAACTCTGCCGCCAGTCGGACACCAGCCGGATCACCTTTTACAAACATTATAATGACAAGTATGCATTGGCCGATGAAATTTTTCAGGACTATCTGAAAGCCGGCATGGAGATCTATGAACGGCGCCAGCAGCAGAATAATCACCGCAATGATATCGTCACAGGGTACTGTAATATGCTGGACTCCATTTTTGAGGTCTATTACGGAAATTATGACTTTTTCCGCCATACCAACCCGGAGGAAAATCCCCATCTGGCATTTTCCTTCTACAAACTTGTCCTGGATACTGTAGAAATGCACACGGACCGGATCCGCCGCAATCTGAATCTCCGCTATACCCCAAAACAGATCGCGGGGTTCCTGTGTTATGGGATTCTGGGGTTTATCAATGAGAGTCATAAAGAAAAGGTGCCCCGGGATGAGATTCTACGGGGCGCCAGGGAGATTCTGGTAAGGGTGCTGCGGTCGGAGAATGTGATTCGGTGAGTCAAAGCCGCAAACCTGCCACCTGATCAGCTGCCGGTATTGCGATTGCCTGTTCTGCGCTTTCCATCAGTTCTCCCGCCGCCTTTGCGGATTTCACCCGGATCAGATTGTCCCAGACATCGGCTTTTCCCAGCAAATTCATTCCGCCGTGCCATACCAGCTCCCCGTCCATCACCGCAAAATGCTCGGTACACTCTTCGGTGGTTTTCACCTGGATCCCAGCCATCTGCAACTGGCGGATCAGTCCCCAGAGAAACCCTGTATTCCCATACCGGTCATTATCCGGATGTTCTGTGATAACCGTGACACTTACCCCCATCTCCTGCCTGTCCTTTACCAGGAAAACCAGGCGGTCCAC
>DVON01000193.1 GCA_018713585.1 Candidatus Pullilachnospira stercoravium | reverse complement strand
ACTGGTGAAAGAGGGCGATGTGGTGGTACTCACCGCGGGCGTTCCCCTGGGCAAGGCAGGAAACACCAATATTCTGAAAACGGCAGTGATCGGCGAGATCTGATCACGGAACAGATATCCCCGGAAATTTTCCGGGGATTTTTGTTTCACAGGAATTTAAGAACTTTCATAAAAAATTAAGGAGATGTTCGGGATTCATTCAAAGTTTTCACTTACAATGGTATAGTGGATGGGAGGGTATTACATACATGACAAACGAACAGTATTATGAGATGATCCGGCCGTATCAGGACGCGCTGAATCTGCTGATGGCCCGGCTGGAGGTCTTCAATCATACGGTCTATGACCGGTCACAGAATCAGCCTCTGCATAATATTCAGTCCAGGATTAAAGGCAAACGAAGCATTGAGGAAAAGCTGGACAGGGAGGGCCATCCTCCCAGCGTATCCTGCGCAAAGGATTATCTGCGGGACATCGCAGGCATCCGGGTGATCTGCTACTTTGTCAGCGATGTGGAATTGCTGGTGAAAAATCTGAAAAGCCAGTCGGATCTGATTGTTATCAAAGAGAAGGACTATATCCGCAATCCCAAGCCCAACGGCTACCGCAGTTACCATATTGTACTGGGTGTGTCGGTGTGTTATCTGGACTGCCGGGAGTATTATCCGGTGGAGGTGCAGATCCGCACTCTGGGTATGGATTTCTGGGCAAGTATGGAGCACCGGATCTGTTACAAGCAGGAGCGGGGCGACAAAGACGAGGTGCAGCAGATTCTGATCCGCTACGCCGGAATCCTGGGAGAAATGGAAGAGGATTTTGAAAAATATAATGACCGGTATATCGAAGACAGGGAAGAGACGTGATGATTGGAATCTTTTATGTGGATTTTTGACACTGACTCATGTATAATAGGATAGAATATGAGAAAACAGTTCAGAACGGTGATACGGACGGAACTGTAAAATAACAGAAAACGGGGGACGCTTATGAGTAAAAGAACGGATATCCATAAAGTATTGATTATTGGTTCCGGCCCGATTATCATCGGCCAGGCCTGTGAGTTTGACTATTCCGGTACCCAGGCCTGCAAGGCGCTGCGGCAGCTGGGCTATGAGATTATACTGGTGAATTCCAATCCGGCTACCATCATGACGGATCCGGGAATTGCGGATGTTACCTATATTGAGCCGCTGAATGTGAAACGGCTGGAGCAGATCATTGCCAAAGAGCGGCCGGATGCCATTCTGCCGAACCTGGGCGGACAGTCGGGACTGAACCTGTGTTCCGAGCTGGCAGCTGAGGGAATTCTGGACAAGTACAATGTGAAGGTTATCGGCGTGCAGGTGGATGCCATCGAGCGCGGTGAGGACCGGATTGAGTTTAAGAAGACCATGAATCGTCTGGGCATCGAGATGGCCCGCAGCCAGGTAGCTTACACGGTGGATGAGGCACTGGCCATTGCTGACGAGCTGGGATACCCGGTGGTTCTGCGCCCCGCATATACCATGGGCGGTGCCGGCGGCGGTCTGGTTTATAATGTGGAAGAGCTGAAGACAGTATGCGCCAGAGGTCTGCAGGCCAGTATGGTAGGCCAGGTTCTGGTGGAAGAGTCCATTCTGGGCTGGGAAGAGCTGGAGCTGGAAGTGGTTCGTGACGCAAAGAACAACATGATCACGGTCTGCTTCATCGAGAACATCGACCCGCTGGGCGTACACACCGGTGATTCCTTCTGTTCTGCCCCCATGCTGACCATTTCCGAAGAGGTTCAGAAAGAGCTGCAGCGGCAGGCATACAAGATTGTGGAAGAGGTACAGGTAATCGGAGGAACCAACGTACAGTTCGCTCACGATCCGGTTTCCGGAAGAATCGTGGTTATTGAGATCAACCCCAGAACTTCCCGTTCCTCTGCACTGGCCAGCAAGGCCACAGGTTTCCCCATCGCTCTGGTATCTGCCATGCTGGCCAGCGGCCTGACCCTGGACGAGATCCCCTGCGGAAAGTACGGAACCCTGGACAAATACGTGCCGGACGGCGACTACGTGGTAATCAAATTTGCCCGCTGGGCTTTTGAAAAGTTCAAAGGCGTGGAGGACAAGCTGGGTACCCAGATGCGCGCCGTGGGCGAAGTGATGAGTATCGGAAAGACCTACAAGGAAGCTTTCCAGAAGGCGATCCGCAGTCTGGAGATCGGTCAGTACGGACTGGGCTTTGCCAAAAACTATCATGAGATGACCAAGGAGCAGCTTCTGAAGCTTCTGGTAGATCCCACCAGTCAGAGACAGTTCATCATGTATGAAGCGCTGAGAAAAGGCGCCACCGTGGATGAGCTGTTCCAGCTGACAAAAATCAAACATTATTTCATCGAGCAGATGAAGGAACTGGTGGAGGAAGAGGAAGTTCTTCTGAAAAACAAAGGAGAGGTTCCTGCTCCCGGCGTGCTGCGTCAGGCGAAGCTGGACGGATTCTCCGACAAATACCTGAGCCAGATTCTGCAGGTACCGGAAGAAGATATCCGCGAGGCCAGAATCCGGGAAGGTATCGAGGAGGCATGGGAAGGCGTACATGTCAGCGGTACGAAGGACAACGCCTACTATTATTCCACCTACCATGTGAAGGATGAGAGCCCGGCCAGCGAGAACAAGAACAAAATCATGATTCTGGGCGGCGGCCCCAACCGGATCGGCCAGGGTATTGAATTTGACTACTGTTGCGTACATGCGGCGCTGGCTCTGAAAAAGGCAGGATTCGAGACGATCATCGTCAACTGTAACCCGGAGACCGTGTCCACAGACTACGATACCTCCGACAAGCTGTACTTTGAGCCTCTGACCCTGGAAGATGTGCTGGCAATCTACAAGAAAGAGAAACCGCTGGGTGTGATTGCTCAGTTTGGTGGACAGACACCGCTGAATCTGTCTGCAGATCTGGAAAAATACGGTGTGAAGGTACTGGGAACCTCTCCGGAGGTGATTGATATGGCCGAGGATCGTGACCTGTTCCGGGCCATGATGGATAAGCTTCAGATCCCCATGCCGGAGTCCGGTATGGCAGTGGATGTAAAGGAAGCTCTGGAAATCGCAGACCGGATCGGTTATCCGGTTATGGTGCGTCCTTCCTATGTACTGGGAGGCCGGGGTATGGAAGTGGTCTATGATCCGGAGAATCTGAAGATCTATATGGAAGCGGCAGAGGGTGTGACCCCCGACCGTCCGATCCTGATTGACCGTTTCCTGCGTCACGCCATGGAGTGTGAGGCAGATGCCATCAGCGACGGACAGGAAGCTTTTGTACCGGCAGTGATGGAGCATATTGAGCTGGCAGGTGTCCATTCCGGAGACTCCGCCTGCATCATTCCTTCAAAAAATATTTCCCCGGAGAATCTGGAGACGATCCGGGAGTACACGAAAAAGATTGCCGTGGAAATGCACGTGCGCGGTCTGATGAACATGCAGTACGCCATCGAGGACGGCAAGGTATACGTGCTGGAGGCCAATCCGAGAGCGTCCAGAACCGTGCCGCTGGTATCCAAGGTCTGCAATATCGCCATGGTGCCGCTGGCAGTGGAGATTATCACTTCCGAATTTACCGGAAAGGAATCT
>DVON01000192.1 GCA_018713585.1 Candidatus Pullilachnospira stercoravium | reverse complement strand
CTGAAGAGGAATCAGCACTTCCATCAGCACTTCAAAAATAACGAGAATTGGTGTGAAAATAGATTCTTTTTTATATTCCCGCACAGATCGAAGCAGTTTCCTATTCATACATCTCTTCCCTTCCTTTCCTTATTATTGGCCGTATGGCCACAGAGGTTCATTTCCTTTTCTTCCCTGCTCAGGTTTTCAGACATCTGTTTTAAAACCATGAGACAGGTGTGAAAGTCCTCATCTCCGATTCCCGCCCGCAGTTTTTCCTCTGCCATGCGGATATTTTCCCGCACATCCATCTGGATGGCAAAGGACTTCTCTGTAGGCAGGATTCTTTTCATCCGGCCATCCCTCCGGGAGGATTCCCGGACAATGAATCCGTTTTTCTCCATGAGCTGCAGAATCTCTGTCACGGTGGACTTGCTGACCCGAAATTCCCGTTCAATATCCTTCTGGTACACGGGAGTTTCAGGAATATGCGCCAGAAGGTAATGCAGTACCCGGTTCTGCATGGTTGTCAGCCCGCAGTCCTTCCAGGTGTAGAAAGAGATCATCCGTTTCAGCTGATGGGACACAATATTGATAATCCTTCCCGCGTCCTCGCTGCCTCCCGTCTCTTCCTGTCTCCACTCCTTTTCGTTCATGTTCTCACCTCACTGGATTAGTTCGCTACCGAATGGTTCGCACCCGAACTGGTACTATTATATAGCGAATTAAATTTATGGTCAATCCTTAAATTTGTCCAAAAAAGAAAAGGATGCCGGAAGATTTTTGACACCGGAATTTCTGAACGGGTAACCTCTATGGCCACCTGCCGTTAAAGAAGAAAATAACAAAAAGGAGAATCTCCGCGCAAAACGGTATTCTCCTTTTTCTATTCATAATATTTTGTTCACCGCAACCGGCGGTTCACTCCTGCGGGATTTCTTCTACGGACGCGAAAGCCGTCTCCAGCGCCGCGATCAGATCCTCCGCCCGCTCAATTCCCACAGAAAGCCGGATGGTATTGGGCCGGATTCCCTGAGCGAACAGTTCCCGTGGCGTACACTGGCTGTGGGTGGTGGTGGCCGGATGAATCACCAGGGATTTCACATCCGCCACATTGGCCAGCAGAGAGAAAATCGGCAGATTGTCGATGAATTTCTGCGCGGTTTTGGCATCCCCGCGAATCTCAAAGGTGAAAATGGAGCCGCCGCCCCGGGGCAGATACTTCTGATACAGGGCATGGGTGCTCTCACTTTCCAGCGAAGGATGATGAACCGCCTCCACCTGCGGATGAGCCGCCAGGTAATTCACGATCTTCAGGGCATTGCTCACATGGCGCTCCACCCGCAGGGACAAAGTCTCCAGCCCCTGAAGGAGAAGAAACGCGTGGAAGGGAGAAATGGCCGCTCCCGTATCCCGCAGCAGCACCGCCCGGATATACGTGGCAAAAGCTGCCCTGGGCGCCGCCTCCGCGAAGGAAACGCCGTGATAGCTGGGATTCGGCTGGGAAATCCAGGAATATTTTCCAGACTTTTTCCAGTCAAACCGGCCGCCATCCACAATCACGCCGCCCAGCGCCGTCCCATGTCCTCCGATGAATTTTGTGGCGGAATGTACCACGATATCGGCCCCGTACTCGATGGGCCGGACCAGGTACGGCGTGGCGAAGGTGGAATCCACCACCAACGGAATCCCGTGCCGGTGAGCGATGTCCGCCAGCTTCTCCAGATCCGCCACATCGGAATTGGGATTTCCCAGGGTTTCCACGAAAATGGCTTTCGTGTTCTCCCGGATCGCCGCCTCAAAGGCCCCTTCCTGCTCCGGATCCACAAAATCCGCCGTAATCCCAGAAGTCTGCGGCAGCGTATGGGCCAGCAGATTCCAGGTGCCTCCGTAAATATTTTTGGAGGCCACAATGTGTTCCCCTGCCCTGGCCAGCGCCTGGAAAGTATAAGTAATAGCCGCCGCCCCCGACGCGGTGGCCAGAGCTGCCTCTCCGCCCTCCAGAGCCGCAATCCGCCGCTCAAACACTTCCTGCGTGGGATTGGTGAGCCGCCCGTAGATATTTCCCGAAGCCTTCAGGGCAAACAGATCCTCCGCCTGCTGACAGTCGGAAAATACAAAAGAAGCGGAGGCGTAGATGGGCACCGCCCGGGCCCCCGTGGCCGGATCCGGCTGCTCCTGCCCGATATGCACCTGTTTCGTCTCAAATCCCCAGTTTCCGCTGTCTCTGATATCTGTCATGATAGAACTCCTCCATATAATTTTTTCATGGGCTTATTCTATCATGACCAAAACGGAACTGGCCAATACACAAACAGGATATCCGGTTATAGGACAAACCTATAACAAATACTCCTTCAATGCCTTAATGTACAATTCCCCCATCCTGCTGGGCAGCGTATTTTTTCTGACAATGTAGCCGATCTCCATGACGCTGTTCCGGTTCTCCTCATCATCCTGAAAGGGAACCGCCACAAATTCGTTTCCGTTCAGCTCCTCGCAGATAATTCCGGAACAGAGGGTGTAGCCTTTCAGTCCCACCATCAGATTCAGCATGGTGGACCGGTCGTTGGCCCGGATGATCCGGGGGTATTCCTTATCCGCCAGAATCTCTTCCGCCAGATAGAACGAACTGTCCTCCCCCTGCTCAAAAGTCAGACAGGGATACGGCTCCAGCTGCCCGAATCGTATGGACGCCTCCCCGGCCAGCGGATGATGCTTCCAGAGATATACGTAAGCCTGGCAGTCGATCAGATGGTGGAAAACCAGCCCTGCCGACCGCAGCATTTTTTCCAGCGCTCTGCGGTTGAAATCACACAGATACAGAACACCGATCTCACTTTTCATGGTGCTCACATCCCGTATCACCTCCGCCGTCCTGGTCTCCCGGATGGCAAATTCATACTTCGACATGTCAAACTGCTTTGCCATATCCACAAACGCCTTCACCGCGAAAGAATAATGCTGGGTGGAAACGCCGAACTTTTTTCTCAGCGATCCGTTCTTTCCGTATTTTTCCAGAATCGTCTCATACTGTCCGTAAAGCTGTTTCGCATACAGCAGAAATTCCGCTCCGTCCCCGGTGAGCGTCACGCCCCTGCCGCTGCGGTGAAACAAGGTGATCCCCAGTTCCTTCTCCAGCTCCTGCATGGCGCCGGTCAGGGACGGTTGTGAAACGTACAGTTTCCCCGCCGCCTGGTTTAAAGATCCCGTTTCCGCGATGGTGATAAGGTAATTCAGTTGTGTCAGTGTCATGTCTTTTCTCCTTGCTAACATACTCATAAAACAATGGAAAACTCGCTGCGTGAACTCTCCATTATCATGAACGATGGCAGCTCCACTTTCGCAGAACTGCCATCGTTCAAATACCGCCCATCAGAAATCATAGGAATCCACAGGCATGCTGGCCAGTTTCCAGGCCCCGTCTTCTTTTACAAAATTTACATATGAGGAAATTGTATACTCATCCTCTCCGGGAACAGAGCTCCAGGAACGCCGGTAGGTTTCCGCCACATCAATAACGGTCTCGAAGGATATCATATCACCGGACACTTCATTTACCCTCGATACGATATTACTCAGCTGCAGGGAAACAATGCCGGAATCCGATCCGGCGCTTAACATTTCAGCGGAAAGATCTTTCGTAAGCTCCTGGTATTCATCCCGGAAGTAATTATCGTCATTATATTGCGGATTCTGAGAAAACAATGCTTCCACCTGACTGTAATCCGCCCCGCTCAGCGCGCTCTCCATAATCTGTTTAACGGCCGGCCCCACCTGTGCCGCCACAGCATCCACTGTCTCCATGGACGGAACCAGTCTCACATAAGTATCTTCACAGCCATAGCTGTTCACTGTAATCAGCTTCCGATAAGGCTCCATGCCCTCTTCTGTAACCTCCATCTGATAAGTTCCCGTGAACAAATAGGGTACGGAGATGTATTTCTGGCCTTCTGAAACCTCTTCCTGATTGACTTCGTATCCGGATGCTTCCACCGTGATCCCATTCAGAGACAGTGAGGCATTTTCCGGAATTTCAAACTGCAGGTTCTGATACCAGGAATCCGAAGATGTTACCTTCCATTCGTCCCAGAACAGAAAGTGTTTTCTTCCGGTTCTGGAAAGCGTCAGGTACGCATATTGGGTATCCGAGCTTCCTACCGTCATATATTCTATCGTAAAATTTTTCACGTCTTCGGATATACTCTCCTGGGCTTCTCCTGCGGCTTCAGCCATATCTCCCAGAAAACCGCTCAGTTCTCCCAGCTGGTCAGCTGCCGCCGATACCGACTCCTGAAGATCTACCGCACGGGCAGATTTATAGGAAACCGGCTCCGTATTATTTGCGTTGGCGTTTACATACATCTGCTTTGTCAGCAGTTCACTTTCGGGAAATTCGCAGTAATCATAAGCCGCCGCCCACTGGCAGGCTGCCGTGGCCTTCCAGTAGGACATGGCCACCGTTTCCGGAGAGTATCTGTCTCCCATCACTTTTGCGATTCCCACAATCAGCCCTACAGCCGCAATCACTTCCGCCGCGATGACAACCGCCGCTTTGGGAATGGGCCTGCGCGGTTTTTTCACTTTCGGAGGATACTGGGGACCTCCCGGGCCATATCCCGGACCATATGGCTGTCCCTGAATTCCGCCTGCCTGATATCCTCCCGGATTCGGATCGCCTGCCTGGTATCTTCCATGATTCGGATCTCCACCCTGCATCCATGGGTCCGCCTGCGCTCCTGCAGCCTCCTCTGAATTTTTCAAATCAGGTTGCGGCTGTGCACCGCTTTCCGGATTTTCCGGCCTTATCTGTACTCCCCCGTTCTCCGCGGGATTTTCCGGATCTTCCTGCGGCCACACATCGGCCCATGCGTTCTCCGGATCTGCCGCCGGCTGACCGGCAGGCTCATTCATCTGCAGAGGCGTGCCACATTCTCCGCAGAACTTCGCGTTCTCCTCATTTTTTGCTCCACAGTTTGGACAAAACATACACACACCTGCCTCTCTTAACTCCAGCCCTTAGAATTCTCGTATGCCTGCAGTTTTTCCACATTGGCTTTCTCCACTGACGAAAAACGGCCGGCAACCACACTCATATCAGATTCCTTCGGCATATTCTTATACCAGTCGTACTGATTAAAGAAATCCGTATTTTCCTGTTTGGTGAACGCGTATCCATGGCGTGCGTAAATTTCATTGATCGCTCTTCTACAGAGAGACGCGTTGGTAACTGTTTCCTGGATTCTGCTGTCAGTCAGTGCCACTTCATTACTGTCCGGAAAAACAAAGCCTTCATAAATTCCTCCCGAATCAGTGGTTTCTGTCCCGTCCGCTCCCGCAGTCTGATTTGAGGCATCTTCCTGGGTATTACTCTGAGCGGACGCTGCTCCAGACGCGTATTGTACAGTCTCCTGTGCTGTATATTCACCGTTTTGCTGTACCTGGCCGTATGTTTCCGCATTTTCCGCGAACTCCGTGCTAAGCTCGGGCTTCAGATCCTCTCCCTGCCCGGTTTTCACCAAAAGGCTAAGTACCAGAAGCACTGCCAGGATCACATCCACTGCGCCTGCCACAATCGCCCCAATCATAAGTCCTGTCGATTTTTGATCCTTTTTTTCCATATCCTGCTCCCTGAAAAGTTATAAAAGAGTGCTCATCAGGCTCTGTATTATCCCTGCCGCCAGCAGAAACGCCAGAATGGCTGTAATGATGGCCATACAGATTTTTGTCACAAAGAATGCGTAGGCAACTCTGTCTTCACTGAGATTTCCACAGCCCTGCAGCCCGCCGTACTCAATATAAGGAGTCAGCACAGCAGCCAGCGCAGATACAAAAATTCCTGCCGGCAGAGAAAGAAGTCCCAGAATTCCCCCCACAATAATAAAAATGCAGTCATACATTGCTCTGGCTCCCACCACGTTAATCATGGCACTCACTGACGCGGAACCTCCGAATACGCCTGCGAACACCTTCAGAAGCAGCGCGTTGAGCAAATCAATTCCAATGGTGAAAATCACCGCAATCAGGAAGAGCTGGAAATAGGGAATTTTCACATACTGGGAAACATCCCCGTATGGTGTATTCAGAGCGCTCTTCAGCCTGAGAATAATAAAGAGTCCGATTAAAATCGTCACTACCAGTTTCGTCACCAAAAACTCCAGCCCCACTGCAGGGCTGTTGGAAGCAGCGATTTCTCTCACACGTCCCACCGGGCGTTTCAGGATTGGAAGGATTTCAGAAAACATGTTTTTGGTAACCGCCACAAAAGCATTTTTCTTCTCATTCAGCCATTCTGCTTCTCTGGATCTCCCCTGGCCTCCCGGATATCCCTGATTATAAGGTCCCTGGCCATAGGGATTCTGCCCCTGCTGATAATATTGCTGACCGTAAGGGTTTTGGCCCTGCTGGCCGTAGGGATTCTGGCCTTGCTGATAATACTGCTGACTGTTCTGGCCTTGCTGGCTGTACTGATTCTGACCTTGCTGATAATACTGCTGGCTGTTCTGCCCCTGATCCTGCTGATAATACTGCTGGCCGTTCTGCTCCTGATCCTGCTGATAGTACTGCTGGCCGTTCTGCCCCTGATCCTGCCGATAGTACTGCTGGCCATATCCAGCCTGACCGCCATAGTTACCCTGGCTCTGATAATTTTCCTGGCCCGCAGTCTGCGCGCTGCCGTTTGCTCCCTGGGAAGTACAGTTGCAAACTTCCCCCTCCTCAAGTTTTCTCCCACACTGTGTACAAAATCTTGCCATAGTAGTCCTCCTCTTTCTATCACTCATCCGCTTGTCATAAAGCCGATGCACTGATCACCCATTCTCTTCCGTCTTTCGTCATGGGAAGCACCTGCGTCTCTGTCTGTATTTCCCCCTGAAATGTCATAGTGAAATTTACTTCTGCCATACAGTTATTTTTATCAGAATATTCGATATTAACAATTTCCAGATCAAATTCAGGCGTCAGTCCGGCCGCCGACATAAATCCCCCCAGACCACCTGCCAGATCCGAAAGTCCTCCCAGATCAATTCCCGCCAGTTCTCCTCCCACACTGAGAGCTCCGCTGTAGAGACCCTGAATCTGATTATCAAAACATTCCAGAAGCTCTTCCTGATCCAGATTGTTCAGAGCGTGCTCCATCTTTTCTATGGTATCCTCCGGAGTTCCTGATTTAAGAAATACAAAATAAAGAATCACGGCAATGACAGTCAGCGCCGCCGCAATCAGCATCAGAAGCTTCAAGCTCATAGCTCTGTGGGCGGCTTTTGCTCCCGCACCTGCCACTCCATGAACATAACCTCTCCCATAGCTATTCCCGTAGCCGCTTCCAGGGCCTCCTCCATAGCTATTCCCGTAGCCGCTTCCAGGGCCTCCTCCGTAGCTATTCCCGTAACCGCTTCCAGGGCCTCCTCCGTAGCTATTCCCGTAGCCGCTTCCAGGGCCTCCTCCGTAACCGTCTCCATAATTACCGCCGTAATTTCCATAATTCTCCGGCGGAACGGCACTGCTCTGCGCGGCATACCCATTCGGAGACGCCCCTGCGGTCTCTCGCTCATAAGGGGAGTACGTATCCGCGGTTCCATTTTCCCTGAAATCCATCTCTTTTCTCGGCGGATCCGGATGATTTTCAACCGGATACCCACATTTTGGACAGAATTTCTGTCCTGGATAAATCTGATTTCCACATCTGACACAAAACATATTGGTTTCCCCCCGTTAACACGCTGTTTTGTCCAATCAATTATAAAATTTTTATAAAATAAACATAGTTAAATTATAAAAATATTCTATCTTTTTGTCAAGAAAAGTCTGATGTTACACCCTTTACAACTCTGTCCGCAACCTTGTCCACAGGTGCCGGCTTATCCCCTCCGTTTCTACTGCAAAGACAGCAGGCAAAGAGGAGGCAGTCCCGCAGCATCCGCTCCCAAAAAGCCGGTATTTCTGCGGGACTGCCTCCCCCTGTTCGTGACAATGGAAAGTACCAGCAGCGTACTTTCGACTGAGCTGTTTTCTGATCTTTTATGCCAGCGATCCCATAGGATCCCATGGATTCAGCCGCACCGGTTCCATTTCATAGGCCTCCAGCGCTTTGGAGGATAAATATTTTTTATTTACCACCACCTGGTAGTTATATTCGTCAAACCACCGGTCGCTCATCACAAAATACCCTTTCTTTCCGGCTTCCTCGCCCCAGCTGTTCTCCACCCGCCAGCGGTCAGGTCTTCCGTTTTCATCCAGATTTACTCCCTGAAATACCATGGCGTGCGTCATCAGGCTCTGGCCGTACTCCAGACGTTCCGCTTTTGTCATGGGAAAATCCGTATCGAACAGCGTCTCCACATCGTAAATCCCGGTATCCATAAGGCCTCCGTCCCGGAAACTGCGTTTTCCCACATCACATCCGAACCAGACAGGTTCTCCGTCCTTCAGCTGGGCAATGGCCGCCTGTTTCATCTCTTCGATGGGAAGATTTACGTATTTTACAGGGCGGCCCTCCTTAACGTTGCCCAGATACTGAACCGTGTAACTCCGGTAGAAGGGTTTATCCTCCGTAGGAGCGTTTATAACGCTGACATAATCGTCCAGGCGAAGACCCACATATTTTTCATAAAAAGCCTTCGGCGTCAGATTTTCCTCCCGGTGAAAATTCCCGTCCTTGTCCCGGTATTCAAAGGTAAAGGTTTTGGGCGGTTTCCCCAGACTGATACAGAGCATACGGTATACCGTTTCCATCATCGCCTCTTTTTCCTTTTTCAGCTGTTCCATGGATTTGCCCGCTTTGTAGCCTTTTCTGAGCACACAGGCGTATTCCCTCAGCTTCTCCGTCATATAGGACACCATCTCCTGGGTCGCGGAGGAAGAAACGCTTTCCGGCATGGCTGTCTTGGGAACCAGACCGTATTTTTCCACAATACTGCAGAGCATATCCCATTGGCCGCCGTCATTTAGCGGGGCTGCCAGAAGGTGCGCAATAAGCCGCCCGTCCGTCGGCTCGTCCAGAGTGTCCAGAATACTTTCCAGAAAATAATTGGCCTTTTCCAGCTTGTCATAGAACAGGGGATAACTCTGGGACAGTTCAAAATCTTCCAGGTTCTGTTTTTTGATCACCTGAAAACGCATACAGTTCAGCGCCGCGAACATCCAGCAGCGTCCGCTCCTTTTCTGATTGGTGACCGCCCCCTGTTCCAGGGAAATGGAAAATTCATGGGGAACTTCCCGCTCCGTCTCATAGTTTCTGGAAGAAGCGCAGATTCCGCAGCTTACGGCGGCATTCATAGCCATCCGGTTTCCCGGATTTTCATCGAAACGCTTCTCCAACTGATCCAACAGGTTCTGTGAAATTGATGAATCCATAATCAGGCTCTCCTTTGTAAAAAATGTAGAATAACTGGTTTTATTCTAGCACACTTGTCATGGAAAAGAAACCGTGACCGCCCCGCGCTTCTTTCCTCAGATATGATATTCCCGGTAAAGCTGCTCACGGTATTCCTGGTCAGATGCGATTTTTATGATCTGGTCCTGGCGGCCTTCCTTGTCGAGAATCAGAATCAGGCGGCTGTAGCGTTCTCCTCCGATACGCTCCGCCGGCCAGAATGAAAAACACTATTGAAACTGAGAGTAATACAGCTTCGCGTACAGCCCGCCTTTCTCCAGCAGGCTTTCATGATTCCCCTGCTCCACGATATCCCCGTTTCGCACCACCAGAATATGATCCGCGTTTTTGATGGTGGACAACCTGTGGGCAATCACGAAGCAGGTTTTCCCTTTCATCAGCTCCCGCATGGCCTGCTGAATCTTCTCCTCCGTCTGGGTATCCACATTGGAGGTGGCCTCGTCCAGAATCAGCATTTTGGAATCCAGCAGCATGGCCCGGGCAATGGTGAGCATCTGCTTCTGCCCCTTGGAAAGGCCGGAGCCGTCCCCGGTCAGCACCGTGTCGTATCCCTGCGGCATCTGAAGAATGGCCTCGTGGATATGGGCCGCCTTGCAGGCCCGCTGCACCTCCTCCAGGGTGGCGTCCTCCTTCCCGTAGGAAAGATTCTCGTAAATGGTTCCCGTAAACAGCCAGGTATCCTGCAGCACCATGGTATAAGCCCGGCGCAGGCTGCTCCTGGTAAGCCCGGAAATCTCCTTGCCGTCCACGGTAATGGAGCCCGACCAGGGATCGTAAAACCGCATCAGCAGATTGATCAGCGTGGTTTTCCCGGCGCCGGTGGGGCCTACAATGGCCGTCAGGCTGCCCGGCTCGGCGTGAAAGCTGAGATCATGGATGATGGTCTGCCCCGGCAGATACCCGAAGCGGACATGCTCCATCCGCACATCCCCCCGCACATCCGTAAGCTCCAGCGCGTCCGGCGCGTCTGCCGGCTCCGGCGCCTCGTCGATGAGACGGAAAATCCGCTCCGCCGCCGCGGTGGCAGACTGAAGCTCGCTTAAAATATTGGCCGCCTCGTTGATGGGTCCGGAGAATTTCCGGGAATACAGCACGAAGGAGGACAGATTTCCCAGAGAAATGCTCTGAAACAGATATAATACCGCCCCCAGCACGCTCACCAGAGACAGCGACAGGTTGTTGATGAAATTCACGGAAGGCCCTGTCATGCTGCCGTAGTAATCCGCGTTATAGTAAGCGTCTACCGCCTCCGTATTTTTCTGGTCGAACCGGAAAATCATGGTCTCTTCCTGGTGATAGGCCTTGATAGTCTTCTGCCCGCTGATGATCTCCTCGGAAAATCCGTTCAGCTCTCCCAGCTTCGCGGAACGCTTCCTGAACAGCGGCCGCACCCTTCTGGTCATATATCTGGTCAGAAAGATGGAGGCGGGAATGGTAATCACAAACACCGACACCAGCACCGGCGCAATCATCAGCATCATAATCAGGGAACCGGCCACCGTGATCACGCTGGTGCAGATCTGCAGAAGATCATTGGACAGAGAACCGTTCACCGTATCGATATCATAGGAAATCCTGCTGACGATATCACCCGTTTGGGTTCTGTCAAAATATCCCACCGGCAGCCCCATCAGGGTATCAAACACATCCTTCCGCATCTGATAAATCACCCGCTGGCTGAACCGTATGGTAATTCTGGTGAGAATATAGGTCAGCAGAGAGGAAGCCGCGTAAAACAGAATCATCAGCGCCGCATAGAAAAATACCCTGGGGAAATCCACATCGCCGGGCCCGTGAATAGCATCGATGGCATACCCGGAAAGCATGGGCCCCACCAGCCCCAGAAGATTGCTGGCCAGGGTGAGAAACAACGCCAGAAAAAGCAGCCATTTGTACTGATACAGATAACTCCACAGCCGGATCAGCACGTACCGCCGGTCTCTGGGCTTTTCCCTCCGGTAAATCTCATCCTCCTGGGATACGGGAGACTTTCCAAAGAAAGAAAAGCTTCCTTTTCCGGACGGATTCTTCTTCGATTTTTTCTCCGCATCAGACCGATGCCGCATACGTCTCATCTCCCATCTGTGAAATACTGATCTGACGGTAGGGAAGGCAGCAGGCCATCAGCTCCTCGTGGGTGCCGTAGCCGATCTCCCTGCCATTCTCCAACATCAGAATATGATCCGCATGGCGGATAGAGCTGGCTCTCTGGGCCACGATAATGGTGGTGGTGCCGCCGAAATTCTCCGCCAGCGCCCGGCGCAGCCTGGCATCCGTCTGATAATCCAGAGCGCTGGATGAATCGTCCAGAATCAAAATCTCCGGGCGCGCCGCCAGCGCTCTGGAAATCAGCACCCTCTGCTTCTGGCCCCCGCTCAGGTTGGAGCCCCGGATGGCCAGCCGGTAGTCCAGACCGCCCTCCTGCTCCCGGATAAAGGGAGCGGCCTGGGCACATTCCGCAGCCTTCTCCACCTCTTCCTGACTGATCTGGCGGCCAAAGCGGATATTTTCCCCGATGGTATCCGCAAACAGCACATCATTTTGGAAAACAATACCAAATTTCCGGTGCAGCTGTTCCGAAGGAATTCCCCGGATATCATCCCCGTCAATGCGGATAATCCCCTCGTCCGCGTCATAGAACCGGATCAGCAGGTTAATGATGGTACTCTTTCCGCAGCCGGTGGCGCCGATAATTCCCAATGTTTCTCCCTTTTTCAGCGCGAAGGAGATATCGGAAACCACCTCCTGCCGGCCGGAATGATAGGCAAAGGAAACATGGTCGAACAGGACATGGTATTCCGTATCCTGATGATCCTTCTCCCCCAGGGAAAGATCCTCCGGCGCGTCCAGCACCTCGCTGATCCGCTTCGCGGAGGCAGCCCCCTTGGAAAACAGCATGAACATCCGGTTGATGGAAAGCATGGCGTTCAGGATGATGGTGAAGTAGGTGAGGAAAGCCAGGATCGTACCCGTCTGCGCGTTTCCCGCGTTGACCCGGAAGGCGCCTGCCACCACCACCAGCGTCAGTCCCGTGTTCAGAAACAGATTCATCAGCGGATTGCTGGCCGCCATGGTGACGGAAGCCTTCGTCTCCTTCTCCACAATATTTTTATTGGCCCCGTCAAAACGCTCCTTTTCGTACTCCGTCTTGGACAGAGCCTTAATCACCCGGATGCCGGAAGCATTTTCCCGCACCACCCGCACCATCCGGTCAACGGCCTGCTGGAGAAGCGTGTACAGCGGTATGCCCCTTTTGGAAATCCAGAAAACCGTCACCGCCACGAAGGGCAGCACCGCCAGCAGCACCAGCGTCAGCACCGGCTCCATGAACATGGTCATGGTGATACCCCCCAGCAGCAAAATAGGCGCGCGGATTCCCAGACGCTGCATCATGCCGATCATCTGATGAATATTGTAGGTATCCGTGGTCAGCCGGGATTCCAGGGACGCGATGGTAAACTCATCCGTCTGCCGGCAGGAAAGATAGGAAATTCTCTGAAACAGATCGTGCCGCAGCCTCTGGGTGGTATCCCTGGCCACCCGGGAAGCCATCCGGTTGGCAATGACATTTCCCGCCCAGGCCGTCACGGAACAGACCAGCATCAGAAATCCGTAAAACAGAATTTCCCCCATGTTCTCTCTGGGAACAATCACGTCAATCAGATAAGAAAGAATCCACGGCAGAAAAAGATCCATAATCGTCCCCACAAATTTGATGGTGACGCCCAGCGTCATCCGGGGAACGTAAGGCCTCAGATAAAAAAAGACTTTTTTCAACAGAATCCACCCCTCTGCTCATTAAATTGTATGTGCAATAGTTGCATACGCAATTATTTAAAAACAGCATAGTATTTCTTCTGCGAAAAGTCAACGGAAAATCCCCAAAAGAGAGCCGCAGCAAACAAAAATGCCTGCCATTTCTTTTTGCTCACTTTGGGCCTCTTTTCATGAATACAAAAAGCAGGAGATTATCCAGCCTATCAAGCTGATAATTCCTGCTTTCAATTCCCGTCCCTGAGAGGAGTCGAACCTCCGCTGACATGCCTTAGGAGGGCATCGCTCTATCCACTGAGCTACAGAGACATTCTCTGATTTTTGACTTAAACACGCGGTTTACAGCCTCCCGGTCAGATAACCGGTTCTATGGTAACAGCCACTTTTTTTATGACTGAGAACCAACAAATTTTTCTGTTTTTACTGTGTGCGACATATATTCTACTATATTTTCACGCAAAATACAACCACATTTTTCCCGGCATTTCCCGTGACAGGCGGCCTTCGGGGCATCCCCGGGGCCGCCTGCGGTATTTTCAGAAATTGATGGCTCCCTGCAGCCAGATGATCCCCTTAAACCGGCGTCCTTCCTGCGGTACGCCCATCAGATCTTTCTGGTTGATACAGACATCAAACTGCATATCATTGCAGAGAATCGTCAGCTGATAAAGCATTTCCCCTGTCCAGGTATTTCTGGCCTCTGTCACCTCGAGGATTTCTCCCAGCACATTGTAGCGGTCACATTCCATACCGTACGGCATAAAGTAGGACTCCACAATGGAAAATACATCTTCTTTGGAAATTCTTCTGGATATCATGGAGTAAGTATCCATATCCTCCATGGTGAGACTTTCCATGGCCTCCTCATTTCCCTGACGGGCTTCATGAATCAGCTGGCAGCGCTTTTTTACGCTCTGCTGCTCTTTCTCCGCCTGTTTCAGATCCTTCTGCACAGGGAGAAGGACTTTTCCCTCCACAGACAGCCCCGACAGCGTCAGTGTCGTTCTGCTTCCATCCAGCGCTCCCTTATATTTGGCGTCCAGGTATTCACCCGCATTCTGCAAATAGAAAATCAGTGTCACGCCGATCCGCACATCATCGCAGGCTCCGGCAAAGGATTCCTTTTCAGCGTGGCGTTCCACCACCACATCCTCCCCGCTGGTGATTCCCGTACCGCGGAAAAACGGAAAACAGTACTCTGCCTGAAATTCATCATTTTCGTCGTATGCGCCGCAGACCGTGATTCCGGTATCATAACCGAAATCTCTGGAAAGCTCCGCAAACAGTCTGTTGTCCCCCTCATCCACCACGATCTTCTCGTCACAGGATGTCACAACCTCCCGAATCAGGCGGTCCATCTCTCTTTTCCCCCGGATTCCCGAGAAACCCACTGCACGAAAATAGCTGTGCATGCGCGCACCTCCTTTCATTAAGGAATGCGGCAGCATTCCTGCCGCGGCATTCGCGCCAGCTTTGCTGACATCTTCCCGGCATCTGCTGGCGGTACCACCGGGCCTGAACTCAATATGTTTACATAATATCTAAACATAAATTATTGACATAATCTATTATTCACTCTCCGCCAACTCTTATCTGTTTTTGGGAATGATTTTCTCCGTACCGCCCATGTAAGGCTGCAGAACCTTGGGAATATTTACACTTCCGTCCTCATTCAGATTATTCTCCAGGAAAGCGATCAGCATACGGGGCGGAGCAACCACTGTATTATTCAGTGTATGCGCGAAATACTTTCCATGTTCTCCGTTTACACGGATCTTCAGTCTTCTGGCCTGAGCGTCTCCCAGATTGGAGCAGCTTCCCACCTCAAAATACTTCTTCTGTCTGGGCGACCACGCCTCCACATCGATGGAACGCACCTTCAGGTCTGCCAGATCTCCGGAACAGCACTCCAGAGTACGCACCGGAATATCCAGAGAACGGAACAGATCCACGGTATTCTGCCACAGCTTGTCAAACCACATTCTGCTGTCTTCAGGCTTGCATACCACGATCATCTCCTGTTTTTCAAACTGATGGATTCTGTAGACGCCTCTCTCCTCAATGCCGTGGGCGCCTTTTTCCTTGCGGAAACAGGGAGAATAGCTGGTCAGCGTCCGGGGCAGCGTCTCCTCCGGAAGAATGGTATCGATGAATTTTCCGATCATGGAATGTTCGCTGGTTCCTATCAGGTACAGATCCTCTCCCTCGATCTTATACATCATGGAATCCATCTCCGCGAAGCTCATCACGCCGGTCACCACATCGCTGCGGATCATGAAAGGCGGCACGCAGTAGGTGAACCCCCGGTTAATCATAAAATCGCGGGCATAGGAGATCACAGCGGAATGAATCCTGGCAATATCCCCCATCAGATAATAAAATCCGTTTCCGGCCACTTTCCGGGCGCTGTCCAGATCCAGTCCGTCGAAGGACTCCATGATTTCCGCGTGGTAAGGAATCTCGAAATCGGGAACCTTCGGCTCGCCGAAACGCTCCACCTCCACATTCTGGCTGTCGTCCTTTCCGATGGGAACCTCCGGGTCAATCATATTGGGAATCACCATCATGATTTTCCGGATCTCTTCTTCCACTTCCTTTTCCCGGGCAGTCAGCTCATCGATGCGGGCGCCGGATTCCGCCACCTGGCGTTTGATTTCCTCGGCCTCTTCCTTCTTACCCTGTCCCATCAGCGCGCCGATCTGTTTGGAAAGCTTATTCTTATTGGCACGCAGCGCTTCTACTTCCTGCTTGATGTTTCTGTTTTCTTTATCCAGCCCGATGACCTGATCCACCAGCTCCAGCTTGTTATCCTGGAATTTTTTTCTGATGTTTTCCTTCACAGCATCGGGATTTTCTCTGACAAACCTGATATCTAACATAGTATCCTCCCTGTCTTTATGACAATTGTAGCAATTCAGCCTCCCGGATTCACTGTCTCAAAAGTATGCACACAGCGCCCTCCTGGAACAGCAGAAGGCTGAATAGTTACTGACAATTCACGATTAGCTTATTTTATAATAGTATTGCCTATTTTTCAAGTGTTATCTTATATTATGTCAAACCGGCGCTTTTTTCAGAGTTGATTTTACTTTCTTTTTACATCCATAACAAAAGGCGGCACTTTCCGCATGCCGCCTTTCATTCCTGACAATGGAAAATGCGCGCGGCGCATTTTCCATTATATCTGCCGGTAACCGTTTTTTCCGGTTCTTCCATTTGCCTGTAATCCGGATAATTAAGTTTACATAAATTAATTTACATAAAATATTTACATAAATTACTTAACTGATTTTCATCCGATGTATGGTTCTGTTATTCTACCTCATTGAAATGAACCGCCTGCCGCAGCGCATCTGTTTCCTCAGAGCTGAGCAGCGTGTAGGACTCTCCATTTACAATCTCCTTTATATAGAAGAAACAGTTATCTCTGCTATGAATCGCATTGAGAATGAATCCCGTGTTTTCCGCATCCAGCATAGCCAGTGCAAAACTCAGTTTACCTCCCACATCATCAAAAGCATCATATTTAATGATACCGTATTTGGTCGGTGTCTTTTTCAAAACACTTTTCATCTGCCGCAGTTCCAGACTGTTGTCCTCATTTGCCCTTGCCAGCCGCTCAAACTCTTTCATTTTCTGGCTGAACATCCGCTCCAGACTCTGTCCGTCCGCTCCCTTCATGAACATAGTATACTTTCTGTTAAGTCTGTGCAGCGCCAGTGACACGTTCAGAAATACTACAATCAGAATCAGCACCAGCACCATCAGCAGAAGCACCAGAATTCCCTGGTCAATTCCTATTCTTGCGAAGATTTCATCCATATGTATTATACCCCTTATCCGATGGACTCAAAAAGTTCTATCAGGCGTTCCAATTCCGCCTGGGAATAGTACTCGATTTCAATTTTT
>DVON01000191.1 GCA_018713585.1 Candidatus Pullilachnospira stercoravium | reverse complement strand
TATTGTAAAACATATTTTAGTTTCCCATAATAATGCGTCCGGCTCCGGCAATTCTCTTCAGCCCTGTTACTTCGCGCAAAAAATCCGGAAGGGATCCTCCATATAGAAAGATTCCTTCCGGATTTCTGCAGTTCACTGTCTTTATTTTATTTTTCTTCCGGGCGTTTCCGGAAAATACCCGGGATCAGATAATTTTCTTTTTCCAGCTCTTCTCCCCGGATTTTCTTCAGGAGCAGGTCCATAGCACAGCCCGCCATCTTTTTTTCGTCCTGCTTCACATGAGTCAGCCGGTACTGGCCAGGTCCGATATAATTTTCATCGATACAGCACACCTCGATGGCGTCCCCGCAGTCGAGTTCCTTCAGCGCGGCGGTCACCTCCATGGCCACGCCGTACTCCGCGCAGACAATCCCGTTCAGACTTCCCCGCCAGGCCTTCAGATACTGGCGGATCTGTTCCCTGTAAACTTCCCCGTACACCTGAAAGGGATTTTCATAGTTCAGATACGGAAGACGACATTCCGGACAGGGGATCAGCCCTTCCGCCTCCATACCCTGGTAAAATCCGGCTCTCCGCTCAATCAGCGTGGAGGTTCCCACCTCCTCCACCGTCACCAGAGCAATCTGTTTTCTTCCCCGCTCTGCCAGATAATGCACCAGCTGCTGCATGGCCTCCTCCCCGTTGGTGCGGACGGAAGCCACGGCGATGCCCTCCATTTTCTTGTCCACCAGCACCACCGGGAAGTCCGCCAGCACCAGCCGCAGGATCTCCCGGCTGTAATGCCTTCCGTGGGCAGGCATAATCAGCATCCCGGCCACCTCCATATCTGTCAGACACCGGATGGTTTCCGTCTCCAGCTTCCGGTCCCCGTAAGAGAAACAGGGGAAAAGCCGGTAACCCTCCTGCCGGGCAATACGCTCCATCTCATAGAGCAGTTCCAACCCGAAACTGGAACTGATATGTTCAAAAATCGCTCCGATCAACGGCTGTTTTTCTTTTCCGCGGGACTGTATGCCTCCCTTCCGCTCTTCCTCTCCGGTAATAAAACTTCCCTTTCCTCTCACACGTCGGACCAGGTCATCCGCAGCCAGCATACTCAGCGCTTTTTTCACAGTAATAGCACTGACCCCGTAAGTCTGGGACATCTCCTGCTCCGGCGGCAATTTCTGCCCCGCAGCCAGCTCACCCTCCTGAATTTTTTTCCGCAAGTCATCATAAACGGTTCTGTATAAATACTGTTCCTTGTGCATTTCTCTGAAATCCTTTGCATTCTTTCTTTGCTGTCTCCCATTATAAGGATTTCCGAAGAAAATGTAAATACGGTAAAATATGTTTTACACGGAAATGATATATTTTCTCCAATTTTCCTATTGATAATAGGATTCCAGCACCTGGCGGATCTTATCCACCACATAGCCGCTGCCGCCCCGGTCCTTCACATCTTCAATCATGCTGACCAGAAGCACCGGATTTTCCGCTTCCGTGGTATACACGTTAAACCATCCCAGCTCCGTTCCGGTGGTATCATCCTGGGAATCCTTGATCTCCGCGGTTCCCGTCTTTCCCGCCAGGGACAGCCCCTCAATTCTGGCCCCGTGGCCGGTGCCGTTTTCATTTTCAATGACCTGCACCATCATATCTTCCACCGCCTGGGCCACCTCCGGCGTAAATACGCCTTCCTTCCACCAGGAGGTTTCTGTCCCGGCAATCAGATAAGGAAGCACCATGTTTCCGTCGTTGGAAAAAGCCGAGTAGATGGAAGCCATATGCAGCGGATTTACCAGCATCTGGCCCTGTCCGTACCCGGAATCCGCCAGCTGGATCTCCGACGAGAAGCCCTCCCCGTTGCTGTACTGGGAAGCCGTCAGGCCGAAGTCAAAAGGCATCTCCTCCCCAAAACCCAGAGCCGTAAGCTGGCCGGCCAGCGTATCCGCCCCGATCCTGAGCGCCGCCTTCGCGAAATAAATGTTGTCGGAAAGGATCATGGCCTCCTCCATCACCGCGTTCTGGCAGGGATGCAGGGTGGTCACATAATAATCCCCCCAGCTGGCATCCTTCTGCCACCGGTCACCGTCAGCCCCCAGATCCTCCTGGGCGGTGAGGGTTCCCGTGTTCAGGCCGATGGCCGCGGTCACCGGCTTCAGCGATGATCCCGGACACCAGGCAGCCCGGAACCGATTCTGCATGGGACTTCTCTCATCCTGGCTGATGGCGTCCCACTCCGCCTGGCTCATGCCCCGGACAAACAGATTGTTGTCATAGCCCGGCGTACTCAGAAGCGCCAGCACCTCGCCGGTCTGGGGATGGATGGCCGCCGCGGTGCCCTTGTCATCCTTCATCTGGTCATACAGAAGCTGCTGCAGATGGGCGTCGATGGTCAGATGAATCTCCTCCCCGTCCTGCTTCGGCAGGGCGGCGATCACCTCTTTAGTCTCCCCGTTTTCATCCACAATCGAAATGGTGTAGCCGTCGCTGCCCTTCAGCTGCGTCTCATAAAGACTCTCCAGGCCGCTTTTTCCGATGACGCTGGAAGCGGAATATCCTTCCCCCGCGTGTTCCTCCAGCTCCTCCGCGGTGATATTCTGCACATAGCCCACCAGATGGGAAGCCGCCTCTGCCAGCGGATATACCCGCACCTCCACATCGGAGATCATCACGCCGGGAATCTCCAGCATCTGCTGCTGCAGCTGCCACAGGGCCGCGGTCTCCTCGTCCGCCTGCCCGGAGGCAATCTCCGTGTCGTAAACCTTCTCCATGGTTTTCAGGGGCACAAAACTGTCCTCCTGCACCCAGGAGGCGTCAAGCTCCTCCTGAATATCCTCCGCCGTGGTACCCAGAAGATTGGCCAGCGTCTCCAGATCCGCAGTGGGATCCTCCGCCATCTTCCCCGGCACCAGCCCCACGGAGGACGCCAGTCCGGGGCCCGCCAGCATCACGCCGTTCCGGTCGTAAATACTTCCCCTCCCGGCCTCATCCCGGGACACCCGTACCGTGTCAGAGGCCGTCAGATCCGCAAAAATCATGGCATCCGTCCATTCCAGCCGGTACTCTCCTTCCTCCTCGGTGTAAACCGCCTCATTGGAAAGCGTCAGCGGCCCCGCCACCGTGTCCATGGAAATGGTATAGGGAATTACCACCTGTCCATCTTCCCCTTCCCGGCGCTCTTCCGAAAAAATCTCCAGATTTTCCGCTTCGATTCCCTCGTAAATCTTCTGATTGCGCTCCACAAACCGCTCCTGATCCACCGCCTCGCGGCTTTCGGCGGACAGCTGGCTGTACATGGCCTCATAATCCTGCTGGGAAAGGGCCCGGAAATACGCCGTAAACAGCAGCTCCGGCTGCTCTGTCTTCTCCCGCAGATTCAGATAAAGGAGCGTTCCCGCCGCTGCCGCCATCACGGCTCCCACGACAACTACTCCCGTTATTACCAGTTTTTTCTTCCTCTTTTTCAATGGTATTCCTCCCATCTTCCCCTTCCGGCCCGCGGCATATTTCTCCGGCTTTTCTTCCGCCATTGTGGCGCTGCGGCTTCCGCGGACCCCGGGGCATCGGAAACATGTCATTCATGTCTCCCACAAAGTCTACCATGGAATGTTCTGAATAACAATGTTTTTCTTTTCCCCATTCTGTGTATATTCTCATAAGCGCCGCCGCGGTCATGAGATGCCTCCGGCGGATGCGCGGCGGCTTTCTGCGGGGCCAAAGAAATCACCGGTGCTTATTTCCATTGTTTTACAGGATCTGTCCTCTCTTTTCGCCTTGACATCGGGGCCTGCCTGTTCTATAGTTATATACGAACACAGGTTCGATTTTATTCTGTTGGAGGTGTTTCCCATGCGCAAGAATCGTCATGTCACAGAACGGATTTATGTGAGCGTCGCGTCCTGTTTCGACGCCACCGGCTATATGCAGCCGGTTTCCATCACCTGGAGCGACGGACGGACCTTTCCCATCGAATGTGTCCGGGATTACCGTCCCGCGGATCCATCCGCCGCCTCCGGCAGCGACTGCTACACCGTGGTGATCCGCGGCCAGGAAAAACATCTGTTTTTTGAGCGGACCGATCCCCTGTTCCGGGGCCGGGTGGGAAGATGGTTTGTGGAAAAAGGAGGCGTCCGGTCATGAGAACCTATCTGGCCATCGATCTGAAGTCCTACTATGCCTCCGCCGAGTGCGCCGCCCGCCGCCTGAATCCGCTGACCACCAATCTGGTGGTGGCAGATACCTCCCGGACGGAAAAAACCATCTGTCTGGCCGTGTCCCCCTCCCTGAAAGCCTACGGGATCCCGGGAAGGGCACGGCTTTTTGAGGTGATCCAGCGCCTGCGGGAAGTCAACCGGCAGCGGCTGAACAACGCCATCCGAAACGGCACCGCCCCGATGAAAAACGGCCGTCCCCATCTGGGTCCGCCCTCCTTTGACGCCGAGGCTCTCAGGCAGAACCCCACCCTGGAAGTCTCCTATCTGGCCGCTCCACCCCGGATGGCCTACTATATGGAGGTTTCCGCCAAAATCTACGCCATCTACCTGAAATACGTCGCCCCGGAGGATATCCACGTCTATTCCATCGACGAAGTATTTATGGATGTGACCCCCTACCTGGCCCATTACCGGATGTCCGCCTATGACCTGGCGAAAACCATGATCCGGGAAGTGCTGTACGCCACCGGCATCACTGCCACCGCCGGCATCGGCACCAACCTCTACCTGGCCAAGCTGGCCATGGATATCGTGGCCAAACACACGCCCCCGGACGCGGACGGCGTCCGCATCGCCCGGCTTACGGAAGAGTCCTTCCGCTATCTGCTGTGGGATCACAAGCCCCTCACCGACTTCTGGCAGACCGGTCCCGGCATCGCGAAACGGCTGGAAAAGCACAACATCCGCACCATGGGTGAGCTGGCCCGGGCCAGCCTTTCCGATCCGGACATGCTCTATAAGGAATTCGGCGTGGACGCGGAGATCCTCATCGACCACGCCTGGGGCGTGGAGCCCTGCGGGATGCGGGAAATCAAATCCTACCGCCCCGCCGCCAACAGCATCTGCGAGGGCCAGGTGCTGGCCTGCCCCTACGAAACCCCAAAAGCCCGGATCATCGTCCTGGAAATGGCCGAAAGCCTGGCCTACCAGCTCTGCAACAAAGGCATGGTCACCGACTCGCTGACCCTGGCCGTGGGCTATGACCGGGAAAACTGCGACAACGGCTCCTACCGGGGCGAGGTTCACATCGACCACTACGGCCGCAAAGTCCCCAAAGGCGCCCACGGCACCGTGCGGCTGGATTCCCCCACCAATCTGGCCAGCCAGCTGGGCCAGGCTTGTGCCGGCCTCTTTGACCGGATTGTCAGTCCCGACCTGCTGGTGCGGCGTATTACTATTACTGCGGGACGGGTGGTGAAGGATGAAGGGTTCTGGCAGTATGATCTTTTTACGGATACCAAACAACTGGAAAAAGAGAAACGGCTGCAGGACGCCATGCTGGGGATTAAACGGAAGTTTGGGAAAAATGCTGTGCTGAAAGGGACCAGTTATCTGGACGGCGCCACCATGCGGGAGCGGAACGGGCAGATTGGCGGGCATAAGGCGTGACTTGCGGGGAGGATTTTGGGAATGAACGAATGGAGTGAAGGGGTATGGATGATACAGCTATGGATAATATGACTATGGATTACAAAAATTCGAAGGAGGGGCTGACGGTCCGGAGAAAGTATGGGGATCTCCTTTATCTGTCGCCGCCGGAGCCTTCTTTCCGCCATCCCCGGATGCCGGTGGACAGCAGGGCGAAGATTTTCTCGCCGTTTGCGGCGCTGCGGGGGTATGAGGAGGAGATCGCGGAAGAAGGGCGGAAACGGACGCTGGTGCCGAAGCGGATCCTGTCCGAGGAGGATATCGGGACGCTGTCGGATCTGCTTATGCAGGTACGGAAAGGAATGCGGGTGACGATACGATATTTTCGGGAGGAAGATACGGATACAAGGGCATCAGCAGAAGGGCCAATTGGGACTTATGAGGAAGTGACCGGCACAGTGACACGCCTGGAGCCGGACGGACGGTGGCTACGGGTGTTTGATGGGGATGATGAAGTGGAAATTGGGTTTGATGACCTGGATATGGTAACAGGGGATGAGATTCTGGGGGCGAAGGAGGAAAAAGGATAAATTTTCAAATTCGTTGCGAAGGCAAAACCCACTGCATAAAGATTTACTTGAAGGAACCCTGAAGTAAACGGAAAAGGTACACAACTCTTCCGAAAATCTACAGGCTAAAAAGAACCCGTCACTCGGTCGGGTTCTTTTTACGTTTTCTATGACGAACTGTCTTACCATATCTGTGCTCTGAGGGGGGACTTCCATTACACCCGTGCAACCACGTATCTCTCCGCATCTTCCTGCGTCAGTCCGAATCGCTTCCGGATGCGCTCGATAATCTGTGAATCTTCATAGCCTTCTTCACGGAGTATTTCCACTGCGCCCTCGATACCTTTTTCCATGCCTTTTTCAACACCAGTCTCAAAGCCTTCATTATATATTCCCTGACTCAGATTACACAAAGCTTCCACCTCCACTTCCAGTTCTGCTGTCATTGCTATGTGAAATTCTTCCCTCATCACCCGTTGCTTTTCCCGCACATCCGTCTGGGCGGACAGCAGCACGTTCATCAGGCGAAGAATTTGGTTGTCCACCGGTTCCCTGGCATCTCCCAGATTGATAATCAGTATCTCCATCAGATCGGAATTTTTTCCGGAAGTATCCATTTCTCCAAAAACTGCCGTCTCGCCCAGAGAAATC
>DVON01000190.1 GCA_018713585.1 Candidatus Pullilachnospira stercoravium | reverse complement strand
GCGGCCACGAAGTATCCCAGCGGATTCTTCTTCATCAAGTTAACTTTGCCTGCTCCTGCATTACAGACTGCCTGAAACTCATCCTTAAACATATTAACTCCTCCTTTAGACTTGTTTCATTTTCGCCCTTTTTTCATGTACTGTGATTTCATGAAAAAAGGGCAACATTTGTAAAGGTACAAATGCTGCCCAGACGGTCGGCTCTTATTCAGTATCAATTCCCCTGTGGTATGCTCCACACTATCCCGTCAGTAATTGGTACCGTTTTTTAAATCTGTCATTAATTTAACACACACCTTCTGTTTTGTCAATCCATTTTCTGTCGATTTTTCGTCCGAATTTTACCATCGGATTCGCTCCCGGGCTGGAAGCTTTCCGAAGCCCCCGTCGCTCTCCGGACCGCCAGTTCCCGGGCCACTTCCTCCTTCATGCGTCCAAACGCAGAATTTTCCGGATCCACCGACAGCACATACTGGATCCTTCCCGCCAGACGTTCCAGATAATGCTCCGGAGATTCCTCCAGACCCGTCTGTTTCAAATGCTCCTCCACCCCGTACATTCGGCAGTAATGCCATTCCTGCCGCAGCCTGCGGCGCGTCTTCCCGGGCACCTGAAGTTTTTCGTTCACCACCAGTCCGGTCACCTCCTGCCGGGCTCCCCTGGTGAATACCCTGGTTTTTTCCCTGTTGACGGAAAAATCCATGGCTTCCAGAAAGGCTGTGGCTTTGCGGATCACCTGACCGGGATCAAAATCTCCGGAAAAGGTCAGATCGTCACAGTAACGGGTGTAGGCAATTCCCCTTTCCCGGCACCAGCTGCCCAGCGAGCAGTCAAAATCCCGCATCACCAGGTTGGAGATATACGGCGAGGTGGGCGCTCCCTGGGGAAGTGTTTCACGGAAGCAGCACAGGGAGGCAAACAACCCCCTTACCGGATCCGGAAACAGCCACGGGGGAAATGCCTTCCGGTAAACCGTCAGATAGCCGATACTGCCGAAAAAGTCCTTCACATCCATCTTTACCACCACCGATTTCCCCACATGAGGCCGGGCGCCATCCGCCAGTCCCATCCCTTTTCGGTAGGCCGCGGCATATTCGGAAACTTCCATGGTCTCCAGCACCCGCCCAAGAAGCCTTCTCTGAATCCCTGCCAGCTGACCGTCCGGAATCCACAGGGTCCGGTATCCCCCACTCTTTTTGGGTATCCGTCCCTTTCGGTAATGCTTCTCCTGGCAATTGGAAAAATGATACAGCACAGCCATCTCCTTTTTCAGGGGCAGATTCCTGCCGCCAAGATGAAGAGAAAGCAGGTAATCCTGCCACTGATCGGTTGTACAGTATTTCCATAAATTTCCACTCATCGCTTCCGGATCCCCGCTTCCCTTTTTGTCTCTCTCCCGGACACAATACTGTGATACAAAACGGCGGAGGCGTGCCAGCCGACGGCGGCCTGGCACACCGCAAGGTGTGCAGTCGTACGCTGCAGCCGTTTTTTATGACAATGGAAGGAAGTTCCATTGTCATGCAGACCGTGTCTGCCGGTGCTTTCTTCTTTCTCAGAAATGCGACTCGCATTTCCCGCAGTTTTTTCAGGAGCCGCCCCCGAAGAGGGCGTTCCGTCCATTTCCCGCTTTCCGCTGTCCGGGGTCAGAGACCATCGCTGTGGAATCATTATAGCGCCATTTTGCTGGGAATACAAGTAACTATTCAGCCCTCCAATGTTCCGCGGGGTGTCCCGCTTCCCTGTCACAAATACAATTCAAATTTCTTCCGGAGAGATAGCGATAGCCGGGAAGATATGATACACTGAAAACAGCAAAAAATGTGACATACGTCACGGCATTTTTTTTCATTTCCCGTTATACTCGTTTTACATGCAGTCAGGAGGTATTATGGAACTTCATCCCCAGAATGTCCGAAAGCTTCCCTTTTTCCGGGATCTTCCGGATTCTTTGACAGAGAAACTTTTTCAGAATGGCCGTCTCGTCCGCTATCGGAAGGGAGCCACGGTTTTTTCTTCCGGAGAACTGCTCTCCTGCGCCTATCTTCTTCTGGACGGCGAGGCGATGATTTATAATCTCACCAGGAGGGGAAACCGGAAGATCATCTTTATTCTGGGCGGCGGCCATCTGCTCAACCACAATCTGGCCGCGTCCCGGAGGACAGCCATTTTCTGCGAAGCCTCTTCGCCTCTGCTGATGCTTACGCTTCCCGTCAGCTTCTTTCTTCAGACCATGGACGAAGAACCTCCGCTGGCCCGGGCAGTTCTGGCAGAGTATGAACGCTACATCTGGCGGCTGGATCATCAGCTGAAGAACACGGCCGGCAGTATGCGGGTGGAGCGGAAAATCGCCGCAAAGCTCTGGAAGCTGGGGAGGGATTTCGGCGTTTCCTGTCCGGAAGGGATTCTCATTCGTCCGGAACTGACACTGACCGTTCTGGCGGATATGGTGGGCGCTCCCAGGGAAACCATTTCCAGAGCCTGCAAGCAGCTGTCGGCCCGACAGTTACTGCTATACCGGAACCGCCATTTTATCCTTCCGGATCCGGAAGGACTGGCTGCTTTTTACAAGACCGTCTGAATCCCCGGACGGCTTTTGGCATCTGCCGGAAACGGAACCGCAGACGGCCAAACAGTCACCGAAAACATCAAAAGAAAGGATTACTGTACTATGGGAAAATTATGGAATCGCCACCAGGCCCGGCTTCTTCTGGCCCGGTGGCAGGAAACCTACGACATTTACGCCCCGGTGCGGATGCCGGGCGACGGCTGTTTTTCTGACACCGATACCGTCCGCTACGGCCTCATTGATTCACTGGAGGAAATCGTCTGGGATCAGAAATCGGATTACAGCTTCAAGGAGGCGCTGCTTCCCATTTCGGAAACTCTGTTTTATTTCACCGATGACAATGCCTCCGTTCCCGAGGCTCCCAAAAAGAAACGGCTGATCTTTCTGCGCAGCTGCGAAATGAACGCTCTGCGCCGTCTGGATCAGATGTATCTGAACAACGGTCCGGAGGATTTCTACTACAAAAGGATCCGCCAGGATGCCAGATTTGTGCTGATGGGATGCGACACCCCCTTTGCCTCCTGCTTCTGCGCGTCCATGGGAACCAACACCTGCGAAGGTTACCATGCCTATGTGCACCCGGATGGCGATCGGTTCTATCTGGATATTCCGGACAGGGAACTGGCGGCCTGTGCCGATGGCCTTGCGGCCGAAGACGCCAGCCAGCCGGTGAAATCTGTGACAAAAGACGCCGTCTCCGTAAAGATCCCCGACGCCCTGCCGGAAAACGCCGCCACCCTGGATTTGTGGAAGGATTACTCTTCCCGCTGCATCAGCTGCGGCCGCTGCAACTTTGTCTGTCCCACCTGCACCTGCTTCACCATGCAGGATCTGTTCTACCGGGACAATGATCATGGCCGTGCGGGGGAACGCCGGAGAGTCTGGGCCTCCTGTCAGGTGGACGGCTACACGGATATGGCCGGAGGCATCTGTTTCCGGAAGGATCCCGGAGAGCGGATGCGTTTCAAGGTGCTTCACAAAATTTCCGACTATAAAAAACGGTTCGGATACCATATGTGCGTGGGCTGCGGCCGCTGCGAAAATATCTGCCCCGAGTATATTTCCTATACGGAATGTCTCAACCGGCTGGACGCTGCCGCCAGATCTTCTGCGGAAGGAGGAGAACAGTGATGAGAAACGAATACATACCTTTTGCTTCCCGTATCTGCCGGATCATCCGTCATACCGACCTGGAATATACTTTTCAGATGAGTTATTCGGGAGAGGTGAAACCGGGACAGTTTTTTGAAGTATCCATCCCCGGCTACGGGGAGGCGCCCATCTCCGTCAGCGGCATCGGAGAGGATACCGTAGATCTCACCATCCGCCGGGTGGGTAAGGTGACCGGAGAGATTTTTGAGCACGGCGAAGGACGCTCCCTGCTGATGCGGGGGCCCTATGGAAACGGCTTTTCCCTGGAGGACTACCGGGGACGGGAACTGGTGATCGTTGCCGGCGGAACCGGCGTCTCCCCGGTGAGAGGCGTCATCGATTATTTTGGCAGCCACCCGGAAGAGACCGCTTCCCTGCAGGTGATTACCGGCTTCAAATCTCCCCGGGACATCCTTTTTGGGGAGGATCTGAAACGCTGGGAAGATCAGATGGAGCTGACCCTTACCGTGGACGCCGCTGATGAGGGGGAAAACGTGAAAGTGGGGCTGGTGACAAAGTATATCCCCGATCTGCACTTTTCCGATATGACTAATGCCGCCGCCATCGTGGTGGGACCGCCGGTGATGATGCGGTTTGCCGTGGCGGCCTTAAAGGAGCTGGGACTTGCGGATGAACAGATCTGGATCTCCCAGGAACGGAAGATGTGCTGCGGCCTGGGAAAATGCGGCCACTGCCGTATGGGAGACACCTACATCTGTCTGGACGGACCCGTTTTCAATTATACCAAAGGCAGAAATCTGCTGGATTAGGAGGCGCTGTATGGATATCAATACAAAGAAATTAAAGAAAAATGCATTTCGCGTGACGAAAAAAAGAGGGATCGCCGCCTCCCGCGTCCGTGTTCCGGGCGGTCTTTGCAACGCGGAGGTTCTGGAGCAGGTGGCAAAAATTGCCCGCGAGTACGGGGACGGCAGCGTTCACCTGACCACCCGCCAGGGCTTTGAGATTGAAGGGATTTCCATGGAGGACATGGACAAGGTCAATGCCCTGCTGCAGCCCATCATCGAAAATCTGGACATCAACCAGACAGAGCCGGGCGCCGGCTACCCTGCCTCCGGCACCAGAAATGTCAGCGCCTGCATCGGCAACCGGGTCTGCCCCTTCGCCAACTATAATACGGCCGCTTTTGCCAAACGGATCGAGGACGCCATTTTCCCCAACGATCTTCATTTCAAAATCGCCCTCACCGGATGCGCCAACGACTGTATCAAGGCCCGGATGCATGATTTCGGCATCATCGGCATGACGGAACCCCAGTATGATCCCACCCGTTGCGTCAGCTGCGGCGCCTGCGTAAAAGGCTGCGACAGTTTATCGGTGAAGGCGCTCCATACGGAAAACTTCCGGGTGGTCCGCAGCCATGAAAAATGTGTGGGCTGCGGCGTCTGTGTCACCAAATGCCCCACCCGGGCCATGACCAGAAGCGGCCGGAAGTATTACCGCCTGACGATCATGGGACGGACGGGAAAAAGAAATCCCCGCCTGGGCGAGGATTTCCTGATCTGGACGGATGAAGACACCATCATCAAGGTGATACTTAACACCTACAAATTCGTGGAAAAATACATTGATCCCAAAGCTCCCGGCGGGAAAGAACATGTGGGCTACATCATCGACCGGGTAGGTTTTCAGGAGTTTAAGAAATGGGCTCTGGACGGCGTGGATCTGCTGCCGGAGACCATCGTAAAGGACAATGTTTACTGGAGCGGCATCCATTACCGCTGACAGTGATCAGAGGGAGATGCGCCGAAGCGGCGGATCTCCCTTTCTTTTTCTTCACAGATTTCCTGCCACTGGCAGTCCGGGCAGACCAGGGCCCGTCCGGCGCCGTGGATAATCTTCTCTTTCACCAGCTCCCGGAAAACCTCCCATGTCATCTGCTCCCCTCCGGCAAGCCCGCAGATCTCCAGAACCTTCCGGTCATAGCTTCTGACCTTCTCATCGGAAATGCAGCCATGCCCTTTCCGGTTGGGACAGCGGCTGCAGATTTCATCGTCCGCCTCTGTCACCGTGATCCGGGCTCCGGCTTCCAGAAAGGCTTTTACCTGCCCCATGTGAGCCGTAAATCCGTCGCTGTATCCCTTTCCCTCAAAGAACTGAAGACAGAGTCCATGATGGGGACGAAGGGAAATCACGGGGCCTTCCCGGGCGTTTTCTCCGGTTTGCCGCACATCTTTCATGCCTTTGTCTGCCTCCATCAAAGGTTCCTCAGGATGGGTGAAAGCCGGCGGGTCATAAGAACAGCCAGGGCTATTTTCACCAGATCCGGCACAATAAAAGGAATCACACACCAGCCCAGCACCGTGCCGATTCCCACGGTTCCGGTGTTCTGTCCGTAAACCACCAGAAACCAGGCGGTTCCCACCGCATAACAGACCAGCAGTCCCAGCACCATGGAAGCCGCCTGCACCCACAGTCTGGTGCCGGCAATCCGCTCGATTCCCCACATCACCAGCGCGGAGAACAGAAATCCCACGATATACCCTCCGGTCTGTCCCGCCAGCACGCCGATACCTCCGGAAAATCCCGCGAACACCGGAACACCCACACATCCCAGCAGAATATAAACCAGCACCGCCAGGGAACCGCGCTTTCCACCCAGCACGCCAACAGTCAGAAAAACAGCGAAAGTCTGCAGGGTAAACGGCACCGTGGTGGGAATGGAAATCCAGGAACAAACGGCAATCAGCACGGCGAATACCGCGATATAAGCCATGTCCTTCGTCTTTGCGTACCCCGGGGTCTTTGTTGTTGATTGCATAATCATATCCTCCATCCTTAAAAGTCTGGAGTAACTATAACATGGCCTTTTTAAATTGTCAACCTGTTATTTTTCGTGGTTTACGTTCAATCTGCGCCCGGTCTCTTATCTCTGCATGTCAAACAAGGAAAGCTGCTCCCAGGCGTCCTTCGCCAGTTCTGCCTTCAGCTCCATGGGCTGCCGCCCGAGAATTGCCCGGGAAACCTCCGGATCCCGCAGCCACCCTCCGATTTCCTCCGCTCCCATCAGCACCGGCATCCGGTCATGCACCGGGATCATCGACCGGTTGGCAGCGGTGGTAATCACCACGAAACGGCCGCTGTCGCCTTCCTGCCGGAAAATGCCCGCCAGGAAGAGGATTTCACCGGGATCCGTGAATTCATATTTTACACTCTCCCTTCCGGTCCGTTTCCACTCGTAGAATCCGGAAGCCGGGATCACACAGCGCCGCAGGGCGTAATCCTCCCGGAAAGCCGGCCTGGAATCGATGGTTTCCGCCCGGGCATTGATCAGCAGACGGGTGTGAGGTGCCATCTCATATCCCCACCGCATGAGCCGGGCCGACACCGTTTTCGCCGTCCCTCCTCTGCCATCCGACAGAAAGAGAATAGCCGCCTCCCGGGAAGGGTACACATCCCCCGCCGCAGGCTTTCCTGAAAGATTCGGAAAATGATTCTCCAGCCTCCGGATCAGTTCCTCTCCCACATGAAATCTTCCGCACATACACAGTCTCCCATCTGGTCTTTTTCACAGCATATCCCGTTTTTCCCGTTCTATGCTTTCCGTCTTTCCACGGAGCCGTCCAGCAGCTCCAGAAGTTCCTCTTTGCTGAAAGTGGTCTGCCCCATCTCCTGGCCTCCCAGCACCTGATCCGCCAGTTTACGCTTCTGTTCCTGAAGCTCTGCAATCTTCTCCTCAATGGTTTTCCCGGCGATCAGCCGGTACACCGTCACCACCTGCTTCTGGCCGATCCGGTGGGCCCGGTCTGTGGCCTGATTCTCCACCGCCCCGTTCCACCAGGGATCATAATGGATCACCATGTCCGCCCCCGTCAGGTTCAGTCCGGTGCCGCCCGCCTTCAGGGAAATGCAGAACACCGGCGTATCATCCTCATTGAAGCTTCTGGCCATCTGCACGCGCCGTTCTTTGGGTGTACTGCCGGTCAGCAGATAATAGCCGATCCGCTCCTTCTCAAGCCGGTGGGCAATCCGGGACAGCATGGAGGTGAACTGGGAAAACAGCAGGATCTTGTGGCCGCCCTCCACCGCGTTTTTCACCAGATCCATGCACAGCTCCAGCTTCGCGGAACCGCCCCGGTAATCCTCATATTCCAGGGCCGGGTCACAGCACAAAAGCCGCAGCCTGGTCAGCTCCGACAGGATCTGAATCCGGGAGGTATTGAACTCCTCCTCCGTCTGTCCCGCCAGCTGCATCCGCAGCCTCTGGGCATGGGCCTGATACAGCTCCCACTGCTCCCCTTCCAGCCGGGCCGACATCTTCTTTTCAATTTTGTCCGGCAGTTCCCGCAGCACCTCCTGTTTGCGCCTGCGGAGAATAAAGGGCGAAATCATCTTTCTCAGCCGCTCCATGGCATTTTCATCCTGATATTTCACGATGGGCAGCTCCAGCTCACTGCGGAAGCGCTGATACCCATAGAGAAATCCCGGCATCACATAGTCAAAGATACTCCAGAGCTCGCTGAGCCGGTTCTCCAGCGGCGTTCCCGAAAGAGCCAGCCGGAATTCTGCCTGGACCGCCTTCACCGCGTGGGCCGTCTGGGTCCCCTGATTCTTGATGTACTGGGCTTCATCGATGATCTCACAGCCGAATGGATGGCCTTCATACCATGCGACATCTCTGCGGAGCAGATCATAGGAGGTGATCAGCACATCCCCCTGCTCCTCCTCTAAAAGCTGCCGTCTTTCCCCGGCGCCGCCCACAACCTTCACCGCTTCAAGGGCAGGGGCAAACCGCTCCAGCTCACTTTTCCAGTTATACACCAGCGATGCCGGACAGATGATCAGCGCCCTCTTCCGCTGTCCAGGTTTCTGTTCCTCATACTCCGACAGCAGAAAAGCGATAGCCTGCAGCGTCTTTCCAAGACCCATATCGTCCGCCAGAATCCCTCCGAATCCGTTGGCGCACAGGGTTTTCAGCCAGCGAAATCCATGCTTCTGGTATTCCCGCAGCACCCCGGCCAGAGAAGGCGGCACCTGGGCGTCATTTTCCTCGATGGTTTTCATATCCCGGATCAGGTGGCGGAAATTCCGGTCCTTTTCCACCTGCAGCCCTTCTCCCTTCAGCCGGGCGTCCAGATAAAGAGCCCGGTAGCTGGGAAGCATAACCGTATCCGCCTTCAGCATCCGGTCCGTCAGCTGCAGGTTATCCTTCAGATCCTGCAGTACCCGGATCCCGTCCCCGTCCATCCGGATAAATTCCCCGTTTTTCAGCCGGTAATACTTTTTCTTCCGGTCGTACCGGGAAAGAATTTCCGCCAGCTGCGCCCGGCTCATCTGGGGACTGTCAAGGCGCATTTCCAGCAGATGGCCCTCCAGGCGCACACCCACCTGTACTTTCACGCTGTCGGTCACCTTCAGCGCCTTGAATTTTTCCGACACAAAAACTTCTCCCAGACCACGCAGCTGCTCCAGCCCCTCTGTCAGAAACCCGAAAACCTTCTCCTCTCCCATCAGGGCCACACTCTGGGTTTTGGGATCATAGGCGTGGAAATACTGTCTCAACACGCCTTTGACCATCTGCTCCCGCCGCAGATCCCTGCCCGCGGCGGCGGTTCCGGAGACGGAGTCCGCATAGAGATTGTACTTCTTTTCTCCATAGACCCCGAACACCCGGCAGGCTATCATATCCCGCTGGGGCGCGTCCAGATACAGCTCAAAAGCCGCCTCCGGTGGAAGGTACGTCTCCGGGAGAAAATCCTTTCGCTCCACCTGGCACACCTTTTCCAGCCGGGGCAAAACCGTCTGGCAGAAAGCCGGCACATCCTCATTTTCAATGAAATACTCTTTTTGAAATCCCTTTTCAAGAAATTCCCAGAACTCCTGGATTTCCCGGACATCCTCCAAAGGGATCCGGCAGATTTCCGGATTCCCGGGCCCGCCCGGATAATACCAGTACCGGGCTCCCTCAATCCGGCGGCGCAGAACAGGTACAAGCCAGATCCCATCCTGGCCGCCTTCCACCGTCACACTCTGATCCGGGAGCTTCTCCTCCATCCAGGCGACAACCGTGCCCTCCGGATATTCCACCGATAGTTCCCGGTTTCCCCAGAGATCCGCAAACTCATCCAGCGTTTTTCCCTCCAGCTCCAGTTCTTTTTCGTTGGCGGGAAGCAGATACCGCATGGAACCGTAGTAGGAATACCGGGGATTCTCCCGGACTTTCCGGCAGAGAAAATCCACCAGCGGGCGGCTCTCCTGGGTAAACGCGTCCATACAGTGGAGAAATTCCAGCTGTTTCCCGTAGGAGACGGTCCGCAGTTCATCGATATCCTCCACAAACCGGAACACATTTTTCAGGACATACATCCGGTCAATACCCAGACGGAATTTCAGCCGGAACTGCCGGTAGTCACAGACCAGTACCGGCTCCACACGCACCTGTCCGGTATGGCTTTCCGGCAAAAATGCCGCCCCGTCCCGGACAGAGTACCGGGACAGGAGTTTTTTGATTCCTTCGTCCGTGTGAGGTTTTCTTATCCGCTGTTTCCCGCTTTCTGCCGGTTCCGAAAATCCTTTTGACACCCCCAGCGCGGAAAGAAGCCGGCTCAGATCCGCCTCCAGCTGTGCAGCTTCCGGATCGCTGCGCCGTTCCAGATATTCCAGAAGGACGGCCACGCAGTGCTTGCAGATGCCGCTGTATTTTTCAAAGGCGGGACATTCACAGGAAATCTCCTCCACCTCCGAGGTGGTCTCGTTAATCTCCGCCGTCACCTGATAGGAATTGTTGTAACTCCCCTCCACCCAGGCGGACACGGAAGCTTTCAGGAAATCGTTCTCGTCCTGATACTCTTCCACCTGAAAATCGTATACCTCACCAAACTGATAAAGGTCCTCTCCACGCTGATAGCTCTGGGAATTGGCCATACGTTTGACAGTCTTTTTTGTAATCATCACTCTTCTCCCGTCATTTGATCTCTTTTATCCGTTGGCGCTGGTATACTTTCTCAGTGCCAGCTTCCACAGAGCCCGGATCACCCCGAAAAGCGCCAGCGGCATCAAAATTCCATACGCCATCTGCCATCCTTTCAGATAGCCCGTAAGAAATCTCCCGGGATAATTCACCATGGGGAAAATCGGGATCAGGAAGGTACCCAGCCGCTGAATCACCTTCCCGTAGATATCCATGGGCACCTTGTTGAGATCGTGCAGTCCGTAAAATGCCTGGAAAATTCCCTCCGTCTTCACCAGCACAAAGGAAAGCAGCGCCGGCACCATCTGCAGCGCGTACAGCCACACACAGCCCATCAGAAACAGCAGCAGATAACCGGCGATCTTTTCCGGAGTCACCGGCACCGCCGCCCGGCGGCAGAGTTCCTCGATATCCTGCATCTGATGACTGGTGAGCAGAATGGTGGCCTTCTCCGCCCGGTTATACTCCCGGATAAAATTCCGGATGCTTTTCTGCGCCTGGATGTCCAGACCTATGGTGGGCTCGTCCAGAAAAATCACACGGGGATGGTGCAGAAGGGCCGCGATGATTTCCAGTTTCATCCGTTCCCCCAGAGACAGACGCCGCACCTGTACATTCATCACATGGCCCACATCCAGCATTTCCGTAAATTCTCCCAGCACCCGCCGGTAACTGGCATCGTCAATGTCATAGATGCACCTGTTCATCAGCAGGCTTTCACTGGCAGGGAGATCCGGCCACAGCTGGCTCTTCTGGCCCATCACCACGGCGATCTGCCGCCGGAACTCCTGCTTCCGCTCCCAGGGCACATACCCCAGCACCCGCGCCGTCCCCAAAGTGGGATGCAGGATACCGGACAACATCTTGATGGTGGTAGTTTTTCCCGCCCCATTGGGCCCCAGAAACCCCACGATTTCGCCATCGTCAATATGGAAGCTGACGTCCTTCACCACCTGCCGCTCCGTCTTTTTCCGGAAGAAAAAATCCCGGAAGGTGTTCTTTAGACCTGCTTCCTTTGTATGGTATGAAAAACTTTTTGTCAGGTGTTCTGCCTCAATCATTTTTCCCCTCATTGCTTGATGATAAATCTCTGTTAACTGTCTGTTTTCTGTACTACCCAAGTAAGTACGCTGGTTGTCAGCTCCGTATTTCCGTTTTCTCTGTCAATCTGATAACTCTGATCAGATACCGTATGCTTCAATATTTTCCATCCAAAGAAAATTTTACCAAGCACATCCTCTCAATTTCTTCCAACACCACAACCCAAATCCAAGGCACGAAGTTCTTTTTTACCACAGAGCAACTCCCATGTATCTACTACTGTCCTCACAGGGCGTTCTAACCAGCTCCCTTTCTCAAAAATAGGATGGTTTTGATAAAACTGGCTGTGGGAATTCCTTTCGGCTTCCCGTATCCTATCGATTCTATCCATGGATCAGGCTGTCCTCCTCCGTAATCTTACGCAGCACGCGGCAGGGATTTCCCACAGCCACCACTCCCGAGGGTATGTCCTTCGTCACCACGCTTCCCGCGCCGATCACCGTATCATGTCCGATGGTGACGCCGGGCATAACCGTCACGCTGCCACCCAGCCATACATTGCTTTCCACCATAATGGGCCGGCAGGTCTCCAGCATATAAGTGTGGCCGTCGGGAGCGATCCGGATATTGCGCTCTCTGGCCAGCAGCGGGTGTATGGGGGTGAGAAATGAAGTATTCGGTCCCACAAACACATTGTCCCCCAGGCGGATCTCGGCGCAGTCCAAAAATATGGCGTTGAAATTGACATAACAGTATTTTCCAATGTAAGTATTACATCCGTAATCAAATTTTACCGTGGGATAAATCTCCGTACCTTCTCCCAGGCTTCCCAGCAGTCCGCCAAGGATCCGGCGGCGCTCCTCCGTCTGGGATTCCAGCGTACGGTTAAAGGCCTCGGAGGAGTCCCAGGCGATATTCCGAAGGCTGACAAGTTCCGGGTCTGATGTGTCATAGAGGATTCCAGCCAGCATTTTCTCTCTTTCCGTCATCGTTTTATTTCCTTTACTTTTCCTTTCTACCGCTCCCTGTCCAGCCCGCGCAGACGGCTCACCAGTTCCTCACAGATCTCCAGGGCATCCTTTCCGTCCGTATGAATCACCACGTCGGCGGCGGCCTCGTATTTTTCCCGCCGTTTCTCCATCAGCTGTTCAATATAGTCCACTGTCTTGTGATTTTCAATCAACGGCCGCTCATGGCTGTCTTTCACCCGCTCCAGAATAGTTTCGGGAGACGCGGTCAGAAGCACCACCCGGCCGTTTCGTTTCATCTCCCGCACATTGCATTCCCGAAGAGGGGTTCCGCCGCCGCAGGAAATCACCACGTTCTCCCGCTCCTGCAGCTCCACAAGAAGCGCGGTCTCCAGATTCCGGAAATATTCCTCGCCGTACACTTCGAAGATGTCGGCGATGGACATTCCCTCCCGCTGGGCAATCAGCTGGTCCATCTCCACCACATCCATGGCGAAAAGCGTATTCAGGTACTCTGAAATGGTACTTTTCCCCGCGCCCATGAAGCCGATCAGAACGATATTATAGGAAAACAGCTTCCTGGCCTGTATCCGCTTGCTGCCCCAATGGATCCTGTCAAACACCGCCCGCACCTCTTCCTGATGCCGGCAGCCCTTCAGCGCCTCCTCAAGCCACGCCTCCTGACGGGCCTCCTGATCCGGCTGGAGGATTTTCATGCCGTTTTTCTCTTTGCAGGCCATGATCTCCTCCACCACCCGGTTTCTCTCCAGAAGTCCCTGAAGAATCTTCTCATCGCAGACTTTCAGCTGCTCTCTGTATCTGTCCAGTTGTTCCATAATTCCATACTCCTGCGTGAAAGCCCCGCTGCAGGCAGGATCTCTCATTGCCTGCAGCGGGGTTCATAAACTCCGTCTTTTCAGTTACGCCTCATAAGGCTCGTTGAATACCAGAATATGCCGTTTCACATTCTCATAGGTACCCTGCTCCATGGCCTCGTTGAGCCCGAAGAAATCATGCTTTCCTTCGGAGCGGAAATACTGCTCCGCATGGGCTGTCAGGCTATTGAAGCTGGCAGTGGCGATATTCACCTTCCGGATGCCCAGCGAGATGGCTCTCTGAAAATCCCGGTCGCTGATTCCGCTGCCTCCGTGCAGCACCAGGGGAATGTCCACCCTCCGGTGAATCTCCTCCAGCACATCAAAAGCCAGATGGGGCGCCACGGGATAATTTCCATGGGCATTCCCGATGGCCACGGCCAGGGCGTCAATACCGGTTTCCCTGGCATAAATCGCCGCGTCCTCCGGATCGGTGCAGCGGATCCCGTGATCTGTGCTGCCGTCCTCGCTGCCTCCCACCAGGCCCAGCTCCGCCTCCACAGTTGCTCCGTATCCGGCCGCCAGCCGCACCACCTGTTTCACCCGCTCCATATTCTCCTCAAAGGGAAGGGTGGACGCGTCCAGCATCACGGAGGTAAATCCCAGCTCCAGCGCTTTCTCCACCACCGGCATGGTAAGACCGTGATCCAGATGCACCGCCACATCCACCTTTGCCTCCTTTGCCGCCTGTACCATCATGGGGCCCATCAGATGCAGCGGGGAATGTTTCAGGCGAACCTCCGCAATCTGAAGAATAATGGGCGTATTCAGCTCCTCAGCCGCGCGGATAGCGCCCTTTACCATTTCCATATTTCCCACGCTGAAAGCTCCGCAGCCCCTGTTTTCCTTCTGAGCCTGCAAAAGCAGCTGCTTCATTTTCACCAATGCCATGTTATCTGTCCTCCTGTCCTTTCACTTACGGCTTCACTGCCGCAAATTTTTCTGTTTTTTCAGAACGTAATAATTTCCTCCGGATCAGTGAAGGAACAGATCCGGGCCGTTCCCTCTTCCAGCCGGAACACCTCCGTGTTGCCGTCTCCTGGCTGATACATCTTTTGCAGAGAGGGATAAGTGTCCAGCATATGCTTCTGGGCTTCCACCCGTTCATCCAGCACGGCCTTTGCCGTCACGCGGATCCAGCGTCCCCCGTCCATTCCACAGATCTCGATTCTGGAATCCGCTTTCATCTGCCGGGAAACCTCTTTAACCTTTCCGGTCTGGATATACAGTTTTCCCTCAAACAGATCGATGGTGCCAAAAGGGCGCACCCTGGGCTGTCCGCTGTCACTGGTGGCCAGATAATACGTCTCACAGTTTTTCAAAAACTCATAAATTTTTTCCATTCTGTACTTCCTCCTGATTCTCCGGATCTTCGGCATTATTCCGGGCCGATGCCGCTTCCCATGCCTCCGGCTGATGGATCCCTGCCTGTTTCACGAATTGGAGGAACCGGGACACCGCCGGAGTGACCATCTGGCTCTTTTTCCAGGCCAGCACCGATCCGGTTTTCAACTCCGGGGCAAGGGGCACAAAGCACAGATCCTCAAAAGCGATTCCCAGGCGGAAGCAGACGGCCGCGCCCGCTCCCTGCCGAACCAGCTCGGAGGCATTGACCACCAGATTATAGGTGGCCGCAATATCCAGCCGGTCATAGAGATCGCCGAACCAGTTTTTCAGTTCGTTGCGCACCAGTTCTCTGGAAGCCGTCAGAAGAGGCGTTCCCAGCAGATCCTCAGGGGACACGGACCGGCGGCCTGCCAGAGGGGAATCCTTTCTTACCAGCACACCCCATGCTTCCTTTACGGGCAGACGGATAAATTCATATTTCCCTATATCCACCGGCTCCGTCATCAGACCGATATCCAGAATTCCCTTTTCCATCCGATCCTTGATATCGTCCGCCGTAGCGCTGTAGATCTGAAACTGAACCAGCGGGTATTCCTTCCGGAAGCCGGTGATCCAGGCAGAAAGGATACTCATACTTCTGGTTTCCCCGCAGCCAATGGAAATCTCCCCTGTGAGGGTATCCTCCCGTCTCTGAAATTCCCGTTCCGTCCGGTCCGCCAGGGAAACGATTTCCTGGGCCCGGCGCTTCAGAAGCATCCCGTCATCCGTCAGAAGAATCCGGTGCCGGTTGCGGTCAAACAGCTTCACGCCCAGTTCCTCCTCCAGCTGAATCATCTGCCGGGAGAGGGTGGGCTGGGTGATATTTAAAAGAGCGGCGGCCCTGGTAATGTTCTCTTCCCGGGCCACCATCAGAAAATACTTCAGGACTCGCAGCTCCATGCCGTCACTTCCTTTTCCCAATTCTGCTAAAAGGATAGCATAAACTGCGAATTTTTTCAATATTTCGGAAAAATCTCAGCCAAAGGCTTTCAGAAAGCGGAACCGGAAACGCCTCCATCCGCCCATGGTATCCAAAAGCTTCCTGGCAGTTTTCAGATAAATCCCGTACAGGAACTCCTGCTCCTTTTCATCCGGCATTTCAGCCCCGTAGCAGCAGCGCATGGCATTCTCCTGCATCCGCGCGGCCTCCCCGAAAGACACCAGGGGGACGGCCCGGGAAAGCATGCGGGGAAACTCTTCCTCCTCCCCCGTCGCCTCCTTCAGAATTCCACAGCTGTGAAGCATTTTCAGATAACGGGAGAAAATCTGCGCACAGTTTTTCTTTCTGAGTTTTTTCAGTATCCGAATTCTCCGGACGTCCAGAAACAGCGGAATCAGCAGCAGGAGCGGCAGGATCAGAGCCCCTGCGGCCCAGAGCTGATTTTCGTACCGCCCCCAAGAAAAGGACATCTGCGCGCGTTCCCCACGCTCAAAGGTCTGGCCGGATTCGGAGGAGGTATCCTCCTGCGCCGCCCCGTCCGGCAAAGTCACCGATACATCGGAAAGATTCTGCAGAATGGAGGCGTCAAATCCCGGATAG
>DVON01000189.1 GCA_018713585.1 Candidatus Pullilachnospira stercoravium | reverse complement strand
TTTTCCGGCGTTTCGATGCCCAGAAACTGCCCGCACCCGATAGCCATCAGGCTGTATCCCGCGAAATCGAAAAACAGGTAGCCGCCATAGGCATATGCATACGCGGCGGCCATATACCACTCCTTTCCCTCTGCCGCCAGGTTCATTCCCCGGTAGAAAAGGGCCGCCAGCACCACCTTGTATACCAGTCCCAGACAGATTTTCCAGATGCCGTCGCCTGCCAGACGAAGGTACTCTTCCCGGGAAAGTATCCGGCGCCAGTCCTCACCGAATCTGCGGCTCCGGTCAATGGGTCCGGAGCTGAAGGACGGGAAAAACAACAGAAATCCGCTGTATTCCGGAAAAGGCGCCGCAGTGATCACCCCGTCATAGATCTCAATGATCATCTGCAGAACCTTGAATGTCAGATAGGAAATCCCCAGAAATCCGAAGAAACTGCTGCCCCACAGCCCTGCAACCTTTCCGGCAGCCAGGGGAAAAAGCGCGGCGGCCATCACCAGCCCATACAGACCTCCCCTGCGGCCCAACCGCCGGCGCAGGGTCAGATAGACGCGGATCAGTCCATACTCCCAGAAAAAGAAAACCATCAGGTACAAAAGTTGCCGGGGAGAATCCTTCAGCACCAGCCCGATCATCAGCAGAGATACTGCCAGCGTATAATACCGCAGCGGCTTTTGGGCGATTCCCAGCGCCAGAGCAGTCAGCAGAATGGGAATCAGGCAGAGAAAAAACGGAAGGCCTTCAAAGAAATTCACCGCACCATTCCTCCCAGCGCTTTTCTGTCTGCCTTCCCGTTATTGGTCAACGGCATCCGTGGCAGCACCACAATCTTTTTGGGAATCATATAGGACGGCAGAAATTCCATAAGCTGCCGCCGCAGCACGGCTCCATCCTCGTGCCCCTGCTCCCCGTTCTCCCCCTCCATGGAGTTTTGCTCCCGGGAGACGAAGGCTGTCAGGCTGCGGATTTTCCCGCCTCTTTCCCTGGGAATCACCACCGCGTGGGAAACCCCCGGCAGCTTTCTCAGATTGCTTTCGATATCCTCCAGCTCGATCCGGTAGCCGTGCAGCTTCACCTGCAGATCCATTCTGCCGGCGTAATACAGCATCCCATCTTGCAGATATCCCGCGTCACCGGTGCGGTATCCCCGGATCTGTTCTCCCTGCTTTCCGCTCACAAAAAATGCTTTGGCGGTGAGATCTTCCCTTCCCAGGTATCCGGTACTCACCGTATCTCCCAGAATCACGATCTCCCCCTGCTCTCCTTCCGGCAGTGCCGCTCCCTTCTCATTCCGGATCTCGATCCGGGTGCCGGGCCTTGCCCTTCCCACCGGCAGCGGACTGGATCCGGCGGCCATCGTATCCGTGATTTCCACTTCCGTCACCGCCACGGTGGATTCCGTGGGACCATAGGTATTCACCACCACAGCCTGCGGAAAACGGCTTTTCAGCCGTCGGACGGTGGCGCAGGGCAGCGTCTCTCCGCAGAACAGGAAGGCGCGAAGCCGGGGCAGCAGCCTTTCCTCAAAACCCGGGTCCGCCAGGCACAGTTCCGCAAAGGAAGGGGTGGACACCCAGACCCCTGCCCCGGAATCCTTCAGAGAATCCATCAGCTTCTGATAGTCCTCCTGCACCTCTTTTTCCAGGCACCACAGGGTTCCGCCACAGGCCAGGCAGGTGTACAGATCCATCACCGACAGATCAAAGGAAAACGGAGCCTGATTCAAAAAAACCGCTCCCTGTTTTTCTTCCGCCGGTCCGCCCAGTCCCACCGACCATTCCAGAAAATGGTTCAGGCAGTCCGCCGTTATTTTCACGCCTTTGGGTGTTCCCGTGCTTCCGGAGGTGAAAATGATATAGAAGGTATCCCCGCCGCTCACCGGCTGTATTCCGGACACGGCAGTTTTTTGGGGAATTCTTTCACCGCTTCCAACCGCGCAGCTTTCTTCCGCGTCTCCCTCTTCCTGCCGCGTCCCGCCTCCGGCTAATCTGGCCAGCCGGCCGGCGTCCCAGATCTCTTTGTCCGTTTTTGCCGTCAGTTTTCCGGGCGTCAGCACCACCGGGGAATCCAGACATTTCAGAATTGCTTCCGTCCTGATGTCCGGCACCGACCGGTCAATGGGACAGTAGGCACGTCCTGATTTCACACAGGCCAGAAAACATACCAGCATAAAAGTTTCCTTATGTCCGTAAACCGCCACCGGCTGACGGTTCCCGCCGCAGGCCGTCTCCAAAGCCGCCGCCAGACGGTCCGAGGCTGTCCACAGTTCTTCATAGGTCAGAACCTGATTCTGATTGCGAAAGGCAATCCTCTTTGGCGTGGTTTTGGCACAATCTTTTATCTGTTTAAGAATATTCATCCAGCTGTCACTTCCTTTTCAAAAAAATTGCTATCATACCGTACCATAAAAATCGATAATCATACAAGAGAGTTCCCTAAATTATAAGGTTATTTAAGAATTTCTTCTTTTTTGTAAGAAATTTCACAGGAAATTGACCTGAATTTTTAAGAAACGAGTAACTGTTCAGCCGCCTGTTTTCGGATTCCTATGGATTCCGGCGGCAGAGAAATCCGTGCAATTATCAGTTGACAGCGTCCGCGGTATGCTGATAAAATTAATTACGATTCGTAAGTTTTAAATTTCATTTAGAAAGAAGGAGTAAAGATGGCACAGACAACAGCCGGCGATCTGACCCAGGGGCCGGTACTGAAAACCATGATGAAATTTGCCGTTCCCATGATCCTGGGAAACCTGCTGCAGCAATGCTACAACGTGGCAGACACCCTGATTGTGGGACAGTTTATCGGATCGGATGCCCTGGCGGCTGTGGGCTCCGCATACACATTGATGACCTTTCTTACCTCTATTCTTCTGGGGCTGTGTATGGGAAGCGGCACCGTCTTTTCCATCCGTTTCGGTCAGAAGGATCCGGCAGGACTGAAAGAAGCTATGTGGACTTCCTTTGTTCTCATTGCCGGGCTGGCGATTCTGCTGAATCTTATCACGTTCGCAGGTGTGGATCTGATTATTCGTCTGCTGCAGGTACCTTTGGAAATACATGAGATGATGAGAGAGTATCTGGTGGTTATTTTTACCGGTATCCTGGCCACATTTCTCTATAATTATTTTGCTTCCCTGCTGCGGGCTGTGGGAAATTCCATAACGCCGCTGATTTTTCTGGCTTTTTCCGCTGTGCTGAATATCGTGCTGGATCTCTGGTTCGTCATCGGGCTGAAAAGGGGTGTGGCCGGCGCTGCGGAGGCGACTGTAATTTCCCAGTATGTATCCGGTATCGGGCTGATGGCCTACACCTGGATCCGTTTTCCTCGATTTCGTTTTTCCCACATCACCTGGCGGCTTCGCCGGGAATGTATCCGGGAAATCACCGGTTTTTCCCTGCTCACCTGCATCCAGCAGTCGGTGATGAATCTGGGTATTCTCATGGTTCAGGGATTGGTGAACAGTTTCGGCACCACCATCATGGCGGCCTTCGCGGCAGCTGTGAAAATTGATTCCTTCGCCTATATGCCGGTGCAGGATTTCGGAAATGCCTTTTCCACTTTCA
>DVON01000188.1 GCA_018713585.1 Candidatus Pullilachnospira stercoravium | reverse complement strand
TGAAAATCAGGTATTGGACAGGGGGAATCTCTCCGGGTTACAATAGGATCCAGGAGGGATCGCAATGACAATGGAGGAAGCCGGCAGACGGTATGGAATCCCCATGGAGGTGCTCAGAGAGTATGAGCGGTGGGGGCTTTGCGAAGCCGCAAAGAAGGTGATGGGAGCGTGGCAGTATGACGACACGGATCTGGAACGGCTCAGTCTGATCATGACGCTCCATGATATTGGTTTTTCGCCGGAAGAAGTGGAGACGTACATGCATCTGGTGCTGGAGGGGAGAGAAACCCGGAAGGCGCGGATTCAGATGCTTGATGAGCGGCGGACGGACACGCTGAATGAGATTCATTTCCGGGAACGTCAGCTGGAACGGCTGGATTATCTGAGGTATCAGCTGAGGACGGCTCAAAGGGGCGAAGGAGAAAGAAATAAAACAAGCAAGGAGGTAACAGAATGAAATACACAAAGCTGGGGAATTCGGATCTTACGGTATCGCGGATCTGCATGGGATGTATGGGATTCGGGGATGCCAGTCATGGACAACATTCCTGGACCATCGATGAGGAACATTCCAGGGAGATCATAAAAAGAGGGTTGCAGCTGGGCGTGAATTTTTTCGACACAGCCATCGCTTACCAGAGCGGCACCAGCGAGCAGTATCTGGGACGGGCCCTGAAGGATTTTGCCAGGAGGGAGGATGTGGTGGTGGCCACCAAATTCCTTCCCAGGACGCCGGAGGAGATCCGCGAGGGTATCAGCGGACAGCAGCATATCCAGCGGATGATCGACAAAAGCCTGGAAAATCTGGGGATGGACTATGTGGATCTGTATATTTACCATATGTGGGATTATGCCACGCCCCTGGAGGATATTCTGGATGGGCTTAACCGGGTGGTGAAGGCAGGAAAGGCCCGCTATATCGGCATTTCCAACTGTTTCGCCTGGCAGCTGGCAAAAGCCAACGCCCTGGCGGAGAGGGAAGGATTTTCAAAGTTTGTGTCGGTGCAGGGCCATTACAACCTGATTTTCCGGGAGGAGGAGCGGGAAATGGCACCCTACTGCCGGGAAGAGAATATCGCCATGACGCCCTACAGCGCGCTGGCGGGGGGCAGATTGTCCAAACGGCCCGGAGAAACCTCAAAAAGGCTTCAGGAGGACAGCTACGCGCAGCTGAAATATGGCAGCACCGAGGCGCAGGATCAGCTGGTGATCGACCGGGTGCCCCAGCTGGCCGACCGGCACCAGGCTTCCATGACGGAGGTTTCCCTGGCCTGGCTGCTGGGGAAGGTGACGGCTCCGGTGGTGGGCGCCACAAAGCTGCACCATGTGGAGGGCGCCGCCAGGGCGGTGGACCTGGAGCTGTCCCAGGAGGAAAGGGCGTATCTGGAGGAACCGTATGTACCCCACCGGCTGGTGGGCGTGATGGCGCAGAATACTGCAGCGTCGGCAGAGAAACCTCATGTATGGTCCACCGGCGATCAGAAAATCTGAGTGTCTTTTCTGTGATTGTATTTTCCTCTCTTCTGTTGTATGATGAAACCAATCATCAGACGGAAGAGAGGATTTTTTATGCGGATTGGGATTTTGTGCGCGGGGGATATGGAGCTGGAACCGTTTCTTGCCTGCATGGAGAATTGTACAATCACCGAAAAGGCCATGCTGAAATTCTATGAGGGTACGCTTCAGGGCGTGGCGGCGGTGGCGCTGTACAGCGGGGTGTGCAAGGTGAACGCGGCTATTGCCGCGCAGATTCTTATCGATACCTTTCAGGTGGACGCGGTGATCAACGCGGGAACCGCGGGAGGCATGGATGAGCGGCTGGAAATTTTTGATACCGTGGCAGCGGAGACGGCGGCGTATCACGATGTGGCGGAGGATATTCTGACGGAATTTCATCCCTGGATGACGACGCCCCGTTTCGCGGCCGATCCCCGTCTTCTGGCGGCGGCAAAGCGGGCGGCCGGGCGTCTGGGGCGCAGGATCTGGTTCGGGCCCATGGTTACGGGAGAACAGTTTATCGGTGAAGAAGGAAGGGCGGAGATTCTTGAGCGGTTCGCGCCTTTGTCGGCGGATATGGAAACGGCCGCGGCCGCCCATGTCTGCTATGTGAATCAGGTGCCGTTTCTGGCGCTGCGCACCATCACCGACACGGCCAGAAGAAGCGGCGTGGAAACCTTTGAGGAAAACTGCCGCAAGGCTTCCGAAATTGCCCGGGATCTGACGCTTCTGGTGCTGGAGGAGCTGAAGGAGGATGCGGTGCCTCTCCGGGTCAATACGCCTTCCCTGGTGACGGAACGGCTGATTCTGCGCCGGTTTGAGCAGGGAGATCTTGCGGCCCTTTTTGAGATTTTCCGGGATCCGAAGGTCAACCGGTTCCTTCCCTGGTACCCGATGAAAGATCTGGCGGAGGCCGGCCGCTATCTCAGGGAGCATTTTCTCAAGTTCTATGAGCGACCCTGCGGCTTCCGGTATGCCGTCTGCAGGAAGGAGGATAAGGTCCCCATCGGCTATGTGCAGATTTCGCCGGACGACAGCCATGATCTGGGGTACGGCCTGCGGAAGGAATACTGGGGGCAGGGGATTGCCACGGAGGCGGCCCGGGCGGTGCTGGAGCAGGCAAAGGCCGCGGGACTCCCCTTTCTCACCGCCACCCACGACAGAAACAATCCGGCCAGCGGACGGGTGATGGAGCATATCGGCATGACGTACCGGTATTCCTATGTGGAGCAATGGCAGCCGAAGGATGTGACGGTCACCTTCCGGATGTATCAGATCAATTTTCAGGGAGATCCCGGCGATGAGTACCGGAAATACCGGGAGCTGTATCCGGAGCATTTTGTGGAAACCATATAGAGTCCGCCGCCGGAAAGAACGCCGGAAAGAACACCGGAAAGAACACCGGGGCGGACTGCTGGGGGCGCTGATGCGGATGGAAAGCGGTCACGGAGCACAGAGCGGAATTTGGAAACTGGAAACAACAGAATTTACGGTTTTGGGATGGCAGTGCCATCCCTTTTTGTTTCAGTAGTGCCAACCTTTTTTATTCATGGGAAACTGTTTTTTATAATGAAAAACGCTCCGCGAGGATCGCAGAGTCTGTCCCGGCGAAGCGAGGGTACTGCGTCGGTGTGGAAGATGTCGCCTGTGCGGCCGCCGCAGGCAGAGAACCCCGGACCCCTGCCCCGCCTTCTGCGCCGTGCAGGCGGTGCGTCAGCATCCGGCGGCGGGCTTTGGGCATCTGTTAGAAACATCCTTCTTTTCCATTCAATTCATAAGGAAATTGCGAAAAAAACGTGATACACTTTGGGCTGTAACAGACAGGAACGGATAAAAGCCCAGGGGTTCGGGGCTGTTTCAGAGAGGATGAATCATGAGTTTCCGAATTTTGATTGTGACGACAGTCAGCGAGTTTTTGTGGCAGTTTGAGCAGGACAATATCCGGATTCTTCAGCAAATGGGAGCGGAAATCCATTACGCTTCCAATTTCGAGGCGCCGGATTTTGCCATCGGGGAAAATTATTTTGAAAAAAATGGGATCATCACCCATCCGCTCCCCATCTGCCGCTCCCCCTGGCGGCTGAGAGAAAATGCCAGGGCGCTGAAAATGCTGGCGGAACTGATCGAAACCTGCGGCATTGACGTGATCCACTGTCATACGCCGGTGGGCGCCCTTCTGGGCCGGCTGGCGGGCAGACTGGCAAAAAGACGGGTGAAAGTGATCTACACCGCCCATGGGTTTCATTTTTATCAGGGAGCGCCGGCGAAGAACTGGCTTTTGTACTACCAGGCCGAGCGGTTTCTGGCCCGGTTTACGGATACGCTGGTGACCATCAATGAGGAGGATACCCGGGCGGCGGGCCGCTTCCGGATGAAAAAGGGAGGCGGCGTCCGGCAGATTCCAGGCGTGGGGCTGGATCTGAAGCGGTATGGATTCCGTCCCCATATGCGCCGGGAGGCAAGACGGCGGCTGGGTCTTGGGGAGGGGCAGCTGGGACTTCTGACGGCCGCCAGGCTGGATCAGGACAAGAATTATCAGACCGTGCTGGATGCCCTCGCTCAGCTTGACGATTTGGATTTTCAGTATTTCATCTGCGGGGAAGGGCCGTACCGGCAGGTGCTGGAGGCCCAGATTAAGCGGCTGAAGCTTCAGGGGCGGGTGCGTTTCCTGGGATACCGGAAGGATCTGGAGGTGCTTCTTCAGGGAATCGACATTTTCCTGTTTCCCTCTGTGCGGGAAGGGCTGGGGATGGCGCCTCTGGAGGCCATGGCCTGCCGGCGGCCCGTGATCGGCGCGGATAACCGGGGGACCCGGGAATATCTGCGCCACGGGGAAAACGGCCTGCTCTGCGCCGGGAAGGACAGCGAGGAGTTTGCCCGGGCCATCCGCCTGCTGGCAGAAGATGCCGGCCTGCGGCAGAGGCTGGGAGAAAGAGGCGCCGCGGATGTTTTCCGCTTTTCCGTACACCGGACGGGGGAGATCATGCGCCAGGTCTACCAGGAGGCACGGCCCCTGCCGGTGGAGCGGCGGGAAGGACTCCTGCTGATGAGAGAAGAAAAGGAGAACGGTCATGAACAAGTCTGTGAAAATCAGTGTGATTATGAGTGTGTTTAATCCCGCAAGCCTTGAAAACCTTCGTCTGGCGGTGGACTCCATTCTTTCCCAGAGCCTGACGGACTTTGAATTTCTTATTCTGGACGACGGTTCCGGGCCCAAAACCCGCCGGGCGCTTGAGGATCTCGCCGGGAAGGATGAACGGATCCGGCTGATTTTTCAAAAGGAAAACCGGGGGCTTGCCGCGGGGCTGAACGCCTGTATCCGGCAGGCCAGGGGAGAATATATCGCCCGGATGGACGATGATGATATTTCCCTGCCGGACCGTCTGGCCGTTCAGGCGGAATTTCTCGACACCCATCCGGAGTATGGTTTTGTGGGATGCACTGCCCAAATCCTGGATGAAGGCCGGATCCGGGGGCGCAGGGATGTGCCCCGGCGTCCGGGAAAAAAGGACTTTCTGCCACACTCTCCCTATATTCATCCGTCGGTGATGTTTCGGAAAAGCGTTTTTGAACAGTTCGGCGGCTACTGTGAATCCCGGCATATGCGCCGCTGCGAGGATTACGAAATTTTCATGCGGCTGCATGGAATGGGCTGTTATGGGTATAATCTTCAGAAAGAGCTTTTCTGTTACCGGGAAGAGCGGGCATCTTTTAAAAAACGGAAACTGCGTTACCGTCTGGATGAACTGAGGCTGCGCCGGAAAGGCTTTGCCATGCTGGGGCTTGCCGGCCCCGGGGTGTGGCTGCAGATTCTGCGGCCGCTGGCGGGCGCGCTGGTTCCGGCATCCCTGCTCTATCTGGTCAAAAGAAAGGCGATACATTGCCGGAGGGTGCGCCATGGAGCGAATGGAGATTATCAGAAATACAGCCGAAGAGGTACTGGCTCCCGTGATGGTGGAGTATGTGAAATGGATCCTGTCCCGGGCGCAGCAGCTGGGAATCCAGCGGATTTATTTTCTGGCCCGGGACGGATGGCCCATGTACCGGTCCGCCTGTATCCTTTCCGAAAATCGCCATCCTCACATCGAGTGCCGGTATCTGGAATGTTCCCGGTACGCCCTGCGCCTTCCCTCCTTCGCCATTCGCAAAAAAGAAAGCCTGGATCAGATTTTTCTGGACGGCATCGACGTGACCCTCAGAAAAATCCTGGCCCGGGCGGCCATCACCGGGCAGGAGGCTGTGCGGGCGGCGCAGGCGGCAGGTACGTCCTGTGACCTGGACGTGATTCTTTCCCGGCGGGAAATTCAGCGGCTGAAGCCGCTTTTTTTTCACTGCCCGCTGTTCTGGCAGCTGGTGGAATACCATGCCGCAAAGGCGCTTCCCGCCGCCTGCGGGTATCTCAGGCAGGAGGGGCTTTTTGAGGACGTCCGCTGGGCGGTGGCGGACAGCGGATGGACCGGGAGCCTGCAGGAGACCCTGGAGACGTTGCTTCGGGCAGAGGGATACCAGAGGGAATTCTGCGGTTTTTATTTTGGACTGTACCAGCTGCCCCGGGACGCGAAAGAAAGCGGATATCACGCGTATTATTTTGACGTTCGGGGAAAGATAAGGAGGAAAGCCCGTTTTTCCAACAGCCTGTTTGAGTGCGTGTTCAGCGCGCCCCAAGGGATGACGGAGGGCTACCGGAAGAACCGGCAGGGGCAGTACGTCCCCATCCGCCGCCCGGCCCTGGAAGAAAATTTTCCGGCTCTGCGGGCGGTGGAGCAGGCCGTAGAGACCCGGGCCCGCCAGGCGGCGGTCCGTCTGCCCTTTTCCATCCGGGCCTGGAAGCTGTGGCCTGCGGGGCGGATCC
>DVON01000187.1 GCA_018713585.1 Candidatus Pullilachnospira stercoravium | reverse complement strand
GATGTGTCGCTGTTTATCCGGAATTTCAAACAGGCCACCGGCATGACGCCGAAGCGGTATCGGGATGAGCTTCGTAAGAAAAAGGAATAGCAGGAGGAATAAACGAAAGATGAGACAGCAAAGAGAAGAATATTTTCTGGATCTGCTGCACAGGGAGGTGGTTCTGGCTATGGGCTGCACGGAGCCTGCCGCGGTGGCGCTGGCATGCGCTTACGCGGCAGAGGCTCTTGGCAGGCTGCCGGAAAAGGTGGAAATCCGGGCCAGCAGTTATATCCTGAAAAACGGGATGAATGTGGGGATCCCCGGAACTGGAATGACCGGACTTCCCATCGCGGCGGCGCTGGGGTGTGTCAGCGGGGATCCTTCCCGTCAGCTGATGGTGCTTGACGGCCTGTCCGGAGAGCAGAAACAGCTGGCCGCCCGGATGGAAGAGAAAGGAAGAATCCGGATTCTGGCTGACGAGGGCGGACGGAAGATCCATATCCAGGTGACGGCATGGGCCGGGGAGGACATGGCCAGGGCGGTGATCGCAGATGGCCACAGAAATCTGGTCCGGCTGGAGAAAAACGGGCAGGTGCTGGAGAGTGGCGGCGAATGTGTTCAGGAGGAATGTCAGGATGGCGGCGGGGAATACCCGGTGACCACGGCGGGCATTCTGGATTTTGCCCGCAAGGTTCCGGCAGAGAAGCTGGATTTCCTCCGGGAAGTGATGGAACGCAACCGGGAAATCGCCCGGGAAGGGCTGAAAAAAGATTACGGCCTGAAGGTGGGAAAGCTGCTTCTGGGGGAGCAGAAGGACCCGGAAAATACGGATCCTGCCCATTATGCGGCAGCCATGGCGGCCGCAGCGGCGGATGCCAGAATGTCCGGATGTGAGCTTCCGGTGATGAGCGCTGCCGGAAGCGGAAATCAGGGGCTGACTGCCACGGTGCCGCTGATCGCTCTGGGTGAGGTGCTGGGGACAGAGGAGGAAACGCTCCTGCGGGCGCTGGCCATCAGCCTGCTGCTGACGATTCACACGAAGCATTATCTGGGGAAGCTTTCCGTACTGTGCGGTTGTTCCATTTCCGCGGCCATGGGAGTGGGAAGCGGGCTGGTGTATATGCTGGGAGGAGATGACGCGCAGATATCCAGCACCATTTCCACCATGGTGGCGGATATATCCGGCGTGGTATGCGATGGGGCGAAGCCCGGCTGCGCGCTGAAAATTGCCACGGCGGTGGAGTCGGCGGTGCGGGCGGCCAATATGGCGCTGCATGGCAGCGGAGCCGGCAGCCGGGACGGGATTGTCTGCGGTAATGTGGAAGACAGCCTGGCCAACCTGGGAACGCTGGGAAACCAGGGAATGCGGGAGGCCAATGAACTGATTTTGTCGATGATGCTCACAAAACAGCAAAAGCCGGAAGCGAAGACGGCGGGATAGCAGGGCAGACGGTCGGAACACAGGGCATCGGAAAGGAAAAAGAGGGAGGTGTATGTATGCGGGAGGAATTGCTGCAGGGGATCCGCGGCTGGATGGAAGAGAAGGAAAATCTTTTCATCGGCGATATCCGCCGGCTGGTGGAGATCCCCAGCGTCTCTGTGGAGGGAGACGGGGCGGATCCTTATGGGAAGGATTGCAGCCGGGTGCTGGAGGTGATGCGGCAGATGGCCCGGGACCGGGGATTTTCCGGGGAAATCCTGGAGAACCGGTGTCTGGAGATTTGCTGGGGCGAAGGAGAGAAGGAGCTGGGCATCTGGGGCCATCTGGATGTGGTGCCGGAAGGAAAGGGCTGGGTGTATCCCCCTTACGCCTGCACCTGTAAGGATGGATTTCTCATAGGGAGAGGCGTTCAGGACAACAAAGGTCCGGTGATGGCGGTATTTTACGCTCTGTGGTACCTGAAGGAGCAGGGATTTGAGCCGGGAATCCGGATCCGTCAGATCCTGGGCTGCCAGGAGGAGGCGGGGATGACAGATGTGGACGCTTATCTGCGTATCCGCCGGGCGCCGGATTATTCCTTTGTGTCGGACTGTTCTTTTCCAGTGTGCTACGGGGAAAAGGGCATTTTTACGGCCACGCTGCTTACCCCGCCCCTGTCTGGCCGGTTCTCTGAATTTTCCGGGGGAACGGTGAGAAATTCTGTCCCCGCAAAAGCCCGTGCAAGGATGGACGGGATGTGGTATGATGGAGAAGGAATTGCCGGGCACGCGGCATTTCCGGAAGGAACGAAAAATGCGCTGGCTGTGCTGTGCGGCATTTTGCTGGAAGCCGGGCAGGACCGGGAGGACGCGCGGGTGCTGAAGTCTTTGCGGCATCTGTGCGGCGACGGATACGGCAGGGAAATCGGCCTGCCGGAGGGTTCCACCTGCAACGTGGGCTGTGTCCGGATGCAGGGACAGCAGCTCCGGATAGAGCTGGATATCCGGTATCCTGTCAACGAAAGAGGAGATGGGATTCTGGAAATGCTGCGGGCTTTTGCCGGAGAGAACGGATTTCAGATTCTGCGGTATGAAGACAGCAAACCAAACCTGTTTCCGCCGGAGAGCGGATTCGTACAGACGCTGATGAACGCTTATCGCCGGGTCACCATGGATGGCCGCGGCCCCTATATCATGGGCGGGGGAACCTATGCCAGAAAAATCCCCAACGCTGTGGGATTTGGCCCCGGCATGGAGGCGGATATGAGGATTCTGGGACTTCCAGAAGGCCATGGAGGCTGTCACAGTGCCGACGAGGCCCAGAGCCTGAAAAATCTGAAGCGCGCGGTGGAAATTTACGCGGCAGCCATTGCAGATGTAAGCCGGTGGCTGCGCGAAGAAATGTAAAGAAGGGAGTTTTTATGATGAAGACAATGAAACTTGGAAAAACGAATCTGGAAGTGCCCGAGATCGGGCTGGGGTGTATGAGAATCACGGGCCTGGGATCGAAGGCAGAGGTACGCAGCCTGATCGATACGGCGATGGATCAGGGGATCAACTTTTTTGACCATGCGGATATTTACGCGGGCGGTGAAGCAGAGGCAGTTTTCGGCGAAGCGGCAGCGGATATTCCCCGGGAGAAGATGATCATTCAGACAAAGTGCGCCATTCATCCGGGCACCAGCTATGATTTTTCCAAAGAGCATATTCTGAAATCTGTGGAAGGAAGCCTGAAGCGGCTGAAGACGGATTATGTGGATGTGCTTCTGCTGCACCGCCCGGATACGCTGATGGAGCCGGAAGAGGTGGCGGAAACTTTCGAGACACTGGAAAAACAGGGAAAAGTACGGTATTTCGGCGTCAGCAATGAGAACGCCATGCAGATGGAGCTGCTGAACCATTACTGCGGCGGAAGGATCGTGGCGGATCAGCTGCAGTTCTCCATTGCCCACTGCGATATCATCGATTCCGGACTGAATGTGAACGTACATAATGACGCGGGCACCAACCGGGACGGAGGCGTGCTGGAATACTGCAGGCTGAAGAATATTACAATCCAGGCCTGGTCGCCGTTCCAGTACGGAATGTTTGAAGGCGTGTTCCTGGGAAGTGAGAAATTCCCGGAACTGAATAAGCTGATCGGAGAGCTGGCGGAGAAATATCAGGTGACGGACAATGCCATCGCGGTGGCATGGATTCTCCGGCATCCGGCGCGGATTCAGACGATTGTGGGAAGCACCAACAAGAAGAGAGTGGAGGATATCTGCAAGGCCTCGGATGTGAGACTTACCAGGGAAGAATGGTATGCGCTGTATATGGCGGCAGGGAAACAGCTGCCGTGAGACTGAGACGCAGGGGGGAGAATTGGCGGCGGCTTGAGAGATTTTGAGGGTTTTTGAGGGCCGCTGCTGGTTTCTGATGAGTTCTGCTGGTTTCTGCGCCTTTGCGGATGAATTGGATTTGAAAAATTGAGAATGCGGGCAGGAAGGCAGGCGGGAAAAGAGCCGGACTTTGCGGGAGCGATATGCTTCAGGCGGGGGTCGGCTCTTTTTTTTGATGGGAGGATTGGGAGAAGAAGAGAGGGGAGAATCGGTGACTAATAGGGCCATTTAATTGGCTCCGGCCGAAGGCTTAGGGGAGATTCTGCGGTAGATCTGCGGGTTTCA
>DVON01000186.1 GCA_018713585.1 Candidatus Pullilachnospira stercoravium | reverse complement strand
GTGGAAAAGATCCGGGACAAGGAGAATATCTTTGCCGTCGGCGTATTTGAAAAATATACCAATCATCTGAATACGGAAGAAAATCATATCGTCCTGGTGAATCCCAGCGATATGGGAAATATGGGAACCATTATCCGGACCGGTATCGGTTTCGGTATCCGAAATCTGGCCATAGTGGAGCCGGCAGTGGATATTTTCAATCCCCGGGTGGTGCGGGCTTCCATGGGATCGCTGTTCCAGATGAATTTCCGGTATTATGACAGTTTTGAAACTTACCGCGATACGGCGGGGAACAGGAGCCTGTATCCCTTTATGCTGAAAGGGGCGGTGCCGCTGCAGGAGCTTCGGCGGGATGCGGAGGAGACCTATTCTCTGATCTTCGGAAATGAGGCCACAGGCCTGCCGGATTCCTTTGCCGGGATGGGGCAGAGCATTGTGATCCGCCATACCGACCATATTGATTCCCTGAACCTTGCCCTGGCGGCGGGAATCGGGATGTACGAATTCACGAAATAGAGGCAATATCATCTTTGCTGGGGAAACCGGAACACGGAGGTGCTGCTATGTTGACAGTAATATATGGAGATGTGGAAAACAGCGTTTATAATACAAGCATCTATTTTAAAAACAATTATGAAGCAGAATGGCTGGAATCGGATCTCGCAAAAAAAATGATCAAAGATGTGGATGATTCCGATGTTTTAAGCGGGGAGTGCATCATGAGTCCGGTTTTTGGACAGATTCCCCCCGAACGGCTGTCCGGAGGGGTGAAAACCCTGCTGTTGATACTGAATGAACCGGATAGAATTTTCAATGCATCCACATGCGGAGATAATTGTGCGAAATGGATTCTTGAAATAGGGAAACAGAAAGATGTCACGATCAATCTCAGACATATGATGAGTTTTGGAAAAGATACGAAATTTGACATAAAAATTGCAAATGGCGGCGAGATTGTCCATTCCATGAAAGAACTGATTCCGATCGCACACAAATACCTGATAAAGATGGGACAGGGGTGATGAAGTATGAAAGGTTCCCACAGAATAATTGTGGAAACGAAAAAAATAAGATATGATTTTACGGTTGAAATAAAAAAGCAGATGAAGTTGATCGCATGGGGGAAGGGGTAGACAGAAAATTAAAAAATAGCAGACAAAATCCTGCGGATGAATGAGAGACCTCATTTTCGCAGGATCTTTTTTTGTGAACAGCCGCCGGGGATGGGTGGGTTTTGTGACGGTTCTGAATGTGTTTGAGCAGATTCTGATCTGGCTGGTACTACCAGTGTACAAAAATAAATTTTTCCGTTGAAAAAAACGACAAAATCACCGGAAGATCGTCAGACTTTTCTTGCGGTTTCAAAAAACGGGATGAAAAGCTCACAAAGGGCACAGCGGAACAGAGCATTTTCACGGTAAAACAGCACAAAAAATTCTCTCATATTGCAATTGCTTTGGTATTCATAGGAATAATTGACAAAACAAAAGTTTGGAAGTAAAATCTGACGGACAGTTGTAAATAAGAAATAACGCTTATGGCAGAAAGGGAGGGAGTAACACGGATCTTGCGAGTGAATTAACGAAGGAGCTGAACTGTGATACCGTCTTTACCATTCCGGTGTTCGGCGGAGTGGGAATCTCGGAATCCGTGGTGGTTACCTGGATTATCATGGCGGCTCTGACCCTGTTGTCCATCCTGCTGGTGAGAAATCTGCGGGTGGAGAACGTAAGCCGGAAGCAGCTGTTGCTGGAGTCCGCTGTCGGCTGGATCTACAACTTCTTTAAGGGGATCCTGGGCGAGGCAGGAAAGCGGTACATTCCGTATCTGATGACCGTGGTGGTTTATATCGGCGTGGCCAATCTGATTGGTCTGCTGGGTTTTAAGCCCCCCACAAAGGATATGAATGTGACGGCGGGACTGGCAATCATGAGCATCATACTCATTGAATACGCAGGCTTCCACAAGAAAGGCGGAAAGGGATGGCTGAAAAGCTTTGCGGAGCCCATGCCCATTATTCTGCCCATCAATATCCTGGAAATCTTTATCCGTCCGGTGTCGCTGTGCATGCGGCTTTTCGGAAATGTTCTGGGATCTTTTGTGGTTATGGAGCTGATTAAAATGGTAGTTCCGGCGATTGTGCCGGTGCCTTTCAGTCTCTATTTTGATATTTTTGATGGTCTGATACAGGCGTATGTGTTTGTATTTCTGACATCACTGTTTATCAAAGAAGCAATCGAATAAAGAAAAGAATGGAAAAGGAGAAAAAATTATGTCAAGTTTAATTGCAATCGGAGCAGCAGTAGCAGTATTAACAGGTATTGGAGCAGGTATCGGTATCGGTATCGCCACCGGAAAGGCAATGGATGCCATCGCGAGACAGCCGGAGGCTGAGAGCAAGATCAGCAAATCCCTGCTTCTGGGCTGCGCCCTGGCAGAGGCAACCGCTATCTACGGTTTCGTTATCGGTCTGCTGATTATCTTCTTCCTGGCATAAGAAAAGCAAACAAGAAAGGCAGGTGTGTGAAAGGTGTTACGACTGGACTGGAATCTTGTCCTGACGATTATCAATCTGATCGTCCTTTACCTTTTACTGAAAAAGTTCCTGTTTAAGCCCGTTCTGTCCATCATGGAGAAGAGAGAAAAAATGATTCAGGACAGTATTGCATCTGCCCGCTCCCAGGAAGGTCAGGCGCAGGAATTAAAGGAACATTATGAACAGGCCCTGGTTTCGGCCAGGGATGAGTCCGCGCAGATTGTGGAGAAGGCCCGGGTAGACGCGCAGAAGGAATACGACAGAATCCTGGCCGACGCGGATGTGCAGGCGAAAAAACTGGTGGAGCAGGCGCGCAAAGACGCCGAGCTGGACAAAGAGAAGGCAAAGAAAGAGGTTCAGGCCGAGGTGGCCGGACTGGCTATGGCAGCTGTTTCCAGAATCCTTACGGACGGCAGCGATGCCGGAAGCGACAGCGCGCTTTACAATCAATTTCTGAAAAAAGCAGGTGGAGCCAATGACACAGACCGGAGTTAACAGCAATTACGGAAGGGTACTGTACGGGCTGGGAATTTCTCCGGAAGATATCCGGGATATGGAAAGCTGTTTTGCCGGCGTTCCCGGTCTGGGAAAGCTTTTGGACAATCCGGCGGTGAGCCGGAAGGCAAAGCACCGGGTCATCGAACGGATTTTCCCGGAAAGTCTCCATCCTTTTATGAAGACGGTCAGTGATCACCGCCGGGCAGAGCAGATCCCCGGGATCCTGGAGGCGTACCGCGGGTATGACCGTCAGGCCAGAGGAATCTGGGCGGCGGATCTGTACTGTGTCAGCGCCCCGGATCCTGAGCAGTATGAACAGCTGAAGGAATTTGTGAAGAGAGAGTGCGGCGCAGGTGAGGTGGAGCTTACGGTAAAGAAACGCCCGGAGCTGATCGGAGGGTTCGTCCTCCGGGTCGGCGACAGAGAGTATGACTGGAGTCTGCGGGGCAGAATCCGTCAGTTAGAACAAAGTTTGGTCCGGAGGTGAAGATATGAGCACATTCAGCTCAGAAGAAATTATTTCGATTCTGAAAGATGAGATCGAGAATTACGATGTGATCAGCCGGGACCAGGAGACAGGAAGCGTTGTCTCCGTGGGAGACGGGATCGCCACCGTGTATGGCATCGACCATGCCATGTACGGAGAGATCGTAACATTTGAAAACGGCGAGAAGGGTATGGTGCAGGATATCCGCAGGGATACCATCGGCTGTATCCTTTTTGGAAAAGATACAGGAATCCGGGAAGGCACCAGAGTGACCCGGACAAAGAAAAAAGCGGGTATTCCCGTGGGTGAAAATTTTATCGGCCGCGTCATCAATGCCCTGGGCGAGCCCATCGACGGACAGGGCCCGGTGCAGGAGGCGGACTATTATCCGGTGGAACGGGAGGCTCCGGGCATTGTGGAGCGTAAATCCGTCAGTGTTCCCCTGGAGACCGGTATTCTGGCCATTGATTCCATGTTCCCCATCGGACGCGGACAGCGTGAGCTGATCATCGGCGACCGCCAGACGGGAAAAACATCCATTGCCACAGATACCATCCTGAACCAGAAGGGAAAAGATGTGATCTGTATTTATGTGGCCATCGGACAGAAAGCGTCCACCATTGCCAAACTGGTGTCAACGCTGAAAAAACATGATGCCATGGATTATACTATTGTGGTGGCTTCCACTGCCAGCGACTGCGCGCCGCTGCAGTATATTGCTCCCTATGCGGGAACTGCCATGGCAGAGTATTTCATGTATCAGGGAAAAGATGTGCTGATTGTCTATGACGATCTGTCCAAACACGCGGTGGCATACCGTGCCCTGTCCCTGCTGCTGGAGCGTTCTCCGGGCCGTGAGGCTTATCCGGGTGATGTATTTTACCTTCATTCCAGACTGCTGGAGCGTTCCAGCCGGTTAAGTGACGCGGCGGGCGGCGGATCCATCACAGCTCTGCCCATTATCGAGACGCAGGCAGGCGACGTTTCCGCCTATATTCCCACCAACGTAATTTCCATCACGGACGGTCAGATTTTCCTGGAGAGCGACCTGTTCTTCTCCGGTATGCGTCCGGCCGTAAACGTGGGTCTGTCCGTATCCCGTGTGGGCGGCGCGGCCCAGTCCAAAGCCATGAAGAAGGCTTCCGGAAGCATCCGTATCGATCTGGCCCAGTTCCGGGAGATGGAGGTATTTACCCAGTTCTCCTCTGATCTGGACGCATCCACCAAAGAGCTGCTGCAGTACGGAAACTGCCTGATGGAGCTTCTGAAGCAGCCGCTGTGCAATCCTCTTTCCATGCCGCAACAGGTCATCACTTTATGCGCGGCTACTCATAAAGTGATGGTAAATGTGGAGAAAAAACGGATTAAAGAATTCCAGGAGAAGATGCTGGATTGGTTTGCCCGTGAACATGAGGAGATTATTGGAGGACTCCAGGAAAAACAGGTGCTTGACGATGAGATGACAGCGCAGATCGTGTCCGCGGCGGAGACTTTCCGGGATACGGTATGGGCGTAATCCGGCGCCGGACGGGGAGGTAAAAGATGGCAAATGTAAAAGAAATAAAGGACCGGATGGAGAGCATCCAGAGTACCATGAAAATTACAAATGCGATGTACATGATTTCCTCTTCCAAGATGAAACGGGCCAGAAAGGTTCTGGCGGATACAGAACCGTATTTCTTTGGAATGCAGGCGGCCATTGCCAGAATCCTGCGCCATGTGCCGGATATCGAACATCATTTCTTTGACGAACGTCCGGAGATTAAGAATTCCGAAAGGAAAATCGGCCACATTGTGGTCACCGGCGATAAGGGCCTGGCAGGCGCCTACAACCATAACGTGATCAAGATGGCGGAGGAACAGCTGCAGGGAGAGGGGCACCATACCCTCTATGTGCTGGGAGAGCTGGGAAGACAGTATTTCCGGAAGCGGGAGAGCGATGATGTGGAGATTGACATGAATTTCCGCTACACCGTACAGAAACCCACCATGCACCGGGCCAGGATGATCGGAGAGAAGATGGTGGAAGAATTTCTGAAGGGCCAGCTGGATGAGGTGCATATTATTTACACTAACATGATCAATGCGGCCGCTTCTGAGACATCCACCATGCAGCTGCTTCCGCTGAAGAAGATTTCCTTTAACCGGCCGATGGACCAGATTGCCATGGCCAGTGTGCGCCAGGAGGAAATCATGCTGTCCCCCTCTGCGGAGTCGGTGCTGGACAGCATCATACCCAACTATGTGGTGGGAACCATCTACGGCTGCCTGGTGGAATCCTACTGTAGTGAGCATAATTCCCGGATGATGGCCATGCAGTCGTCTACGGACAACGCGAAGGAGATGCTGAGGACCCTTTCCATCGAATACAATCGTGCCCGTCAGGCGGCCATTACCCAGGAAATTACCGAGGTGATCGGAGGCGTCCGGGCGCAAAAGGGGAAACATTAGAAGGCGCCGTCTGCCTGCGGGCAGACTGCAGATAAGAAGAAATGACCGCCGGTGTGGGCCGGCTGAACACAGAGAGGAGCAAATCTGTTATGAAGACAGGAAAGATTGTACAGGTCATGGGGCCTGTCGTGGACGTTCTTTTTGAAGATCAGGAACTGCCGTCCATCAAGGATGCTCTGGAAGTTGAGAACGGAGGCAGAAAATGCGTCATGGAAGTGGCGCAGCATGTGGGCAACAATACGGTTCGCTGCATCATGCTGGCTTCCAGCGAGGGACTGCACCGGGATATGGAGGTTGTGGCCACAGGCGCGGGTATCCAGGTACCGGTGGGTGACAAAACTCTGGGACGCCTTTTCAACGTGCTGGGAGAGACTATTGACGGAGGAGAGAGCCTGGAACAGGAGAAGCACTGGGTGATTCACAGAGATCCGCCCTCCTTCGAGGATCAGAGTCCCGTGGTGGAGATTCTGGAGACGGGTATCAAGGTCATTGACCTGCTGGCCCCCTACGCGAAGGGCGGAAAGATCGGCCTGTTCGGAGGTGCCGGAGTGGGAAAAACCGTGCTGATCCAGGAGCTGATCCGGAATATTGCCACGGAACACGGCGGATATTCTATTTTCACTGGTGTCGGAGAGCGTTCCCGTGAGGGAAATGACCTGTGGACAGAAATGAAGGAGTCCGGTGTTCTGGAGAAAACAGCGCTGGTATTCGGACAGATGAACGAGCCGCCGGGAGCCCGTATGCGTGTGGCGGAGACAGGTCTTACCATGGCAGAGTATTTCCGTGATGAGGAGCACCAGAACGTGCTGCTGTTTATCGATAATATTTTCCGTTTTGTACAGGCAGGATCCGAGGTATCCGCCCTTCTGGGCCGTATGCCATCCGCCGTGGGATATCAGCCCACTCTGGCTAACGAGATGGGTGAGCTGCAGGAGCGGATCGCATCCACAAAGAATGGTTCCGTTACCTCCGTGCAGGCGGTTTATGTGCCTGCCGATGACCTGACGGACCCGGCCCCGGCTACTACCTTTGCGCATCTGGATGCCACAACGGTGCTTTCCAGAAAAATTGTGGAGCAGGGTATTTACCCGGCCGTAGATCCGCTGGAGTCCACCTCCAGAATTCTGGAGGCTGATGTGGTGGGTGAGGAACACTATGAAGTGGCCAGAAAGGTACAGGAAATTCTGCAGAAATACAGTGAGCTGCAGGATATCATAGCTATTCTGGGTATGGAAGAGCTGTCTGATGAGGACAAGACCACCGTATACCGGGCCAGAAAGATTCAGCGTTTCCTGTCCCAGCCGTTCCATGTGGCTGAGACCTTTACGGGAATTCCCGGAAAATACGTTCCGTTAAAGGAGACCATCCGCGGTTTCAAGGCGATCGTGGAAGGAGAGATGGATCAGTATCCGGAGCAGGCGTTCTTTAATGTGGGAACTATTGACGATGTGATTGCCAAAGCGAAAGCAGAGGAGTGACGGCTATGGCAAATACGTTTTATCTGCAGGTGCTTGCCAGTGACCATGTTTTCTATAAGGGAAGAGTGGAAACCCTGGTGATCCCTGCCCCGGACGGGGAGGAGGCGCTTCTGGCCCACCATGCGGACACCATCATGTCCATTGTGGAAGGGGAGCTGCGCTTCCGGGATGAAGAGGGACACTGGCATGAGGCAATCGTGGGCAGAGGATTTGCCCAGATGATCAATAACCGCGCCACTGTCCTGGTGGACACGGCAGAGAGGCCGGAGGAGATCGACCTGAAACGGGCCGAGGAGGCCAGAGAGCGGGCTGAAGAGCAGCTGCGTCAGAAGCAGAGTATGCAGGAATATTATATGACCCAGGCGTCCCTGGCGAGGGCTATGGTACGGCTGCGTGCTGCGAACCGGAAGAAGGATGTGTAGGGGCGGCAGGCGGAAGCCCCTCAGAACAGTCAGGAAAAAGGAAGATCCCCAGCGAAAACAGAACCGGGAGCTGGCCAGACAGAGGATCACCCGGCGGGTGGAATATTTTGCGCCGCTGGTGGGCGTCACCTACAACCGGATTTTCATCAAAGAGCAGAAGACCCGGTGGGGCAGCTGCAGCAGTCTGGGGAACCTGAACTTTAACTGGAAGCTGATCCTTCTGAACGAGGAGTTGCTGGATTATGTGGTGGTCCACGAGCTGGCCCACCGGAAACAAATGAATCATTCACCGACATTCTGGGCGGAAGTGGAGCGGGTGCTTCCGGATTACCGGGAGAGACGCAGGAGGCTTAAGGAGTGCCGGGTGTGAAGAATAGGAGAAGAGGCGGAAAGACCGGGAGTGGTTTTTGGGCCTCTTCTTTTGTGTATGTACAGACGGGAGAGGAAATATAATTTGTTGTGGAAGCAGGGATAATATTTGATATAATGGGAGCAGAACAGGAGGAGATTTCTTATGCTTAGTGTATATCTGGGCTCTATGGAGGAGGCCATTTTCCATCCCCCCACATATTTTGACAATCAGTATGAGGATGAGTGGATCACAGAAAAACTGTCTGTGGAAATGATAAAAGACGTGGATAAATCGGAGGTCATCAGCCCCTATCTGATACAAAGCCCCGTGCTGGGTCCGATTTCTGTAAAGGAAATCTCGGGCGGAGTGAAAACGCTGATCCTCATGGCATTTGATCAGACCGGAAAGATATTCAACGCGTCATCCTGCGGAGATAACTGTGCCAAATGGATCCTGAAAATTGCCGGGACAAAGGATCTGACCATCAATCTGAGACATCTTATGGATTTTGGAGACGGTGAATTTGAGATGAAAATTCTCAATACAGG
>DVON01000185.1 GCA_018713585.1 Candidatus Pullilachnospira stercoravium | reverse complement strand
ATGGGTTCTTTACCCAGAAAATCCTTGTCCTGATCCATTTTTCTACTCCTTTCTCCATGATGGTCAGAAAACGCCAAAGATCTTGCATACCCTTCAGTGGAAATCCGTCAGGAATCCATGGCTGACTGTATATTTTCTTTTATTTTTCTGTTCAGACTGTGAAAAATCTCAATCTCTTCTGCTGAAAATCCCCGAAAAATATCCTCCCAGAATTTTTCCTGCAGCCGGTCCACCGCCTCCACAACGGGAGCCGCCTGCTTTGTCAGGGCAAGATGAATTTTCCTTCTGTCCTCCCTGTCCTGACACCTGTCCAGCATGTTCCGCTGATACAACGCCTCAACGGCGATGGAGACATTACTCTTCTGCAGCCTCCTCAGCTCTACTATATCCGCCGCTGTATCCTTCCCGGGATTATTATGGAGGAAGCTGATTACCGCCGCTTCCGTCAAAGTCATCTGATAATCCCGGCAGATTTCCTTCAGTAGTTTCTCATGCATCCGTACAATCTCCCGGAGATTTACTAAAAATTCTGTTGTGTAGCTCATTGCATCCTCCTTTCCGATGTTTTCAGTTATAATTATAACTATTATTTCCGATAACTATTATACGCCTCTTCGGAAGTGTGTCAATGAAAAACACCTGTGTTTATACTTTTTTAATAATCGGCTGTGTGTCCGTGGACCAACGCGCCGGCAAAAAAAGGATGGCCCTTCAACCATCCTTTCTTACGTGATTTTATTGTCAGAACCGGATCGCCACCTTGAAATCCCCGTACTTTCCGGAAGCGTGGTCGAAGGCTTCTTCCCACTGCTCGATGGGAAACATGGCCGATACCACGCCGTCCGTTTTCAGACTGCCATTGCCAATGTTTCTGATCACAAAGGGATAGCAGTAGGGGCTCAGATGGGACCCCAGCACATCCAGTTCTTTCCGGTCTCCGATGATGGACCAGTCGATGGTGGCCGGCTGGCCGAACACGCTGAACTCCACAAAGCGGCCCAGCTTGCGAATCATGTTCAGGCCCTGCTGCACGCTGGAGGGGTGTCCGGTGGCTTCTATATAAATATCACACCCGTACCCTTCCGTCAGCTCCAGCACCTTTTTGGTCACATCCTCTTTTTGCGGATTCATCACCAGATCCGCGCCGAACTCCTTTGCCTTTTCCAGCCGGTTATCCGCCAGATCCAGAGCGATCAGCAGCGCCGGATTTCTCATTCTGGCATAGGTGATCATTCCCAGGCCCAATGTTCCGGCGCCGGAGATCACCACCACATCCTCACTGCCGATCTGCGCCCGGTCCACCGCATGTTTGGAACAGCCGTAGGGCTCGATCAGCAACGCCTTCTCAAGGGGCATCTCCTCCGGCACCCGGGAGATCACCGCGTTTTTGGGATAACGGACGTATTCCGCCATTCCCCCGTTGTTTCCGCTCTGAAATCCGAAGATGGCGTGGGGCTGGCACATCCAGTATCGGCCGGATTTGCAGAAGCGGCAGGTGCCGCAGGGAACGATCTGATCCGCCGTAATCCGGTCCCCCACGGATAATCCGCTGACATTTTCCCCCATCTTCACGATATGCCCCAGAAATTCGTGCCCCGGAATAAACGGCGGCTCCACATAGCGGGGCTGTACCTCATCGCCCCAGAACATGGCCGCCCCGTGCATACATTTCAGATCCCCGGCACAGATGCCGCAGGCCTCCGTCTTGATGATAATATCATCCGGTCCGCACTCCGGCACCGGATAATCCAGTTCCAGCCGGTAGTCCCCCAGTCCGTAAGCTACCAGCGCTTTCATGGTTTTCGGCAGTTCCCCCATTGCTTACCTCCTTGTAATTATATTGTTTTGTTAATCGGTTAAGGTAAGTATACCATCTAAGGGGCGCCGGAGGCAAAAGAATTCTGCCGGAAGATAATTTTTGAAAGAAAAAGAAAAAAATGATTGATTTTTTCTGAAATCCATGTATAATATAGTTTGTGCCGAAAAGCACAGGCTGGAATAGCTCAGTCGGTAGAGCACTTCACTCGTAATGAAGGGGTCGAGAGTTCAAGTCTCTTTTCCAGCTTTTAAGGAAGAAAGCGTTTTGCTGTTAGCGCTTTCTTTTTTTTATATCACCGGACAGCCCGCAGTGTGTGTCCGGCATGCTTTATTTCATATTCTGGAGGTATCTTATGAAACTGGAAAAACTTGTGGGAGAACGTTTTAAGGAACGCCCCGCCGACTGTGTGGTGGACAGCCACGCGCTGATGATCCGGGGCGGTTATATGAAATATGTGGCCAACGGCATTTACTCCTCTTATCTTCCCCTGAGAAGAATCACCCGGAAAATCGAGCAGATCATCCGGGAAGAGATGGACGCCATCGACGGCCAGGAGGTACAGTTTCCGGTGGTGCTGCCCGCTTCCCTTTGGCAGGAATCCGGCCGGTATGAGAGCGTGGGAAAAGAACTGCTCCGTTTTCAGGACAGAAACGGCAGCCCCATGGTGCTGGGCATGACCCACGAGGAGGCGGCGGTTCATCTGGTCCGGGAGTACGGCCAGAGCTACACCCGTTATCCTTTTATGATCTATCAGATCCAGACAAAGTTCCGGGATGAAGCCCGCCCGCGGGCTGGACTGATCCGTGTCCGGGAATTTACCATGAAGGACGCCTACTCCTTCCACACCAGCCAGGAGGATCTGGAGGCTTACTATGACCGGTGCCACAAGGCCTATGAGCGGATTTTTGCCAGAGCCGGCGTACCCCAGGTGATTTCCGTGGCCTCCGATTCCGGCATGATGGGCGGAAGCATTTCCCATGAATTTATGCTGCTGACCCCCATCGGGGAGGATTCCATCGCCATCTGTCCGGAGTGCGGCTACCGGGCCAACATGGAGGCGGCGGAAAATATCATGCCCCATATCCGGGATGAGGTCTCCGGCCCTCTGACCCTGGTTTACACCCCCGACATCCACACCATCGAGGAAATCTGCGACTTTCTGAAAAGTCCCAGGGAGAACTCCTGCAAGGCAGTGGTATATCAGCAGGTACCCGACGGTAAATATGTGGTGCTTTTCCTCCGGGGAGATCTGGAGGTCAATGAGACAAAGCTGACCGGCTATCTGGGCTGCGAGATCCGCCCGGCGGAGATTACGCCCGAATCCGGACTCCATGCGGGATACATCGGTCCCGTGGATCTGAAAGGAGATTTTACGGTATTATACGACCGGTCTCTGGAAGGAAGAAACAATCTCTCCTGCGGAGCCAACCGGGAGGAATATCATTATACGGGACTGGATATGAAACGGGATGTACCCGAAGCCTCCTATCACGATTTCGCAAAAATCCGCGAGGGAGGCGTCTGCCCCTGCTGCAAGAAGCCTGCCATCACCATCCAGCGCGGCATCGAGGTGGGAAATATCTTCCAGCTGGGCACCAAATACACCCGGTCCATGAACATGACTTACATCGACCCGGAGGGAAATTCCCAATATCCCATCATGGGCTGCTATGGTATCGGCGTGGGCCGTCTGGCCGCCGCTGTCTGCGAGGCTTCCCATGATGAATACGGGCCCATCTGGCCCATGGCCATCGCTCCCTGGCAGATTCATCTGTGCGCTGTCCGGGCCGATGACGCGCAGGTCAGAGAATATGCGGATCACCTGTACGAAGAACTTCAGCGTCTCGGCGCGGAGGTGATCTACGACGACCGTCCGGTGCGGGCCGGCGTCATGTTCTCCGACGCGGATCTTCTGGGCGTTCCCATCCGCGTGGTGGTAAGCCCCCGCAACCTGAAGGATCAGGTACTGGAGGTAACCTCCAGGGATAAGACACTGTCCGAAAAAATCCCGGCACAGGATGCCGCGGCACGGATTCTTCAGATCGTATCCGGCTTCGGAAAGAAATAAAAAGTATGAGCTCCGCGGGATATGCAGATCACACTTGATCTTTCCATATCCCGCGGAGCTCTTTTTCTGCCGGCACACAGCGGCCTTCCACTGGAAATCCGCGAAGGGCGCGTCAGGATTTCCGGGCATTTTTCGCCAGATACTTCAGGCGCAGTCCTCCCTCTCCCACTTTTTCCATGTCTTTCAGCACAAATTCCACCGGCTGTCCGTTTTCCTCCCCGGGCATCCGCGAAAACAGGGAAGCCGTTCCCTGGCTTCCATCGGAAACCGGCGCCAGAAACAGACTCAGCTCATCCACCATACCAGCCCGAAGAAAACTCCAGTCCACCATGCCTCCGCCGCAGATCAGCAACTTTTCGATATGAAAAAGCCGGTACAGCTTTTCCATGGCCATCTGGCAGTCCAGCCGGTCTTTTCCCGCCACAATATAGGACACCCCTGTTTCCCGGAGATATGCCTTGTAGGCCGGCGATGTGGCTTCCGTGAGCACCTCGATGACATGCGCCGGAGCTCTCCCCTTATTCCGGAAGGTTCCGGATTCCCATCCGATTTCTCCCTCCGTATCCACAGAGACATAGTAAAGGTCAGCATCGGATACAGCCACAAAATCTCCTTTCCTCTTCCTTCCATCCGGGCGTTCCCCGTCCTTTCCGGCCTGTTTATGGATTTCACTGCCAGATCCAGCGAAGTCCGTTATAAAAGTATTCCATGGCATACTCCCCGCTGTGGGTTCCGCCTTCCTGTTCCAGGAAATACAAATTGCCCTCCTTCTCATTGTCCGCCACCCGGAAGATCTCCCGGTCCGCGCCGGCCATGGCCTCAATCTGCGCCTTAAATGAGGAATACGCGAAATCCTACGTGCCGGACGCCGCGAAAATAAAGAAGTCATCCCAATCGTGGCCGGAATCCCGCACCATGGATGCCATAACTTCCCCATCCGTGGTCAGGCTCCCGCTGGAAGGCATGAAATAGCGGAATTCATCCAGACAGTACTGAAAGGTTCTCCATGTGGCCACCGATCCCATGGAAAATCCCGCAAAAGCCCTGTGATCCCTGGACTGCCGGATCCCTTCCGGGGAGGTGTCCTCCGCGTACGTGCTGTAAGTTCCTTCCACCGCCGGTATCAGATCATTGACCAGTTCCCTGTGATAATTCTCCGTCAGCCGCAGCGCCAGCGAATAGCTGGAACTGTCGGTGTCACTTTCATTATTGTACGTGGGGCATACCACGATCATGGGCTGAATTTTCCCATCCTCCATGCCGTGGTCCAGCACATACTTAAAAGCATTGGGCTGATCAGGCGTTCCCAGATAAGTGGTCTCGTCGCTCCAGCCTCCGTGCATCAGATAGAAAACATTGTAGGGCGTATCCTCCGAATATCCGTAGGGCAGATAAACAATCGCCCGTTTGTGCAGCACCGTGTCCTTCTCTTCGTACGACATGGACTCATAGGTATCATACTCCAGCTCCACCAGAGTTCCCTCCTGCTGTGCCGGGGTAAAATACTCCTGGGGGATCTGCTCCAGATTCTCCGGAAAGCTGCCGCTGGTCACACCCGTTTCTTCCCTCATGGAATCCTCCTTCACCTCTTCCTGTGTATCCTCCGAAATCTCCTGCCGCACGGCATCTGTTTCCTGCTGCGGCGAATTCTCAGGGGGTACCTCCTAGCCTGTCAGAAACAACAATGCCATCGCGGCAGCCAGCAGTCTGCTTTTTCTCATCTGCTTACCTCCTGCTTCTTTCTGACTGTTATTATATACCAGATCAGGCCTCGGCAGAATTCCCCTTTCGTTATGCAGTATATACCGAAGGGTTTTCATAAAAGCAGGTCGCATTATAAAAACACATCCAGGAATACGATTTCATAGTCGTAAATTTTTTCTTCCCCTTGCAATTATCCATTCCTTATGCTATTCTTTTCATACGAAAGAAAGTTAACTATTCTGCGGATGCCATTTTGCAGCAGGTCCCGCACTTCGCCAGCTTTCTGTCTGGCACAAACGAAATCAGGCCTGTACGCGCTGTCCGCAGGAATACAAATCTGCAGATTGCTTTCTTCATTTTTTGCCGTCAGGCATTCAACACATTTGTTCTTTACTCGATTCAGAGTATGTATCCCATTTACCAATTCAATAATCCCCGGCTGCATCAGGAAATGTCCGAATGTATTTCTTCTGCTCTTTTTTGGGAAATCACACTTCTTTATTCTTTACATATCTGCAAAATGTGATATGATATATATAAAGCAGTGGTTTCTTTCCTGCTGCCGGTTTGCGGGAAAATGAGCCCTTCGGCCAAGGTTAGGGAAATCCCACAGGGAGATACCTTTATGACCTTTCGGCCGAAGTCAAGGAAATCCCGCAAGGGGATACCTTTATGGCCTTCCGGCCAAACGCAAGGAAAGGAGCCGCTATGAGTGATAAACACAGTGATTTTATTATGCTTCCCACCGTTGATCTGTGCTTCAAGGAGCTGATGAATAATCCCAAAGTCCGGAAAGGATTTATCGCTGCCCTTCTGAAGATTCCTCCCCACAAGATTCAGAAAACTACGCTTCGTCCAACCGCCCTGAGACGGGAATATGGAGATCAAAAGCTGGGAATTCTGGATGTCAGTGTGCTGTTGGAAGACGGAACGCGAATTGATCTGGAAATGCAGGTACTCAGCTTCGCGCACTGGGACGCCCGGGCGCTGTTCTATCTGGGAAAGCTTTTCACGGAACAGCTTCAGGCCGGTGATTCCTATGCACAGCTGAAAAAATGTATTCATGTAAGTATCCTGAATTTTATACATATTCCCCAGGATCAGGAATACTTTCATTCCATCTGCCTCTGCGACAGGAAGACCGGAAAAGAATACACAGATCTTTTTGAGCTGCTGATACTGGAGCTGAAAAAACTTCCCGCCAAAAAAGAGGGAGAAGATCCGCTCCTGCAGTGGTTGCGCTTTCTGGGAGCAAAAAACAGAGAGGAGTTGAAATCCATGACCCATGACAATGAATATCTTGCCGAGGCTTTCACCGAGCTGGACAAATTAAGCTCCGATGAACAAAAACGCCTGGAATATGAAGCCAGACAGAAAGCCCTCCGCGATTACAATTCGCTGATGGAAGACGCAGAAACCCGTGGGCTGGAGAAAGGTATGGAGAAGGGTATGAAGAAGGGTTTGGAACAGGGCATGACAAAGGGCGTTTCCATGGGCCAACAGGCAGCTCTAAAACGAATCATGGAACACAACCTCTCCCGCGGGAGGAGCCTGCAGGAAATCGCTGATTTCCTGGGCATGGATCTGCAGTCTGTAATCCGTCTGTCGCAGGAAGAAGAGAATCAGCCAATTCCACCAAAGCCGTAACCGCTCTACAATAAAAACATTTTCAACTCTACCCGGTATCAGCAATCTTTTGTCATGAAAATTTCAGGGACAGGTGTGCTTTCCATGAGCCACACCTGTCCCGTCCTGCCTGTTTCCCGATTCCTTCTTTAAAAGTTTTATCCTTCCTGTACTTTCCGATACAGTCTCAGCGTCTCCTCGCTGCTGCCCCCGAAAAAGAAGTAGTAGTCAATCTGTCCGCTTCCCTCCGTGTACAGATAAGGGCCGTACATGGGAATCGCGCAGCACATGACGGTATTTTCCGCGGCAATACCGATTCCGTAGCCCAGTTCTGACACCACCAGCGGCATCCGCAGCTTTTTCCCTCCGAAGCTGATATACCGGGCCTTCTGATCAATCCGATCCAGATCCTGCGCCAGCAGTCCCTTAGCCCAGAGCTTTTCTTTCTTTCCCCAGTCAAAATACGTCCAGGTCTGACCGGCCGGCGGCTCCTCCACCTGCCTGGGCAGCGCCGCCTTCTCTGCCAGAAGCAGCCTGCCTCCTCTTTCCAGAAACTGTATGGCTCCGGTTTTCTTATCAATCCGCACCGACAGTTTCCCCGTGGCAATCTCCACCAGACTTTTGTTCTCCCTGGCCGTCCAGGATAAGGGCGCCTCCGGCTGATAATTCCAGAATCCTTCCTCGAAAGGTACAAGCCTGCCTTTCACAAACTGCACCCGGATCACCGCATCCTCCAGGGGCGAGATCCGCAGGGTTCCATAGCTGCTGATCAGTTCTACAAAACGCTTCGTTCGCCGCACCATGCGGACAGAATTATCGATCCGCCCGTGGCCTCTGGGGCGAAGCATACTGTTGTCCGGCGCGCATCCGAACTGCCAGCCGGAAGGATTCACGGGAACTTCCCGGCTTTCCTTTCCTCCCTTTTTCTGCGTATTCTCCATTTTTGCTGCGTTTTCTGCGCGTTTTCCTTCTTCAATCTCCCTTTTATGGATATTTTGCTGGATTATCCGATTGCGAATCCCCACTTTTTCCGTTTTTGTTTCTTCTTTTGCGGAAACCACAATGGGCTTCGGGCCCAGATAATCCCGCATGGCCCGTTCCTTATTTCCCTGAAGCACATCCTGGGCCATCTGCTCCTTGTCGGTAATCTCCCTTTTTGTCTCAAACCGGAATGGCTTTTTGGCCATACCTTCCAGAGACCGCATCCGTTTTTCCTCCGGAACAGGTTCGGCGATCAGAGGGGTCAGGTCTCCCTGATGCACCACCGCCAGCTCGTGGAGCGCGCGGGTGGCAGCCACATAGAGCAGCTTCACATAGCCGTCCTCACAGGGATAATGCTCCTGTGAGGGATGGTAAATCAGCACCGCGTCAAACTCCAGACCTTTGGTATATTCCACCGGCAGCACCATGATGCCGCTGCCGAACTCTGCCGTCTCCAGATTGCTGTCCGCCAGGGTCAGATGTTCTCCCAGACGGGCGCTGACCATGGCGGCCTCCTCCTGATCCCGGCAGATCACCGCGATGGTCTCCCGGTCCTCCTGCTGCCATCCGCGGATAATCCGCACCGATTCCATAAGCATTTCCTCCGGGCCCGGGCAGGCCTGGATCTTTACCGGGCTTCCGTGGCGGCTGATGGGCTCCACCGGATAGATGGAAAAATTTCCGTGGCGCAGGATTTCCGTGGCAAAATCGGAAATCTCCACCGTGTTCCGGTAACTTTTTTTCAGCAGTTCAAAGCTGTCAAAGGTTCCCGTCAGGATAAGATCCTGCAGCTCCTTCCAGTCATTGAGGCCGTATCCGAAATGGATATTCTGGGACACATCCCCCATAATGGTGTAAGTGCAGCCTCTCAGGCAGTAAGCCAGCGCCCCGTAGGCCATCATGCCGAAATCCTGTGCCTCATCAATGATCACGTGGCTGGCCTCCCGGATCCCGTCCGTCTCCTTGATCCGCTTGTACAGGTATGCCAGCGCGGCCAGATCATAGACGTCAAAACAATTTTCCTCAAAGGGAACGCTCTTCCCCTCTCTTTTCTGTTCTTTCAGAAAATCCTCATATACCCGGAAAACAGATCCTTTCCAGACATTTCCCCCGAAATGCTGCCGGCAGGCCCGCTGCAATTCCTTTTTCTCCTCCGGAGTACAGGAAATGTACTTGCCGGACAGCTCATTTTCCAGTTTTGCCAGCAGCCGTTCGTTGAGCATATTGATTTTCGTCTGCATGGACAGCTGGGGAAATTCCTCCAGATACTGCCGGATGGAGGCGGCGGAAAGCAGCAGAGCTCCCGTCTTTTTCAGGTGAATATCTTTTCCGGGAATCTGGCTCAGCTCATATTCTCTGCAGAAGGCTTCCAGATCCCGAAACCAGGCAAGGCTTCCTTTCAGGCAGATCCGCGCATCCTTCCTGTCCGCCGGCCGGATCTGATATTTCTCCTTGTCCCAGTCCTCATAGAGAAGCCGCACAAACAGCTGCTCCATGGTCATCTGGGAGACGCCGTACACATCCAGCTCCGGCAGAACGCTGGTGATATAATTCAGCAGAATCCGGTTGCTTCCGATGATGTAGAAATCCTCCGGCCTGAATTCCTCATAATTGTACAGGATATAGGAAATCCGGTGCATGGCCACGGTGGTCTTTCCCGAACCGGCCACACCCTGCACAATCACATTGGTCTTGGGGGATTTGCGGATAATGGCGTTCTGCTCCTTCTGTATGGTGGCAATAATCTCCCCCAGCACCGCTTTTTTGTTCCGGGCCAGGTATTTGTTCAGCAACTCATCGTTGGCCACCACATCGGAGTCGTAAAAATCCTTCAGTTTGTCGTCCGCAATCTCATAGGTACGCTTCCGTTTCAGATCGATCTCAAAGACACCCTCGTTTTTCACCGTATACCTGCAGGGGCCCAGAGAATTTTCGTAATAAACGGAGGCCACCGGGGCTCTCCAGTCAATCACCAGCGGTTCCTGTCCGTTTTCGGAAATCCCCACCCTTCCCACATAGTAGGATTCCGTCTGGCGGATACGGGCGTCCCGGAAGTCAATTCTTCCGAAATACGGTTTTTTTCTGGCCTTCCGGCACCGGATCAGATCCCGCTGATTCTCCTTCATCTGGGACTGGGTGTTAAAAAGCAGCGCCAGCGCTTCCTTGTCCTTGGCGCCATACGTTTCCATCAGATCATGCAGCTCTTCGGCAAGCTCGTGGCTGCGCCCCGCGGTCCGTTCCAGGTTCTCCTGGGCCACAGCGATAATTCTGGACAGCTGCGCTTCCTCGTCCTCCCTGGACAGTCCCGGAACGGGACGAATCTGTTTCGTTTCTTTTTCCATCATCTTTCCCTTTTCCGATTATTTCCGGTACATGGCCGCCACCCGTTCGAAGGCGGGCAGAGAGCGTTCTACCTTTTCCGTATCGATGCAGTAGGCGATTCTGAAATACCCCGGACAGCCGAAGGTATCTCCCGGCACCAGCAGAAGATCCGCTTCCATGGCTTTTTGGCAGAAAGCCTGGGAATGCGGCTCCAGCGCTTTCGGGAACATGTAAAAGGTTCCGCCGGGCCTTACGATTTCAAAGCCCAGATCCGTCAGACGGCTGTAAAGGATCCTGGCGTTTTCCTCGTAGACGGACAGATCGGAGGTATCGTCCAGGCAGTCCGCCACCGCCAGCTGGATGATGGAGGACGGGCAGTTATGTCCGATGCCTCTGGAAATCTGTCCGCACATTTCCACAATCAGCCGGGCATGCTCACATTCCGGAGAAACCGCCACATAGCCGATCCGCTCTCCGGGGACAGACAGAGACTTGCTGAAGGAATAGCAGGTAATGGTGTTTTTGTAATACTTCGCCACATAGGGGGCGTCCACCCCGTCAAACACAATCTCCCGGTAGGGCTCGTCGGAAATCAGGTAGATTTCATGGCCGTACGCTTTCTCCTTCTCCTCCAGAATGGCGGCCAGCTTCCGGATGGTTTCTGTGGTATAAACGGTTCCTGACGGATTGTTGGGCGTATTGATCAGCACCGCCGTCACATCCTCCGTCACCATGTCGGCAAATTTGTCAAAATCCACCTGAAAGCCGGTCAGATCCGGAGGAACCACTTTCAGGCTGGCTCCGGTCAGATTCACATAGAACCGGTATTCCGGGAAAAACGGGGCGAAGGTGAGAATGGAGTCCCCCGGCACCGTCACCGCCCGGAAGGCATGGGCCAGAGCCGCCGCCGCGCCGCTGGTCATGAAAATGTGTTCCTTTTCGTAGGTCATACCGAATCTGCGATTCAGGGAATCCGCCACCGCCTGCCGGACGGAATCGATCCCCAGCGTGGGACTGTAGCCGTGAAGAGCCACCGGGCTTTCCTTCTCCAGCAGATCCTTCATCTTCCGGGTAAATTTTTCCGGCACCGGCACCGAAGGATTTCCCAGACTGTAATCAAAGACATTTTCCGGCCCGATTTCCTTTCCCCGTTTTGCTCCGTAAGCCGCCATCTCCCGGATGGCCGATTTTGCTCCCAACATGGCTTTATACTGTTCTGCAATCATAGTTTCTTCCTTTCTTTGTACCCGCAAAGGACAGCACCCCGGCCACATAGCCGGAATCCTGTCCTTCGCTTTCTTTCGGTTACCGCTTTATTTCTTTTGGGATATCCCGGATCCGCAGATCCAGCTGAGGATATGGAATCTGAATACCATTGGCGTCAAAAGCTTCTTTGATACGCTCATTCATCCGCCACTTGGTATTCCAGAATTCCTCAGTTTTCACCCAGGATTTCAAACCCAGAACCACTGAGCTTTCTCCCAGAGAATCCACATAAATCTGACTTTCTTCCTGATCCATCAGCTCCGGATCCTCCTGAATCAGTTCCCGGAGAATATCCTTGGCTTTCTGTAAATTGGAATCGTAGGAAATTCCCACCTTGATCTCCAGTCTCCGCTTATCGGCAGCTGTCACATTGGTGATACAGTTGCCTGTCAGCAGAGAATTCGGGATCACCACTCTTCTGCTGTCTGTAGTGGCCAGCGTGGTATAATAAAGTTCTATTTTTTCCACTGTTCCTTCATTATTTTCTCCATGCTCGATAATATAATCCCCCACAGAAAAAGGTCTCAGGAACATAATAATCAGCCCGCTGGCGAAATTGGAAAGTCCATCTTTCAATGCCAGGCTGACTGCCACTCCGGCGGAAGCCAGCACTGTGGCGATGGAAGTCCTGTCCACACCCACCTGCGCTGCCAGCGTCATAATCAGAAGAATATGGAGGCTGATCTTCAGGATGGACATCACAAAACTCTTGGCCGCTTCATCTGTCCCGTATTTCAGCAGATGCTTGCGTACTATGCGGCACAGCCAGGCAATCACCTTTGTTCCTATGGCATAGACGATCAATGCCAGAATCAGCCGGAACAAAAATCCCAGCAGGCCATCCTGGGGAATTTTACCTATCCAGAACAGCGCGCCTTGTATCAGGTCCAACATAATGAAAATTTATCCTTTCTTCTCTGCAGCCTTTTCTTTTGTCTCCTTTGCCTCTGTTTTCCGGACAGCAGCTTCCTCCGCCAGCTCCATCTGCCGGCTGATCTCCTCTTTCAGCCCGCTTTTCTTCGTGGATGAATTCTTTTTTCTGCCTTTGGCAGTCTTGTTGTCCACAACCTTCTCCACAGTTTTTGTGAAACTGTAGATACAGATACCCAGCGCCGGAACCTTGACAGTAAGAGAATAGGGCCGGTCATCACATTCCACCTTTTTGGCGATCTTTACCCGGGGATTCACAAAACCGCTTCCTCCGTAAGCCTCGGCATCACTGTTGAGGATTTCTTTATATTTTCCCGCGTAGGGCACGCCCACCTGATGGGCGTCATAGGCCACATCGGAGAAGTTGCAGATCACCACCAGGGTTTCCTCCGGCTTTGCGGTCCTTCTCATGAAGGATACCATGCTCTTTTCCCAGTCCACGCAGTTGATCCATTCAAAACCCTGGGGATCGTAATCCATCCGGTAGAGAGCCGGATACTGCCGGTAAAGTCCGATCAGCGCTTTCATGAAATCATGCAGCTTCTTATGTTCCGGCTGTTCCATATCGCTCCAGTCCAGAGATTTGTTTTCGGCCCACTCATGCTCCTGGCCAAACTCCTGTCCCATAAACAGAAGCTTCTTTCCGGGATGCGTCACAAAGAATCCCATCGCCAGCCGCAGATTGGCAAACTTCTTTTCCATGTCTCCCGGCATCTTATTCAGCAGAGAACCTTTTCCATGCACCACCTCGTCATGGGAGAGGCTCAGAAGGAAATTCTCACTGTAGGCATAAATCATGCTGAAGGTCAGCTCATTGTGATGGCTGCCCCGAAACAGGGGATCGTTGCACATATAGCCGATGAAATCGTTCATCCACCCCATGTTCCACTTATAGTCAAAGCCCAGGCCGTCATCCTCCACACTACCGGTCACCTGAGGCCATGCGGTGGACTCTTCCGCGATCAGCAGCGTATCCGGATATTTTTTCTTAAAGATGGAATTCAGATGCTTCAGGAATTCCACAGCGTCCAGATTTTCATTTCCGCCATAGATGTTGGGCACCCATTCCCCGTCATTCTTCCCGTAATCCAGATAAAGCATGGATGCCACCGCATCAAAGCGGATGCCGTCCACATGGTACTTGTCCGCCCAGTACAGCGCGTTGGAAATCAGGAAATTCTTCACCTGGGGGCGTCCGTAATTATAGATCAGCGTGCCCCAGTGGGGATGATATCCCTGTCTGGGATCCAGATGCTCGTAAAGGCAGGTTCCGTCAAAGGAAGCCAGCCCGAAGGTATCTCTGGGGAAATGCGCCGGTACCCAGTCCAGAATCACACCGAAACCGGCCCGGTGGAGGGTATCCACAAAGAACATAAAGTCCTCCGGCGAGCCGTACCGGCTGGTGGGCGCATAATAGCCCGTCACCTGATATCCCCAGGAGGCGTCGAAGGGATGCTCCATGATAGGCATCAGCTCCACATGAGTGTAACCCATCTCTGTCAGATATTCCACCAGCATGGGGGCAATCTCCCGGTAATTGTAAAAGTCCCGGCCATCCTCCGGCTTTCTCCAGGAACCCAGATGCATCTCATAGACAAACATGGGCTGATCCGCCTTCTGCAGTTTTTTTCTGCTGCGCAGCCATGCTTTGTCCCGCCAGCGGAACCTGGTCAGATCCGCCACCACCGACGCGGTGGCCGGACGAAGCTCCGCCGCGTTGGCGTAGGGATCCGCTTTCAGATACGTCAGTCCGTCCCGCAGCTTCAGTTCGTATTTGTAAATGGCACCCACGGGAATCCCCGGAATGAACAGCTCATAGATCCCGGATGCGGGCAGAAGATTCATCTGATACATCCTGCCGTCCCAGTTGTTGAAATCGCCCACCACAGACACCCGCATGGCATTGGGTGCCCAGACCGCGAAGTACACGCCATCCACACCGTCAATGGTCATGGGATGGGCGCCCATCTTTTCATAAATCTCATAACAGATCCCATTGGTAAACTGCTGCTCCTCCTCCAGCGTGATCTGGGGGCCAAAGGCATAGGGATCCCGGTATTCCCGCACTTCCTCTTGCTCGTTTACCAGATAAACGTACCCGGGGATCTCCTGATACGGCAGCAGTGCCGCAAAGAAACCTCCCTCATCCTCCATCACCATGGGATATGTCTTCTCATCGGAAAGAACTTTGACGCTTACCTGAGTTCTCTCCGGAAAAAAACACTGCACCAGAACACCGTCTCCGGTCATCCGGGGCCCCAGAATATTTCTGGGGGCATTTTCCTCCGAATATACCACGGCCTCAATCTCCGGCCAGTCCATCATTTCATATAATTTGTCTGCCATAAAACCCGTACCTCCTCTTTTCACAATTTCCTCTGTCCTGGCCGCATGGCCATAAAGGTATCATGAAAGTCTTAACTTATTCTATCATTTTTGACCTGGAAATACAAGTTTCAGTCAGTTTTCTCTACAGCAGTTCCGATGCCTTTTTCCCAGTCATATGTTCGACGCGCATTTCCAGGACGCAGAGTCCCTTCCACTCCCGCCGGATGGCCTGGTTTCTGTTTTCTTCGCTGTCATCGGGGGCATACTTTACGGCCAGCTTTTCAATGGCAGCTCTCTTTTCTTCATCGGTCTCCAGAATCCGCATTTTTCCGAATACCGTCACACTCCGGTAATAGGTGGTGTACACGGCGGGCACCACCTGATCCTGTCCCACCACACAGAAGGACGCCTTCCCGTCCCGGCGGACGGCATCGATTTTATGACCGCTTTTTGCAGAGTGAAAAATAATGGTTCCCTCCTGTTCGTCATACACATAGCTTAAAGGAACCGCATAGGGATATCCCTCATCGCCGGCAAGGGCCAGTACCCCGGAAGTGCCCTTTTTCAGGACTTCCGCCGCTTCCTCCGGCGCCATCTGCTGTCTTTTCAGTCTCATTTCGCGAAACATTTTTCCTCCTCCTGTCATTGATTCTTCCGTTTTTCCTTCCGGTTTCCTGTTCCATCCTCACATTGCCCTGCGGTACAGTTCTGCAATGGCTTCCCTGTCAAACTGTACCGGGTGCGCGCTGATGGCCGCGGCGGACACTTTCAGGCAGTTGTCCGCCATCCACTCCACATCCTCTTTTCTGACGCCTTCCGCCGACAGGGTGGTCTCAAGGCCGATGTCCCGCAGAAGCTCCGTAAGAAGCACCAGGAAATCACCGCCGCCCATGTGCTGTGCCAGCACCTGGAATTTTTCGGGCGCCCGGGGAATGGTAGCTTCATAAATCACCGGGGAAAGGGCCGCCAGTCCCCGGCCATGCATAATATCCCTCAGGCCGCTGGCCGGGTGCTCCATGCCGTGGGGCAAAGCCACTCCCGCCATATTGATGCACATGCCGCCCAGCGTGCTTCCCAGACACACCCGCGCCCAGGCTTCCATATCCGAATGATCCGCCAGAGCCCTGCGGATATTGTCTGAAAGAAGCTCCACCCCAAAAAGCGCCTGCTGCATCACCAGGGGCTGGGTGGTTTTGGACAGATACGCCTCCATATTGTGGCAGAGGGCATCGAACATCACGCTGGAAGCCACACCATTGGGCATGGTCACCATCAGCTCCGGATCGATGATGGATACTTTGGGGAGACTGACCATATTGCGCAGCGACTTTTTGTCTCCCGTTCCGTCATTGGTAAGCACGGCAAAGCAGTTGCCCTCGCTGCCGGTTCCGCAGGTGGTGGGCAGGGCCACCAGCGGCAGCGCCTGACTGCCGTTTCGGAGCCCGAAAATATAGTCAAAAATGTCACCATCGTTTTTCGCCAGAAACGCGATGGCCTTTCCACAGTCGATGATACTTCCGCCGCCTGCGGCCACCACCACGTCACACTTCTCCTCCCGGGCCAGCGCCGTCCCCCGGCAGGCGTCGGAAGCCAGGGGGTTTGGCCGGGCCTGGTCATAGACCACCGAAGAGACGCCGGCTTTTTTCAGAGAATCCTGAATGCGGGCAAGGAGACCGGTTTTCCTGGCACTGTTTCTTCCTGTCACCACCAGGGCCCGCCTTCCGTATCTGGCGGTCTCTTCTCCCACCAGATCGGCCTTCCCCTGTCCGAAGATCAGATTCACCGGAAGATAATACTGAAATTCCATGCTGCCCTCACCTCTTTCCATGGGTCAGCAGAATCTGGTACATTTCCGGTCTCCGATCCCGGAATACGCCCCATTCCCGTCTTTTCTCCCCGATGGCATCCAGGTCAAAGGAAGCGGTCAGCACCGTCTCGCTTTCCCGGTCCGCCTGGGCCACCAGCGCTCCCGTCTCATCGGCGATGAAAGAAGAGCCGTAGAAGGTCATCTCAGAATCCTTTTCCGCTTCCGTACCGATCCGGTTGGAGGCGATCACCGGCATGATGTTTGCAGCCGCATGGCCCTGCATGCAGCGGGTCCAGTGGGGCTGGGAATCGTTCTGAAGCACCGGTTCGCTGCCGATGGCGGTGGGATAAAACAGCAGCTCCGCCCCCATAAGCGCCATGCATCTGGCGGCTTCCGGGAACCACTGATCCCAGCAGATCCCGCAGCCGATCCGGCCATATCTGGTATCCCATACTTTAAAACCGGTATCTCCCGGAGTGAAATAAAATTTCTCCGCATAGGGCAGGCCGTCGGGGATGTGGGTCTTGCGGTAATAACCCAGGACGCTTCCGTCCGCGTCGATGATGGCCAGCGTGTTGAAGCCCGTGTTTCCCGCTTTTTCATAAAAGCTCACCGGAATCACCACCGACAGCTTTCGGGCCACCTGCTGAAACCGGAGAACCGCCGGATTTTCCTCCGCTTTTGTACACATTTTCATATAATCAAAGCTCTGGATCTGGGCGAAATACGGAGTTTCAAACAACTCCTGCAGAAGAACGATATTGGCGCCCTGCGCCGCTGCCTTCCGCACCAGACCTTCCGCCTTGTTCAGATTTTCCTCCCGATCCCAGCTGCAGCTCATCTGGGTGGCAGCCACTGTCACTTTTCTCATAATCCGGCACCTCCTTTTTCTGTGCATACCCGGATGGCATCCTCATAAATGGCAAGTCCGGCTTCCAGCTGCGCGTCCGTCATCACCAGCGGGGCCAGGAAGCGGATCACATTGTTATGAATACCGGCGTTTTCCACCAGCAGTCCGTGGCGGGCACATTCCTGGATGATGTCGGATACCAGCTGCGGATCCGGCTCCCTGGTGGCTTTATCCTTTACAAATTCCACCCCCAGCATGGCTCCCAGGCCCCGGACATCTCCCACCTGCTCAAACGTTTCTTTCCATTTCAGGAATCTTTCCCGGCATTTTTCGCCGATCTGACGGGAACGCAGCGCCAGGTTCTCTTTTTCAATGACCTCCAGCACCTTGACGCCCGCCGCGCAGGCCAGGGCATTTCCTCCGTAGGTGCCGCCGATGATTCCTGCAGGAATCCCGTCCATGATCTCTTTGCGGGCGATCACCGCGCTGAGGGGAATTCCTCCCGCGATGGATTTCGCGGTGGCCAGAATATCCGGCTCCACGCCCGCTTCTTTCCAGTAATCACAGGCAAACAACCGGCCCGTCCGGCAAAATCCGGTCTGCACCTCATCTGCCACCAGAAGGATTCCATACTGGTCACAGATCTCTCTCAGGGCTTTTACAAACGAAAGGGGGGCCGGAATAAATCCTCCTTCTCCCTGCAGCGGCTCGATGACCATGGCGGCCACATATTCCGGCAGAGAGGCATTTTCAAAGACCTCCTTCACACTGTCCACACACCAGCGGATATAGGCATCCTCCGTCATCTGCTCCGGCTTCCGGTAGAGATAGGGGAACTCCGCCCGGTATACGCCGTCGGGGAAGGGCCCCATCCCCCGGGAATAGGCTTTTTTCGCGGTCATGGACATGGTCAGCATGGTGCGGCCGTGAAAAGCTCCGGAAAATACGATGATGTTGGGACGTTCCGTAAATCCCTTTGCGATCTTCACCGCATTCTCATCCGCCTCGGCACCGCTGTTGGCAAACATGACCTTCTTTTCCTCTCCCTTTACCGGTGTGACAGCCGCCAACTTTTCCGCCAGCTCAATATACCGCTCATGGGTCACAATATTGGCCATGCCGTGAAAATATTTTCCGGCCTGCTGGCGGACAGCCTCCACCAGTTCGGGATGGCAGTGTCCCACATTCAGGACGCCCACGCCGCCCACCCAGTCTAGGAAGCGGTTTCCGTCCACATCCTCAATCATGGCTCCCTCTGCCTGTTCCATGACACAGGGATAGACGCACCGGATGGCGTCCGGCATAATCTTTTTTCTGCGCTCCAGCACAGCGGCTGCCTTAGGCCCCGGCAGCGTCTCCGTTTTAATTTCCGGTAATGCTTCTCTTAATTCGCTCATAATCCTACTCCTCGCTGATCACCGGCATGAACCAATCCTCATGCCCCGAATTTTCTTCTGACTGCCTCCGCAAGAAACTGGGCAGTTTTTTCCACCCCCAGGAAGCTGCTGTCAATCATAATGTCCTTGTGATTCTTATCGTCCGGCAGATAGCCCGCGTAATGCATGTGATAAGAATCCCTGGCCTCATCCACATCCACGATCATCTGGCGGGCTTCCTGAATATCCATCTTCAAATTATCCACACTCTGCTGCACTCTCACATCGTAGGGAGCGTAAATATAGATGTGCATGGCATTTTTCATCTCTTCCAGGATGAAATCCGAGCAGCGGCCCACGATGATGCAGGTCTCCTTTTCCGCCAGGAACTGTATAATATTCTGCTGTGCCTCAAAGATAGCGTCCTGGGTATCGCTGGTGCCTTTTCCCAGCGGATACTTCATGCGGGTAAAGGGATTCAGTGGGACCTTTTTCGCCGACTCCTCCTCCTTATCCACCACCGATACTGGCAGCTTCAGTTTCTTCGCCGCCTCATCCACCAGATCCCGGTCATAGTAACCGATATCCAGAATCTCGCTCATCCGTTTGGCGATGGGCCTTCCCAGGCTTCCGAACTGTCTGGTGATGGTCACCACATACTTGCTTTTCGTCATATCACATTCTCCTCTCTCTGCCATCCGCCGATGGCCTTCTCAGTGTTCATACCAGCCCAGGGTGCCGGGATTCAGGTTGATATTGATCTGTTTTACCTCCTGATACTCCTCCAGGCCGTGTACGCCCAGCTCTCTTCCGATGCCGGACATCTTGTATCCGCCCCAGGGCGCCTCGTTGAAGGTGGGATTGTAGCAGTTGATCCAGGTGATTCCGGCCCGGATCTCCCGGATCACCCGCAGCGCCCGGGCGCCGTCCGCGGTAAACACCGCTCCTGCCAGGCCGTAGGGAGTGTCATTGGCCAGATCGATGGCCTCCTGCTCCGTCCGGAAGGTCTGGATGGTCACCACCGGCCCGAAAATTTCTTCCCTCACGATGGTCATGTCACTGGTACAATCATTGAAAATGGTGGGCCGCACATAATACCCGGAAGCACATTCCCCTTCCGTATACCGTTCGCCGCCGCATACCAGTGTGGCGCCCTCGTCGATTCCTTTCTGAATATAGGAGAGCACCCGGTTCATATGTCCCTCCGTTACCAGCGGTCCCATGTCCGGATTGTCCAGGGGATTTCCGATGGTCATAGCGTTGGCCCTTTGGGCCAGCCGTTTCACGAAGGCATCCTTTATGCTCTCCTCTATAATGATTCTGGAGCCCGCCGAGCAGACCTCGCCCTGGTTGAAGAAAATACCCACCATGGCCCATTCCACAGCGCCTTCCAGGTCCGCGTCCGCGAAAATCACGTTGGGGGATTTGCCGCCCAGCTCCAGGCCCACTTTTTTCACATTTCCCGCGGCGGCCCGCATGATGCTCTGCCCCACCTGGGTGCTGCCGGTGAAGGTCACCATATCCACATCCGTGCTGGCTGCCATCTCATTTCCCACCACGGAGCCCGGGCCCAGCACCAGGTTGACGCTGCCTTTGGGCATTTCCAGTTTTTCAAAAATCTCAAACAATTTCACACAGGACAGCACACAGTTGGAGCTGGGTTTGAAGACCACGCTGTTGCCCGCGGCCAGAGCCGGCGCCAGCTTCCAGACTGCCATCAGCAGCGGATAATTCCAGGGGGTAATCAGCGCGCACACACCCACCGGCTCGTGAATGGTATAGGAATGCATGGCTCCAAAGCCGTCATTCACCTCATAGCTTCCGCCGCAGGGCGCTTTCAGAATTCCCGCGTAATAGCGGAAGCAGTGAATGGCGTCGTCCACATCACATTCCGCCTCCCGCAGGGGCTTTCCGTGATCCATGCTGTCCAGACGGGCGAATTCCTCTTTTTCCGCCTCAATGGCGTCCGCGATCTCCAGAAGCTTATCGCTGCGGCTCTGGGAATCCAGATCTCTCCATTCTCTGGTTTCGTAGAAGGATCTTCTGGCAGCAGCCACGGCCCGGTGCACATCCTCTTTGGTTCCCACCGTCATGTAAGCCAGCACCTGGCCGTTGGCGGGATTGATGGTGGGTTCCGATTTTCCTTCGCTGCCTTCCGTCCAACAGCCGTCAATGAACATCTTTTTCTGATCCATAACCTTCACTCCTCTCAAAAATCTTTTTTCCTTCAAAATAGTTCACCAGAACCTGTGTTTTGGGAATCTTCTCTGCGTCAACCTCAAACAGATTCTGATCCAGCACCAGCAGATTCGCCAGTTTTCCCGCCTCCAGCGTCCCCATCTCCTTTTCCGCCCGGTATGCTCTGGCCGCGTCCTGTGTATAACCGCACAGCGCCTCCGGAAGCGTCAGCGTCTCCCAGGGATTGTGGCCTGTGGCCACGCCATATTCATCTTTTCTGGTGACCGCCGAATGGAGACTGGCAAAGGGATTGATATCCACCACAGGGAAATCCGTTCCCAGGGCCAGCATGCCGGCGCTCTCCCTCATGGACCTCTCCGGCCACTCATAGCGGCAGCGCGCTTCTCCGATCCGGTAAATCTTGTCATTTCTGGACAGGGTCAGATGATAGGGCTGCATGGAGGGCAGCACTCCGATCTGACCAAATCTGGGAATATCATCCGGATGGATATTTTCAATATGTTCAATGGTATTATAAAAATCCATGGTCCCGTTGACGGCCCGCGATTTTTCGTAGGCATCCAGCGCCAGCCGGACGGATCCGTCAGCAATGCAGTGAAGTCTCACCTGAATCCCTGCCCCGTTGGCGGCGATGATCTCTTCTTCGATTTTTTCCCGGGGCCACAGGGGAACGGAAAGCCCCCGGCAGTCCGGCCGGTCGGTGTAAGGCTTTAGCATCATTCCGGTAAAGGTTTCCGTAACCCCGTCCACAAACCCTTTCAGGCCTCCGATGTGGAAATGGGGAGAATCAAAGAATTCCTTCATCCGGAAATAAGGGGCAAAATCGGTATAGCCGAATAGTCTGGTATACGCGTAGATGTGGGCGGACAGTCCTTCCTCCTCATCCAGGCGCTTCAGCAGCCCATAATCGTGATACGTTTTCTCCAAATAATCATCGGCAAACATCTCGCTGGCAGCGCTGATTCCCAGGGCTGCCAAGTGTTTCTGAAATTCCCGGTGAATCCGCAGCATTTCCTCGTCGGAAAACTCCATATATTTTTCCAGTGCCGGGGCACAGGCCGAGGGTTCCAGCAGCAGGCCGCTCATCTGACCATCATCAAACTTGACGATCATCCCGTCGGAAAGCTTCCGGTCGGGATCGATGTTCGCCTCCTCAAGGGCCCGGAAATTCATCCACATGCTGTGGGCGTCCGCGCACTGCAGATACACCGGACGGTCTGGGATGGCCTGATCCAGAAGCCTTCTGTCCGGAAGCCGATCCTCCTTCCAGTTTCCCACAAACCATCCCGTTCCCCGGATTCTGGGATAATCCGGATGTTCCCGGGCAAAAGCCCGGATAATTTCCACACATTCCTCCTGGGATTTTCCCCGGCCCAGATCCGTACACACATACTCGCTGGCGCTGACCGCGCCGGAGAACAGATGGGTGTGGGCGTCGATAAACGAAGGCATCACCATCCGGTCTCCGTAATCATGGATTTCCCACTCCCTATATTGTTTTTCACAGTCCCAGGGCAGTACCCCGCAAATCCGTTTTCCTTCCACAGCTATAGCTGCCGGGACGGGCCGGCTTTTTTTGCCCGTGTACACCGCCCGGCTCCGGACAATTAATCTTCTGCCGCTCATTTTCTCACCATCCTCGCATCAGGCTTGCGTTCCTGCGCTACATGACAATTCCGCAGATTACAAATCCCACAATGGCCAGCACACTGGCAATCACCACATAGGGGAGCTGGGTAATGGTATGCTCCATGTTATCGATTCCCGCGCTCTGGGAAGAAAGCAGGGTAGCATCCGCATAAAAGCAGGCATGGCTTCCGAAAGCTCCGCCGGATACCACGGCTGCCATGATCAGCACCGGATTGGCACCGATGGCGGCGCCCAGGGGGAATACAATGGGAGAAACCACTGCGCTCATGCCCCAGAAAGAACCGGTGGCAAAACAGATGGCCGCCAGAACCACAAATACCACTGCCGGGAATGCCGCCCCGGTCATCAGAGGCTCTGCCACATCAATGATAAAGTCTGTCATACCCATACCTTCCGTCACGCCCTGAAGAACAAAGGCGATCAGCAGAATCATCAGGGTGGGCAGCATATCTGCGAAACCGCGGATAATCAGGTTGAAGAACTCTTCCAGATTCATCAGCTTCTGGGGAACATACATCACCAGGCAGACAAACAGCGCCACCACCACTGCGGCCAGCAGGTCGCCGGTGATTACGGTGAGGGCTACCAGGATCACCATGGGAATCACAAAATTCCAGAGATTTCCGCTTTCCTCATAGCCTTTTCTGTTCTCATGATTGTATTTGCGGCTGGCATCACTGTACACCTTTCCGGTCTCTTCCACACGCGCAAAGGCTTTCTTCATGGCACCCAGCTTCGGCATAATGCCCAGAGCAAACAACAGGGCAATCAGCAGGGTGAGGATCGGATAGAACGCGAAAGGCGCCGCATGCACATAGGCGGACATGGCGGAAGAAAATCCCATTTCCTGTACGCTGGGCTGCTCCCAGAACAGGGAAGAGTAAAACACCGCCCAGGTGGAGAAGGGAAGGAGCACACAGTCCGCGGCTCCGGTGGCATCCAGCATATACGCCAGACTCTCTCTGGGGAGCTTCCGCTTGTCACTGACATTCTTCATGCAGACGCCGATGGTCAGCACATTCAGATAATCGTCCACGAAAATCAGGATACCCATGATAAAGGTGGTCAGCATCGTCCTTCTCTGATTGGTGCAGAATTTGGACACCAGCGCGGAAAATCCGAAGGTTCCCTTTGACTCCTGAAGCAGGGCGATGAGACTTCCGAACAGTCCGCAGACCAGGAAAATCCATACGTTGTCGGTCAGAGAGGTCTGCAGAAGCGAACACCATTCGGACAGGAAATTGCCTCCGTACATGACGATGGCCGCCACGATGGATCCGCCGATCAGAAATTCCATACAGCGCCTGGTGATGATGGCGCCCACGATGACAACTAAAATAATGAGAATTGCAATAAGTCCAGTATTCATATATTATCCTCCCGGGGCAGCGCAAAGCCGGCTTCGCAGGCGTTTTGCTGCCATGAAAAAGGAGACATACCCGTTTTCTCCGGTATGCCTCCTCGCATTATGAAAAACCTTATTCCGGAATATCCCGCATGACGGAATTCCATTTTCAGCAGTAAATCCTTTCGGCTTTACTGTCACAGGCCAAATGTCTTCTTCGTATCGGCCAGCGCCTCATCCATCCGGCTGATCACATCCCTGATATCTTGTTCAGAAATCACTGCCGTGGGTTCAAAACGGATGGTTTTTGCGTTCACCAGTGTTCCCGCCGTCATGACTCTTCTGGCAAACAGGCCTTTGGCACATTCGTAACCCAGCTCACAGGTGTTAAATTCTACCGCCAGCATCAGGCCTACACCCCGCACCTCCTGGATTACCTCCGGATATTTCTCCGCCAGCTGTTGCAGCCCCGCTTTCAGCATTTTTCCTTTCTCGCGGCAGACACCGGGGATATCATTCTCCAGCATATATTTGATGGTGGCGATAGCTGCGGAGCAGCAGACCGGATTGCCGCCGAAAGTGGGGGATCCCAGAAGCCAGGGATTGTCAATCAGATCCTGTACCCACATTTTCGGTTTGCAGATAATTCCGGTGATGGGCATGATACCGCCGCCGAAAGCCTTTCCAAAGGTCATGATATCCGGTACCACGCCCTCCGCCTCACAGCGCCACATAGTTCCTGTCCGTCCCATACCCGTCTGGATTTCATCGAAGATGAGGGCCACGCCTGTCTCGTCACAGATCTTACGCACCTCCGTCAGATATCCTTCCGGCGGAACAATGACACCCGCCTCACCCTGGATGGGTTCCAGAATCACCGCGGCCACCTTTTCGCCCACCGCCTGGAGATTCCGTATGGCCTTGCGGATATCCTCCGCATTGCCGTACTCCACATGCTGCACCTGCTGCACCATGGGGATGTACGGAATCCGGTATGTGCTCTTACCTCCCATGGAGACGGCTCCCATGGATTTCCCGTGGAAAGCGCCCACGGTGGAAATAAACCATCTGCCGCCGGTGGCGATCCGGGCCAGCTTCAGGGACATCTCCACTGCCTCGGCTCCGCCGTTGGTGAAGAAGCAGTACTGCAGGTCACCCGGAGTGATATCCGCCACCGCCTTTGCAAGATAGCCGCGAAGGGGGTCCAGAAGTTCCTGGGAATGAAGTGCCTGGTGATCCAGCTGTGCCTTCACCACATCCAGAATGGCAGGATTTCTGTGGCCGCAGGTGTAGATGCCAAATCCGCCCAGACAGTCGATGAATTTCTCACCGTTTAATCCATAGCAGTAAGCACCCTCATCCTGCCACTCAAGAACAGCGCCGTTCTCCGAATCAGAAGAAACGGATTTGCGGTATTTCAGCCAGCCCGGGCTGACGTAATTGTCAAAATGATCCAGTGTTTCGCTGACCATCTTCTTTTTTTCTTCCTCCGGAATCTGATCACTGTCTGTCTCAATCAGTGAAATCACCCGTTCCAGATCCTTGATTACCTGTTGTTTCTCTGCCATATAGTCTCCCTTCCTTTCCAGTCAGACAATTTCACGACAGAAGAAAACGCTGTTTTCCATGCCATGAAAAAAAGGTGCATCCACTGTGTTCCCACAGCAAATACACCTTTGTATCTATGTCGGTATTTATTTTATGGGTTAATCATACTCTATTCTTTCTATCTCTTCAATGGTATCTTTGCGGAAGTTTCTGCTTAAAATTCGTTATAAATACTTGTTTTTAAGTATTTACCATGCTATGATATATCAAATTTCTTTTATCCTTTGACGAAAGGAGAATCCGGTCATGGACAAAAACATATTCTTTATTTTCAACGATATCGTCTACCATCTTTATGCCTGCCGCACCCTGGAGGAGCTGAAAAACGACTTTCTTGTTCCTCTGAAAATGCTGGTACCCTACAGCTGTGCCAGTATTCTGCTGACAGATCCCCTGGCTGCTGCCGATGAGATCCGGTTTGAGCGGGCCCTGTGTATACCGGATTCTTTTGAGGAGGCTGAAAAAAAATATATGGAATGTCTGGATGAGGATCCGCTTCTTTGGATTCTTCACACTAAGGAGTCCACGCTGGTCCGGGAAAGCGAGCTGGTTCCGGAGGAAAAGCGTCTCAGCTCCCCCATCTACCGGAGCTGTTATCAGAAGTATCATGTTTTTGATTCGATCCAGTACAGTATCGTCTACCGGCAGAAGATGCTGGGAATTCTCACTTTATATCACACCCGCATCGATGGGACATTTACCAACGAGGATATGTTCCGGCTCCGCTCCCTGGGCATCCATCTGAACGCGGCCCTGCACAATCTTCTGGAGGGACGGCCGCAGCAGGCACAGACGGACGAAAATCGTCTGGAACAGCTCCGGCTGACCTTCGGGCTGACCCCCCGGGAAACCCAGATTCTGCAGCTTCTGCTGACCTTCGCCTCCAACGAGGAGATCACGGACTCGCTGGGAATTTCCGCTCACACACTTCAGAAGCATATGCAGAACATCTTCCGGAAAACGGGGGTTTCCTCCCGCTGGGAGCTCTTAAAAAAGGGACAGACCCTCTGACCGGATCTGTCCCTTTTTCTGCTGTTGTTTATTTTTTCAGTTCTGTCCAGATGGAATCGTATACCGCCAGGGAATCCGTATCCAGGTTCTGCACATACTCTCCGGAGGCGATCACATCCTCCGGCACATTCTTGGCCGGATTGGAGGAATATTCCTCTCCCAGAAGATCCATGGCTGCCGTGTTGGGCTGCAAGTACGGGAATTCCTCTGATACCTGCTGTGCGGTTTCCGCCCGCAGCATGTAATCGATAAACTGGTAGGCGGCATCCACATTCTTCGCGTCTTTGGTTATGCACCAGTTATCCATAAAGATATACGGGCCTTCCTCCGGGAATACGATTTCGATGCTGGGATTCTCTTCCATGGCCAGGGCGATTTCAGCGCTCCAGCAGACACCTGCCGAACAGTCCCCGGCGATCAGCGCGGATTTGGGACTGTCACTGTCATACAGTTTGATATTGTCCTTCAGCTTCAGGGTCTGTTCCCTGATCAGTTCCAGATTATCCGGATCGGTCTCATTCATGCTCAGGCCGATGCTGCGGGCTGCCATGCCGATCACCGCCCGGTAATCGTCCAGCACCACCAGACTGTCCTGAAAGTCTTCGGTGAACAGATCTGCATAGGAGGTCACTTCCGTCTGAATCATATCCGTATTCACCGCGATGGCGGCCACACCGCCCATGTAGGGCACCGCGTACTTTCCTTCGGGATCATAGGAGGGATTCCGGTAGGCTTCCCCGATATTATCCAGGTTCTCCAGCCGGTCCGTATCCAGCTCCAGCAGCATATCCTGGGCGGCCATCTGTTCCACCATATAATCACTGGGCTGTACAATATCATAGGCTCCGGCGGTCTCTGATTTTACTTTCGCCAGCATATCCTCATTGGAGGAGTAGGTGGTCACATTCACCGAAATCCCTGTCTCCTCCTCAAAGGCCTCCACCACCGAATCCGGAACGTATTCTGTCCAGATAAACACGTTCAGTTCCCCTGCATCGCCGCTTCCACCGCCGCTTCCGCAGCCGGTCATGGAAAGCATCGCCGATAAAATCACCAAACCTGCACACACTCTTTTTTTCATAATCTTTCTCCTCCTTTTCCTCCTCAGTTTCTCTTCTTTTTCAGCAGACCGCTCTGGGTCAATGCCACCACCGCGATGGTGCCGGTCAGGATCAGCACGGACAAGGCGTTCACATCCGGCGATACGCCGCTTTTGATACTCTCCATCACCTTCAGCGGGAAGGTGCTCACCTGGCCGTTGGTGAAGTAACTGATGATCACATCATCGATGGAGAGGGTAAATGCCAGCAGGGCGCCTCCGCCGATGCCCGGCGCCAGCACAGGAAGCGTGATACGCAGAAAGGTCTGCACCCTTCCGGCCCCCAGATCCATGGACGCTTCCTCCACCGAATCATCATAGCCGGCCAGCCTGGCCCGCACATTGAAGATCACATACGGAATACAGAAGGTGGTATGAGCCAGGATCAGGGTGAAAAGCCCCCTGGGGATCCCCGTTCTGGAAAACAGCGTCAGAAGGGAAATTCCCAGCACTATTTCCGGAATCACCACCGGAATATAAAGCAGCGCGTCAACGGTCTTCTTCCCCCGGAATTTGTACCGGTACATTCCCACCGCCCCCAGCGTGCCGATCACGGTGGAAAGCACCGTACTGGCAGCGGCAATCAGCATGGTATTTCCAAAAGCCTCCAGCAGCGATCCGTTGTCAAAAAGCCGGACGTACCAGTCCAGGGTAAATCCTTTCCAGGACAGGTAGGGCTTTGTGGTGGAAGCGTTGAAAGAATTGGCCGCCACCACGGCGATGGGCAGAAACAGGAACAGGTAGATCAGCGTACAGTATGCCACTCCCAGTCCTCTTTTCATTTTCTTTTTGCCGTTTCTGTTCATCCGCTACACCCCCAGACTTTCCATGCTGCCCCCGCACTTCTGGTAAAGCTTTACCAGCAGGAGGGTTATCACAATCAGAATAATGGACAGCGCCGCCCCCAGCGGCCAGTTATTTCCGCTCTGAAACTGCCGTTCGATGAGATTTCCGATCACATCCGCGTTTCCGCCTCCCAGAATGTCCGACACATAGAAGAATCCCAGGCACGGAATGAAAACCATGATGGAACCGGAAAAAATACCGCTGGCTGTCAGCGGCAGCACCACCCGGAAAAAGGTAACCGGTCCTTTCGCTCCCAGATCCGAGGAAGCCTCCAGCAGACTTTGATCCAGCTTTTCAATAGCCGTGTACAGCGGGAGCACCATGAAGGGGAACAGGCAGTAAACCATGCCCAGCACCGTCGTCCCCTGATGAAACAGAAAATCCACCGGCGTATCCGTAAGATGCAGCGCCTGCAGAAGGCTGTTGAGCCATCCGTTGGTTCCCAGAAACGATCTCCATCCGTAGATCCGGATCAGGGAATTGGTCCAGAAAGGAATGATCACCAGCATGTAGAGCGGCGCCTTCCGCTTGGGAAACGTCCTGGCGATGAGAAACGCGAAGGGGTATCCCAGAAGGATGCACAGCACGGTGGTCAGCGCGGCGATCAGAAACGACTGGGCGTAAATCTGAAGGTAGCTGGCGTCAAACAGTCTCCGGTAATTTTCCAGCGTAAACTGAAATTGAATGTTGTAGTTCTGGTCAATGCTGCAGAAACTGATCACCGCCACAAAGATCAGCGGAAGCGCCACAAAAAACAGAAGCCACAGCGTCACCGGCCCCACCATGGGGAGGGCGGCTGCCATATCTTTTTTCTCTGTCTTCATCCCATCACCTCCTAAGCCATTTTTACATTTTCCACAGCGTCGAAAAATACATCATCCAGGGAATGCAGCAGTTTTTCATCCCCTTTGTTCCAGTAAAGATAGACCCTGCCGCTTTTGGGAAGTTCCTCACTGGAAAGTCTCTCGATGCGGACCTCATTTCCATTTGGGAGAACCACAATGGTTTTCAACACGGAGCCGGCGTAAATCTGCTCCCGGATCTCACCGGAAATGGTAAATCCTTCCACGGGAACGGAGGAAAATTTCATGCGCTCCGGTCTGACGGAAACCGCCACCATCTCCCGCTCCCGGAATCCTGTGCCGCAGGCCCGGATCATTCCCGGCTCCACCGTGACCGTCATCTCCTCGCCCTTCTTGCTGCTGATATATCCCTCAAACAGATTGGTCTCCCCGATAAAGGTGGCCACAAAACGGGTGGCCGGATTTTCATAGATCTCCAGCGGCGTCCCCACCTGTTCCAGAACGCCGTCCCGCATAATGGCGATCCGGTCGCTCATGGTCAGCGCCTCCTCCTGATCGTGGGTGACATAGATGAAGGTGATGTTCAGCTTTCTCTGCAGCCGTTTCAGCTCCAGCTGCATCTGCTTGCGAAGCTTCAGATCCAGCGCTCCCAGAGGTTCATCCAGCAGCAGCACCCGGGGCCGGTTGATCAGCGCCCGGGCAATGGCCACCCGCTGTTTCTGACCGCCGGAGAGCTGGGAAGGATACCGTTTTTCAAAACCTCCCAGCTGCACCAGCTCCAGCATATGCAGCACCCGTTCCCGGATTTCCTGTTTCTTCACCTTGCGGATGGTAAGTCCGTAAGCCACATTGTCAAATACCGTCATATGGGGAAACAGCGCGTAACTCTGGAACACGGTGTTGACATTCCGCTCATAGGGCTCTCTGTTTTCCATGTTCTCGCCTTCCACATATACGTTTCCTCCGGTGGGAGTTTCAAAACCGGCGATCATCCGCAGGGTCGTGGTCTTCCCGCACCCGGAGGAACCCAGCAGCGTCAGAAATTCTCCTTCATAGACCTCCAGATCCAGATCCTTCACCACATGGTTCTGGCCGTCATATACCTTGTTCAGCTTTTCCAGCTTCACCGTAACTTTTCTTTCTCCCAAATCGCTCCACCTCTGTTTCCGTTATAATGCTTTCTTGCCCCGCTCACCGGTACGGATGCGGACCACATCCTCCACGCTGCGGATAAAGATTTTTCCGTCTCCCACATGGCCTTCCGCCAGTTCCTCCCGGATTCTGGCGATGACGGGCTCCACCATACTGTCTCTCATCACCGCCTCCACCCGGATCTTCGGCAGCAGGTTGATGGTGGTTTTAAAGCCTTTGATCTGGTTCTGGTACGGTCCCGATTCCTCATCGTACCCTTTCTGGGTTCCGCAGCCCATCACGCTGGAAATGGTCATACCGCCGCAGCCCATCTCCTCCATGATATTCTTCACGGTCTCCAGTTTCTCCGGCCTTATAATAATCATCAATTCTTTCATACGCAGCCTCCTCCCTTTCTTTCAGAAAACAAAAAGAGCAAAGGATTTCGGCGCCTTTGCTCTTAATGGTGTTATCATATACCGTTTCTGCCTGTCTTTACAATTCCCCATTCGTGTGATTCCTCTACTTAAAAAGTGTAAGATTACTCCTCTTCCATGCCCTGTATCTTCTTAAAAAGCTGTACACGGCTGCGGACGCCCAGCTTCCGGTAAATATTCAGGATATGCTTTTTCACGGTATTTTCCGTGATCACCAGCGTCTCGCCGATCTGCCGGTTTCCCTGCCCTTCCATGATACACCGGAGAATTTCCATTTCCCTTCTGGTGAGCCCGCAGTTTACCGCCAGTTCCTCCTCCATCCGTACATCCTCCTGCCTGACCCGCGTTTTTTCTCCTTCGTCCAGCCGGAATGCCAGATGCTCTTTTACCATATCCAGCAGAAAAATATCGCGGTACTGAAAATCCTCCCGCTCAGGGGAGCGGAAAAAGGCCACGGTTCCCAGATATTTTTCATTGTGTACCAGCGTCATCCGCAGTCCATATCCCCGCTGATGTCCCGGATCCGCAAAATCCGTCTCCCGATAAACCATGCTCTGTCCGCCATACAGCTCCTCCTGAAGTTCCCTTTCCATAAACTCCTCCCCGCAGGTCATTTCCCCGCAGACCGCCTGCTCCCCCTTCCGGCCGTCCGCCAGCCGGAAAACGGCTCCGTCAAAAGGAATCAGCGTGCGCATCCGTTCCAGGAAAATCCGCTGCATTTTGCGAAAATCCTCCGTGGCATAGATCCGGTAAATGATGCCGTTCAGCATCATCCAGTCCTTATTCCTCATCATCCGCGCATTCCTCCTTCCTGATTTCCACGCTTTAAAAAGCGGCATACCCTCTGTCCTTCCTGATCAGACAGTGGAAGTTCCTTCCCTTATCTGATCCCTGCGATACTGCGGGCGGCTCACGGCAAAGCCGTTCGCTGTCCGTTGCCCGGCAAATATCCGCTCATGCAAGCATGGCGGCTGCTTGCCGGGCGCACCGAAAAAAAGACGCCCTGCCAAAAGCAGAACGTCCTTGTTTAGAACAGATTATACATCAGGTTTCAGAATTTTGCAATTGATTTACTCCACACCCGCATTGGCATTGGCAATGGCGGAGTTGGTGCTGTCCACTGCCTGCTGAAGGGATGCCTCCACTTCCTCACCGTTGAACACTGCCTCCAGAGCGGTCTGGATATCGGTGCGGAGCTGAGGAAGCTGGGAAAGCAGCGGTCCCGCAGTCACTTCATTGACCTGAGAGTTCAGAAGCTGATCCGCAGCCACCCGAAGCTGGGGATATTCCTCATAGGTGGAAATCATGGAATCTGTCTCGTACGCCGCATTGCAGATGGGGAAGTATCCCGTATCAGCAGCCCACTGAGCCTGCACCTCCGGAGAAGTAGCGTAGGTGAAGAAATCCATCACACCCTGAGCGGTTTCCTCATCCATACCAGCCGCTGCGCACAGAGCGCCGCCTCCGGCATACACACCCTGAGCCTCCACACCTTCCGGAACGGGAAGAGCGGATACGCCCACCTCAAAATCACTGCTGTCGATGACATTTCTGCAGCTTGCGGAGGTACTGATAAACATGGCTACCTGTCTCTGGGTAAATCCGCTGATGGTGTTGGTTCCATCCGTTCCGTAGTTCAGCAGATAGCCGGCATCCTGCAGATCCTTGATCCAGTTGAAGATTTCCGTCATCTGATCCTGGTAAGCCACCTCTGTGGCCCGATCGCTTCTTCCGTTGTCATTGTTCACGGTAAATCCGCCCATATTGGTCACCATCTGATCCAGAGCGTATCCGTAAGCATACATTCCCACCGGCGTGATGCTGTCATCAGACTCTGCAATGGCCTGAGCCGCATCCATGATGCCCTCAAAGGTGGTGGGGAATTCGGTAACTCCCGCCGCGTCAAAGACCTCTTTGTTGTAATAAACCACCGGAGAGGAACAGTTGAAGGGCATCGCGTACATCTGACCGTCTACCGTATAAAAGTTCACCACCTGCTCCAGCAGGTCGCTGTCATCAAAATTATAGGTATCGATCAGCTCGCTGATGGAGGCTACCATACCGGAATCGATCATGGACTGCAGGTTCTGCTCACCGATCTGGATGATCTGAGCGCTTCCGGAACCGTTGGCCATATTAAAGAATTTTCCGGTGGACTCGTCATAAGTACCCTGATTCTCCGCTACCACCTGGTAAGTATCCTGGCTCTCATTGAAACCGTCCACCACCTTCTCCAGAGCAGTCTGCGTATCGCCGCTCATGGAGTGCCAGAAGGAAATGGTGATCTTTCCGTCCTCCGACTGTGTGCTTCCGGACGTACCGGTGGCCGCTGACGTCTGGCTTCCGCATCCGCTGAACATCAGGATCGCTGCGGTGGACAGGGCAAGTGCGCTGATAGCCTTTTTCATTCTTCTTTTCATAATAATTTTCTCCTCTTTTTTCCTTTTTCTTATGGGGATCCGATCCCCTGATTTTGCGGATTTCTTCCGAAATCCTTATTAAATATACCGGACCGGAGGGCCCTGGTATGATTTAATCATTTGATTGCTCCCTTGGTCATACCTTCCTGCAGACGCTTCTGTCCGAAGAAAATCAGCAGCAGTGTGGGCAGGGATGTGATGATCGCTCCGGCTGCCATCATGCCGTAATCGCTGACCGCCTCTGTATTTTTCAGCTGACGCAGTCCGATCTGTACGGTACGAACCGTATCATCAGTGGTTGACAGCAGAGGCCACATATAGGAATTCCAGTTTACCAGGAACAGATAAATTGCCAGAGTAACAATGGCGTTGGTAACCATCGGCACCACAACCTTGATAAAGAACCGGAAATCCGACAATCCGGATACCGTGGAAGCCTCTTTCAGTTCCATGGGAATCTGCATCATATTCTGCCGGAGCAGGAAGATTCCGAAGGTGGAAGCCAGTCCCGGCAGGATCAGTCCGGCAAAGGTATTCAGCAGGTTCATGGACCGGATGGTCTGAAAATTGGAAATTACCAGAACCTCTCCCGGGATCATCATGGTAGCCATCATGATCATGAACAGGATCCTCTTGCCCTTAAAGGGAATAAATACAATGGCGTATGCGGCCAGCAGGGCAAACAGGATCTGCAGTACGGTGGACAGCACACCTGTGATCGCCGAGTTCATCATATAATGAAACAGCGGCTGCGTCTGAAACGCATTGATGTAGTTGGTAAAATTCAGACCGCTGGGGATGTAATCTCCCTTCAGGATATCCTGAAGATCGGAAAAGCTCAAAGCCACCGAGAACAGGATCGGAAAGCACACAAAAACCGCAGCAATGGTCAGTATGATATAAGTAAGGGTTGTCTCCACCTTTTTCATTGATAAGTCACCATCCTCTCCGTCAGCTTTGTCTGCAGCTGAGATACCAGGAAAATCACCACAAACAGGATCACTCCCTGGGCCGATGCGGAACCGAAACGGAAGTTCACGAAAGCATCGTTGTACAGCCGGTATACCATCAGATTGGTACTGTTGTTGGGGCCGCCTGAGGTCAGCATATCGATCAGTCCGAAAGACTGAAAGGCATTGATCAGGGATGTGGTCACCACAAAGAACAGCGACGGTGAGATCAGGGGAATGGTCACCTTCCGAAGCCGGTAGAAGAATCCTCCGCCTACGATCTCCACACTCTCATAGTGGGAATCATCGATATTCTTCAGACCTCCCATCAGCACCAGATAGGAAAATCCGATGTTCATCCAGATTGATACCACGGATATGGAGATCAGCGCGTAGTGACTGTCCGTCAGCCATCCTATGCTCTCTCCCCCGAAGAACTGCACCACATGGTTCAGCAGTCCTGCTGTGGGATGGAACAGCAGGTTCCAGAATACCGATCCCGCCGCCACGGAGATTCCCATGGTGGAGGAAAAGATGGTCCTGAAAATTCCCATTCCCGGACGGTCGGTGCAGGACAGCACCGCGAGCATCAGAGAGATCACCACCGTCAGCGGAACGGTGAGCACCGTATAGATCACGGTATTTTTCAGGATCTGCAGGTACTGGGGATCTGTAAACAGATCAATATAGTTGGACAGGCCTACAAAACTGGTGAGGCTTCCTGTATTGGATGTGGCAAAAGCGCTTGTCACGATATTTTTCAAAAACGGATAGATCACGAAGATCAGAAAGATCAGCATGGAGGGCAGCACATAGATCACCCACAGGGGCAAAGGTTTTTTCACTTTCTGCTCTGCCTTTTCCTCTTCCATAACCGCCGATGGGGCAGTCACATTCACGGAACTGTTATTCATCGTCTGTCTCCTTTCTACGCCGTCAGGATCTTCCGCCCCTTGATGCTCAGTGCCGGCCGAATCAGGCTTCCTGTCTGCTCATCAAAGAAATGCAGGGCATCCGACGGAATGTGGATCTTGATCTTCTCATTATTTTCAATCAGATACTGTCCGGTCCAGCGGGCGGTAAATGCGGTATTTCCCACATAGAAGATCACCTGTGTCTCATTTCCCATCATCTCAGTACTGAGGGTGGATACCAGATTGTAATTGGAGGTCTCCGGCTCTGCCAGCTCGATCTGCTCGGCTCTCACACCTACTTTCCAGCTGCTTCCCTGGGGCAGACGGTTTCTCTCCTCCTCTGTCAGCCGGATCACCAGCTTGTCATTGAGCACCAGATTCCCATCAGACATCTTCGCATCCGCAAAATTCATCTGAGGAGATCCGATAAAGCCTCCCACAAAGGTGTTTGCCGGCTCATTGTACAGTTCCAGCGGCGTACCTGTCTGCTGGATCTTTCCTCCATGCAGCACCATGATCTGATCTCCCATGGTCATGGCTTCCACCTGGTCATGAGTTACATAGATTACCGTCATACCCAGCTGTTTCTGGATCCTGCGGATCTCCGTACGCATGTGAGCTCTCAGTTTTGCGTCCAGGTTGGACAGGGGTTCGTCCATCAGACAGATGGGCGCCTGGCTGCAGACGCTTCTGGCCAGGGCCACACGCTGTCTCTGACCGCCGGACAGTTCTCTGGGTTTTCTTTTCAGATAATCTGTCAGCCCCAGAAGCTCCGCCGCATCCTTCAGACGTCTTTTCTGCTC
>DVON01000184.1 GCA_018713585.1 Candidatus Pullilachnospira stercoravium | reverse complement strand
AAGTAGAAAAGATGATTTGAAAGATTTACAGGCGGAAAGGTAAATCGGAAACTTTTTATTATCCATTATTATAACATTTCTAAGTAAGCGAAAGCTTATGAGCAGGGAAGAAAAAATTTATATAGATAATTGAATAGGGAACTTATAGAAAGATATTTCCAGTTAGATAATTATCTAAAGTAAGAAGAAAGAACAGTAAGAGGTTAAAAAATTGAATAAAGAGAATCATTAGAACAACCGTTATATCGATCAGGATGAGATATAACGGTTGTTCGATTTTGCTGTTTAAAAGGGTTCACCGGGTAGTATTTCGGAGAAATTTGGGATATAATATTTCAGGAATAATCAAAGGAAGAGAAATCGGAGAGATACGAATGCGTTGGAGCAGAGAGGACATTTTATTTGAAGATAAGGAGATTCTGGTGTGCCGGAAACATGCGGGAATGGCAGTACAAAGTGCCAGAGTCGGACAGATGGATATGGAGAGCGCGCTGAAGATCTATTTGCAGGGAGGATTTGTAGGAATTGTGCAGCGGCTGGATCAGCCTGTGGAAGGCGTACTGGTTTTTGGTAAGACGCCGAAAGCTACAGCGGCATTGAATCGTCAGCAGCAGGAAGGGATCTTGAAGAAGTGGTACTTCGCGGTGTTTTGTGGAAAACCGGAGAGTGAAGGCGGGCAGCTTGTGGATTATTTGCTGAAAGACGGGCGGAGCAATCGGTCGGCGGTAGTTCCGGAGCGTACGCCGGGAAGCAGGAAGGCGGTTTTGAATTATCGGGTTCTCCAGTGGAAGGAGCCGTTGGGTGTGGCACAGATCCGGCTGCTGACGGGAAGACATCATCAGATCCGGGTACAGATGGCCAGTCATGGAATGGCTCTGGCAGGTGATGGAAAGTATGGCGCGACTTCTCCGGAAAGCGGCGGAACATATTCCAAAGGAGAAAAAGAAAGAGGGCTGGGGCTGTGTGCCTGCCGGCTGGAATTTAAGCATCCCAAAACTGGAAAGGAGATGTGTTTTCAGATAGAACCGGAAGGGAAATGTTTTCTTGATTTTCAAGAAACTGTCAGCATAGACAACTGCACAGAATGGATACTATGAAGGAACGGATTCCTGATGCCGGGATGAAGGAATTTCATGGGAAAGTGTGGTGTTGGCGGTGGAGCGGAAAAAAATATGGTATGGTATCGGAACCGGTCTGGGAGTATACGTGGGTATGCGTTATTTGTTCCCGGCAGCGGTTCCTTTTTTATTGGGCTGGATGCTGGCTTCTATGGTGTTGCCGGCAGCAAGATGGATGGAACGCAGATGGAAGATCCGGAGGGGAATCGGAGGCGGCCTGCTGATTCTGGTGATTACTGTGACTGCCGCATTGCTTTTATGGAAAGCGGGAGGGTTGTTGGTGGCACAGGTTCAGGGGCTGCTGGCCGGGACCTCAGACTGGGGGGAGAAGGCCGGGAATTTTCTGGATTCCTGCTGCGCGGTTCTGGAGAATGTGACAGGGATTTCGGCAGAAAAAAGCAGAAATTTCCTGATTTATCAGGCGGGGCTGCTGGTAGAACAGCTTCAGAACCGGCTGGGACCTGCCTGCCTTGGTTATTTACTGACACTGGTGAAGGGGATTATAGCTCTTGGCGGTGGTGTTCTGGTGGTAATCCTTTTCGGGACCCTGGTGCTGAAAGATATGGATCAGTTTCGGAAGTGGATCAGGAAAAGTGAGGCCGGGAGGCGGATTGTCCGGATTACGGAAGGGCTTTGCCGGGCTGGCGGACGGTATCTGAAGGCACAGCTGACTATTATGCTGCTGGTGGCTTCACTGTGTGCCGCGGGTTTCTGGATTTTGGGAAATCCATATTTTTTGGTGGCCGGCGTTGTGGTGGGACTTTTGGATGCGCTGCCCTTGATTGGAACAGGAACCATTTTGATTCCGTGGGCTCTTCTTTGGTGTTTGCAGGGGGAATATATGCTGGGCCTGGGATATTTTCTTTTGTATCTGGCGGCTGATTTGCTGCGGCAGTTTCTGGAACCCAGGCTGCTGGGACAACAGATCGGACTGCATCCCGCGGTTATGCTGATTTCCATATATGGAGGTTTTTTTCTTTATGGACTTCCGGGATTCTTTTTGGGGCCGTTCAGTGTGCTGGTGTTTCAGAATGTCATGAAAGAAGTAAATTGCTGTATGGAAAAGAAAAGGAACGCGGAAGAATGACGAAAATGTTACAATTATAATAAAAACTACACAAAAAAATCACAAAAATCTTAAGAATCTCCTATGGACTATTTTTTCAGTATATGTATAATATAGATATCTATGAGTCAGGGAACATTATGACGAATGTTCGGTTTAAGGGGATTTGAGATGAGAAAACAGAAGAAAATACTGGCGGCGCTGCTGGCGGCGGGGCTTCTGCTGGCGGGCTGTGGAAGCGGAAATGGAGAAGAGGAGCAGGACAGCTCCCAGGAAGCGCAGACAACAGAAGAGACACCAACCCCTCAGGAAGAGCCGGCGGAGGAAGAGACTTCTGGGGAGAATGTTGAGGAGGATTCCGAAGATCAGGAGGAAAAGGTGGAAATTTCCATTCCTGAACAGGAAGGCCTGGTGGCGGACTACACTACGGTGGAGGGGCTGACACTGGAGGCCGGAACCCGGTTCGCTGTGGTGGTGACCAATACGGAATCGGGATATTGGAAAGCCGTGAGAGAAGGGATTTCTCAGGCTGTGGATGATTTGAATGAAATGCTGGGTTATGAGGGAAGCGACAAAATCCAGTTTATTTATGATGCTCCGAAGGATGAAACGGGAGTGAATGAGCAGGTGGATATTCTGGATTCTGTATTGACAGAGGCGGCGCTGGCAGGCAAGCCGTATGTGCTTTGTCTGGCAGCGGTGGATATGAGTTCCTGCGAGGCGCAGCTGGAGACCGCGTCCATGAATCAGATTCCGGTGATTATTCTGGATTCCGGTGTGGAAAGTGATCTTGTCAATGCCTCCTGTGTGACGGATAATTATGGCGCGGGGCAGGAAGCGGCGAAAAGACTTTGCGAACAGATCGGAGACAACGGTGAAATCGCTGTGGCGGCGCATACCAGTCTGTCAGCCACCAGCCAGCAGCGGGTACAGGGATTTACCGATGAAATTACGGCAAATCACCCCAATGTATCGCTGATGCAGGTGTCCTATGAGCCATCCGGGGAGGAGGAGCTTTCTCTGGAGGAACAGATCCGGCAGGTGTTGGACACGTATCCAAACCTGAAGGGATATTTCGCCACCAATGAGGAGGTCAGTGAGCAGCTGCTCTCTATTCTGGAGGATTATCAGGACCGCCAGATCAAGATGGTAGGCTTTGATGTGGGGAAGGATCAGATCGATGCCATCCGGGAAGGACGGGAGGCCGGAGTGGTCTGCCAGAATCCATATGGGATGGGATATGCCACGGTGGTGGCAGGCGCCAGAGCCCTGATGAACCTGGAGAACAGCGCGGTGATCAATACCGGTTATCAGTGGATTGACCAGAGCACCATTGATCTGGAGGAAAATCAGAAATATATTTACGAGTGATCCGGCCGGGGCTTTTGCGGATTGGCAGGCTGCAGGCGGTATCAGCGGGAAAAGAGAATCCCGGACATTGCAGAGGATAAAATGCAGTGTCCGGGATTTTTTTATTCATAAACAAGGATTCTTTTTTTGAAAAGAGGAATATTCTGAGACGATTTGTAAAAGGCTATCTCTGTCAGGAAGGGATGGTGGATTGCGGATGCTTCGGACGATGGTGGACAGTGTGCTGGAGGCGGAGAAAAGAGCGGACCAGATGGTGGAAGAGGCAAAACAGGAGTACGGAGAAATAGTTTCCAAGGCCAGAGAAGAGGCGGAGGCGGAGTTTCGGAGACGCCGTCTGGAGGAGGAAAGCCGGGCGGCCCAGGAGCTGCAGAAGGAAGCGGTCTGGTGGGAGGCCTGGAAAAAGCAGGTGATGGAGGAGACCAAAGAGGAGGAAGCGAGGCTGTGGGCCCAGGCGCGGGAGCGGAAGGATGAGGTGGCCGCGGTTATGCTGAAAATCCTTCTGGAGGGAAGGGAGGAATGACCGGTGGCTGTTCAGAAAATGAAAAAGATCTGTCTTTGCGCGGGGAAGCAGGACCGGAAGGCAGTGCTGGAAATGCTTCAGCGCATGGGGGCGGTGGAGATTCGCCGGGAAGATCCGGCCGGAGACGGCTTGAATCAGATGGATGTGTCGGAGGCACTTGCCGGGCTGGAGGAAAAAATCGGGATGATCGGACAGGCTCTGCAGATTCTTTTGCGCCTGGAACCGGAGAAGCGGTCTCTGTTTGCCGCCCTGGAAGGAAAAAGGCTGCCGGCGGGAGATCTTTATAAAAAGGGAGAAGCCTGCCGGGAGCGGATTTGCGGCTGCGCGGAGAAAATTTTGGAACTGGCAGGGGAGATGGAAGCCCTGGAGGTGGAAAACGGCAGGATCGGGGAGCGGATTCGGGAGCTGGAGCCCTGGAAGACGCTGGAGTTTCCTCTGTATGATCCTGGAACGAAAAATTTCGTCGTGATACTGGGGAGCCTCTCCCAAATGTCTGAGGAGCAGCAGATCCGGCAGCTGCTGGAGGAAGGATTTGAAGAAAACGGGGAAGATGTGTGCCGCCATGAAGGAGAACTGGAAATTTCTGGCCGGGAGCAGGGAAGAGCGTATCTGGAGATTTCTGGCCGGGAGCAGGGAAACGTGTATCTGGAGATTTCTGACCGGGAGCAGGGAAACGTGTATCTGGAGATTTCTGACCGGGAGCAGGGAAACGTGTATCTGGAGATTTTTGGCCGGGAACGGGGGAGAACGTATCTGGGGATTCTGTGCGGAAGGGATGAGGAATCGAGCGTGAGGGAGCTGCTGGGGAGCCGGGGATTTGTGCCGGCGCCGGGGGGCGGACAAGGGGAAACGCCTGCCGGGGAAATCCAACGGCTGAAGGCCGCAAGCCGGAGAAACCGGGACCGGATTCTTGGCTGCCGGCAGGAGATCGGGAAAATGCAGGGAAGAAGGGAGGAACTGGAGCGGACAGAGGATTATTTCCGGGTGCGGGCGCAGAAATACCGGGTGTTGGGAGAGCTTTGGCAGTCCAGAACCGTATTTTTTCTGGAGGGTTATGTTCCGGAGGGCGCGGCGGAAAAGGTGAAAGCGCGGATTCTGGAGCGATTCGCGGCCCAGGTGGAGATCCGGGATCCCGAGGCAGGGGAGCAGGCGCCGGTGCTGCTGAAAAACGGGCGGATCGCGGAATCGGTGCAGGGCGTGCTGGAATCTTTCGGGCTTCCCCGCAGAGGGGAGACAGATCCCACGGCGGTGATGTGGCTGTTCTACGTGTTTTTCTTCGGAATGATGCTGGCGGACGGGGCCTACGGTTTTCTGGTGGCGTCTTCCTGCGGGATTCTGCTGCTGCGTTTTCGCGGGATGCCGGAGGCATGGCGCAGGTCGGTGAAGCTGTTTTTCTGGTGCGGCATTTCCACGCTGATCTGGGGCGTGCTGTTCGGGAGCTATTTCGGGGATGCGCTGGATGTGGCGGCGGAGGCCTTCTGGGGCGTCCGGCTGCCGGAGGGGGAAAGCCTTCTGTCGGCGGTATGGTTTGCCCCTATCCAGGA
>DVON01000183.1 GCA_018713585.1 Candidatus Pullilachnospira stercoravium | reverse complement strand
AGTCAATTTTTGCCTTGTACTTTCCGTACTGCTCCAGGTATTTGTCATCGATACCTGCTTTTTTCGCGATCTCAGTGATCGGGAGCATTTCGCACTCCTGTGCGATTTCAATGTCAGATTTGTAGCCCATAATAAAAACCTCCTTTTTATATAGCAATGGTCAACCCATTTGCTGCTGCAGTCAGTCAGCCGCGGAACTCCCTTTCGGGCTTTCCGTCCGCATCCCGTCCCCGCTTCGGTCCTACATTCTTTTCCCGCCGTTCAGGAACGGGAAACCTTCTGCACCGCCAGTTCCCTGGTAACAAAAGTAGTCAGGGGACTCTGGTACAGAATCGATACCAGGATCGAATTTGCAATTACAAGCGCCACCGTCTGAATCACTCTGGTGGTATAAAGAACTGCCCAGGGAGTTCCATAGAAAATATGCAGTCCCACAGTAGTAAATCCCAGAGAACCGATCAACCCGTGAGCCGCTACGATCACGGCGATTTTCCAGAGATTAATCCTGTCATGGAAAAGGTACTTCTTCATAACTGCCGGAAGCACACCGGATAACAGAGAAGTCACCAGAATAAACGGATTCGGCGCGTAGCCCTGAAGCATACACCCCAGAAGATCCGCACTCACGCCGCAGATTCCGCCCACCGCAGGGCCAAACCAAAGTCCCGCCAGGAAAATGGGCGTTGTGCTAAGCGTAATCCGCAGGGTGGGACCGATATTGATGGCCAACACCCGTGCCAGCACCAGATTCATAGCAATCAGTACACCTGCAAATGCGATAGTCTTAATATTCAGTTTTTTCATGAATGATACTCCTTCTTTCAGCGGGCATAGTAGTTTACTACACCAAAGAAAGCGGGATCACTCTCTGAATCTATCTTCAATGCAGTAGCGGATGCAACATTACATCGTGGAAAAATTTCACGGTTTCCTTCGTCCACAGACAACTTCCCATCCTGTGACACTTTACGCGCAATGCTTACTCTACTATTTTTACACATCGTATACTCCTTTTCGATTGTGTAATGCCTGTTTTTCTTTTATTATTTGTTTGTTCAGTTCAGCGCTTTCATCATACCGATGGACACATCGCCCACCACTGCCATATCCTCCGCCTTGAAAGCAACCGGAAAATTGTCGGAGAACAGGATCTGTGAAGATGGCGGAAATTCATCATCTCCGGCCCACAGAATAAACTGAAGTTTCAGTCCGTTGATAAATTCAAACTCATAGGAAGCGTCCCCGTGATCCAGTTTTACGGCACCGATCCGCTCCATAATCTCCTGAAACTTTCCTATGCGGTTTCCGTATCCGAATGCGAGACGCATCAGACAACGTCCCTGAAACTGTTTCAGATAAACATTCCCCCACGGAACCTCCCGATAGGTTAAAAACTTCCCGGTGGATGGAGCCATATGCCCTTCTACCAGATAGCGAAGCACAAGAATCCTGGCATTCACCGCCGTCTCCAGCGGATAATATCCGATACGGTCCTCCGGCTCATGTACCGCCTCGTAGTCCGGAAAGCTGATGTGATAGGTAACTCCCATCAGCCGCAGACAAAATTCCTGCTTCTCCTCGTCATACGGAATCCCGCACCGTCCACTGATCTCTCTGGGATCTGCCTGCCGGTACAGCTCCATATAGTGCTCGTAGGGAATCCGCTCCTTGCTGTCCTTGTCATAGTTCAATTCCATAGCTGTCATTACTCCTGATCCTGATTTACTGAAGGGAACAATGTGGTGTCCGTATGCGGAATGAAGCAGGCTGCCACAAACTCATCCATATAGCCGGGCACCGCGCTCAACTCCAGATAGGTCATATTGGAAGCCACCTCGTACGTCTTTTTCTCCGCCTCATTGGACAGCAGCATCGTATACGCGCCTGCCAGGGAGGAATTGCCGATATAGTGGAACTTCTCCTGGGGGATATCCGGAAACATACCGATATTTACCGCGTTTCTCATATTAATTCCGCTTCCGATGCCTCCGGCCACATAGACATTCTCAATCATGGAGACGTCAAAGTCCAGCGATGCCAACATCGTACGGATCGCGGAGAAAATAGCGCCCTTGGCTCTGATAAAGTTATCGATGTCCACCTCTGTGATCTCCACATCCCGGTCAGCGCCCGCGTCCCCGGCAAATGCAAGCACATAGCTTCCCATGCCGTACTTATCCCGGTGGATACGCTCTCCTTCGCGGACAAACTTTCCTTTGGGATTGATGATTCCGGTGGTAAACAGTTCACTGATCACATCGATGATTCCGGATCCGCACAGACCGATGGGCTTCTGGCCGCCGACCACCTGGAAGGTGGGCTCCATGGTATCCCTGTCAATCGTACATGCCTCGATGGCGCCGTCTGTGGCCCGCATACCGCAGCTGATATCGCCGCCCTCAAAAGCGGGACCTGCCGAACAGGCGCAGCTCATCATGAAATCCGAATTACCGAAAACCAGCTCGCCGTTGGTTCCCAGATCCACGAAAAGCGAGAACTCCGGCCGGTTCCATATGGTGCTCACCAGCGTACCTGCCGTGATATCGCCGCCCACGTAGCTTCCGATATTGGGAGCCACAATAATGTGGGCATCCGGATTGATATCGATTCCCAGATCAGAAGCATACAGAGAATTGGTCTTGAAAAATGTAGGTATGTAGGGCTCCATACGGATGGGATCCGCATCCACGCCGGCAAACAGGTGATTCATGGTGGTATTTCCCGCCACGCACATCCGGTAGATATGCTCCTGTTTCACCCCTGTCGCCCGGCACATCTGGGCGATCAGCGGATTGATGGTCTCCTTAATCACCGCGTCCTGAAGCCGTTTCGCTCCGCCCGGCTTGGTAGATTCAATGATACGGTTGATGACATCCGCGCCGTACCGGATCTGTCCGTTTCCGGAAGAAGCTTTTCCCAGCACCTTTCCCGTCAGCATGTCGATCAGCAGCGCGGAAACTGTGGTGGTTCCAATATCCACCGCCAGGCCCCCCGCAACCACCTGGGCATCCTTCGGATAAATATCATACACAAAGATTCTCTCTCCGTCCTTTGATCTCCGGATCACGCACTGAACGTCAAATTTGCTTTCCCTGAGTACGGCAGCCATACGGCGCAGCACCGTGTAGGGAAGATGCGCCTGCCGGCAGCCGGTAAGCTTTTTGATGGCCCGCATCAGCCGCTCGTTGTCCGGCATCGTGTCATCCAGGGTGGGCTCGTCCATGACCACATTCAGAATGTCCATGTCATTTTCCAGCCGGATCCCCGCTTCCTCCACATCCTGTTTTGTGTGTTCGAAAATCGCGATTTCCTCCGGAGAACTCAAATCAGCAACCTTCATCCGGCTGCGGTATGCGGATGCGATATCCGGAACTTCCACCTCCACATCCTCTGTCACCTTGCTGCAGCAGGCCAGTCTCCAGCCCTCCGCATATTCCTCATCTGAAATATGACGGGTCTGAACAGACTCCAGATTCCCGCCCAAAAGCTTCACGCGGCATTTTCCGCAGGAACCATTTCCGGAACACGGCGCGTCAATCGCCACATTCGCCATTCTGGCCACTTCCAGCAGGTCTTCCCCGGATGTGGCAAAGGCTTCCACAGCCTCTCCATTTTCAAACCGAAAAGTCACTTTTACCATTGATCTAAGCCTCTCTTTTGGAAATTCATCTTTACTATCGTCATAGTAAATTCATATATATATGTCCTTTTAAAGATACCACATTTAGTGCAAACCGTCAATGAAAACACCGGATTTTGCCAAGAATTTAACATACTTTAGGTACAATTTTCGACAGAAAAAAAAGGGCTTTCCTAAAGAAAAAAGTCCAAAACATATCCATCCGGACTGCTTTGGACTTTTCCGTTTCCACAGCTTCTCTGCGGAAAATCTGCTGCTGGCAGGCGTCAGACCTGCCGGTAGCAGATTTCTCACTCTTACAGCTCCAGATAAGAATCTGCGTACAGAGTGTTGTTTTTGAATACGTCACAGGACTTGATGGTCTCCATCAGACGAAGGTCACAGGGGTTCACGATAGCGGAGGTAAGACCCTGCATCATCGCCATGGCTACCAGAGCGGAATCCATGATCGGACGGATGTTCTTGGGCATACCGTTGGAGTTGTTGGACAGACCGCCGGTGGAGTTCAGACCCATATCGCTGAACATCTTGATGGCCTCCAGAACCTCCATCTGTTTCTCCTGCATTCCCTTAACAACCAGGAACAGCGGATCAAACCACAGATCGGTGGGCTCCATACCCAGCATCATACCTCTCTCCAGCATGTTCTGGCAGTGCATCATACGCTCATCGTTGTCCTTTGCAATACCCTCAGCGGAGCAAAGAGCGATTACAATGGCATCGTTGGCAGCAGCCAGATCAATGTTCTCAATTCTTCCGCCTGCATCCGCGGAGTTAACGATGGGTTTTCCTTTGCTTCTGTTGTACACGGAAATACCAGCCTCAATGGCTTTCTTGTTTGCCGTATCCAGAGCCAGGGGAACATTGTCAAAATTCTCCTGCAGAAGTTTTACAGCCCATTTCATCAGATCCTCACCATCGTTCTCAGCCGGTCCGATGTTAACGTCCAGATAGGTGGCGCCGGCATCCAGCTGCTCTTTCGCGCGTTTCAGGATCGGTTCCGGATCACGCTCTTCCATAGCTTTGCGGATTACCGGGGAAATGCAGTGAATTCTCTCACCGATTGTAACAAATTTTGCCATAGTCTTTCTCCTTTAAATAAAGCTTTTTATTTTAGATTTCTCCTGCTTCCTGCAGATCTTTCAGGAATTTCACCAGCTGTACGGCTTCCTGAGGAGCTACGATGATCTCCCAGCCCGGCAGCTTGGACTCCAGATCACCTTTCAGCACGGCCACTTTTCCGGGGATGATCAGTTTTCTGGATTTTACTTTGCTCTCAATGTTCTCTTTGATGAAGGCAGAGATGGAATTTCCGGAGAATTTTCCTGCTGCCCAGGATGTCAGTACGGAAAGTCCGCCTGCATCGTTGATTACCAGGTTCAGCGGCACACCGGATCTCTCCAGCTCGCCGGAAACTACGAAGTAGGTCAGAGCAAAGTCTACTGTGGTTACGCATACGGAATTCTCGTCTGCGCCGTTCAGCGGGTACAGGCCCGGCTCAACCTTCATGGGCTTCTGCGGATCGGTGAATACGTTCTGACGCAGACCGAACAGCGGCAGTGCCTCAGCATACCCCAGGCTCTCCAGAACAACGATGGAACCGTATTTCATGGTGAACAGAGATACCAGAGCCTCCTGCATATATCTGTCGCCCTTGGCCAGTTTTACGGTATTTACGATGGTGGGATATCCGAAAGTTCTATCCTGATCTTTCAGAGCAGCGCGGCGGATCTGTACAGCGTTGCCGTAGGTCTCTTTCAGAGAAGCGCCTGTGGCATCGATTACCAGATTCTTGTTTCCGGCTTTCTCCAGAGCAGCTACCGTATCATAGATCTCATCCAGGTTGGCTCCGCCTACACCCAGAACAACGCCTGCTGCCTTGGCAACTTCGTTCATAGCCTCATAGTTGGACGCGTTTGCTCCGTTCAGCACCGGTTTTCCGTCTTTACAGATCTCCAGAGCCGCTTTCGCAACTTCCACATCATCGCAGCCCAGAACCAGAGTTTTTCCGGTTGCTGCCGCTTTCTTCACCAGTTCCAGATATTTGTCTGCGCCAGATGCAGCGTCATAATTCACGTAAACCATCTCAACGGACATTCTCTCGCCGATACGCTCATAATCCACTGCCGGGATAGCAGCGATTTTCGCGTCGATCTCTGCGTCATCCATGCAGCTGCACAGAGCAACCGCATATCTGGTTTTGTTCACGAAGGTTTTCTCATGTCTGAACAGAACGGTCTCGCCGCCCAGTGTATATTCGCCTTCTCCGCATCCAACCTTGATGGTCTTCATCGGCGGCGCGGTTGCCTCAGACAGCTCAGCCTTTGCTTCCTCGGAAACATACGGACACTGCTCGATCTTCATGGCGCCCTGTGCCACCTTCATGGAGAATGCCATACAAGTGGGGCATCCACATTCTTTACAGTTTTTCTTCGGTAACATTTTAAAAATCTGAATACCTGTTAATGCCATAATCTTTTATCCTCCTGTTCTCTCGATTATCTTACATTAAATCCTTGATCATTTTAGAAATCGTTGCTACAGTCTGAGGATGCATTACAATTACGGCATCAGATCCGGAAGCCAGGTCTGCTGCAGCAGTCATGATTTCCATGGAGATTCCGCGCTCTTCCACAGGTCCCCACTCCGGCATATCTGCCTCGGAAGCCATTGCCTCTTTCACGTTCCAGGTCTCGGAAGACACCGGTGTAACGATAGGCATCTGAAGCATTGCATCGCCCTGGGACAGAGCTGCCGCTTTGATACGATCCATGGTGGAAACCACATACTCATATCCGTATCCGGCTGCTGCGGTACCAACGTTCATAACGATGCTCTCCGGCTTAACACCCAGCTGTGTAACCACAACGTTCAGCTGTTTTGCCAGGTTGATATCAACGGCGGACTCAGCGCCTACCTTCTGATCGTAAGCAAGACCGGCTGCCGCGCCCACTGCCTTGTAATCCTCTTCTCTGGCGGAAAGGATCAGCGCGTTTTTACCCTGCAGAGCCTCTGCTACCTTCGGCAGCAGCTCAGCATCTTTCTCAACATTTTTGGAACCTTCAACAGCCAGCGGTACATCGATGGCATCTGCCACTTCTTTTACAATAGCTACCAGCTCATCGGTGGATTTGTTTGCCCCGTTGGGATCTCCGCCTTCCAGACGCAGGCATACGAAATCAGCGCCTTCCATGGCAGCTGCCTTTTTAGCGATCTCAGCCATCGTTGTGCAGCCTTCGTAGTATGCTTTGATTCCGGCAACCTCCGGAATTCCCATATCGGAGATTTCCACTCCTACCTTGGGCGCATTCTTCATGTCACCGTCAAAGGTGTAGAAGGGAAATACACTTTCGCCTCCTAATGTGACTGCTTTTTCACCGCATCCGATGGTTACTTCTTTGATGGATGCATTAAACTTCTGGGGTTTGCGATTAAACGGCATTCTCATTAGCCTCCTTTGAATTTTTTCATGGAGCCCGAATTTCTGACGCAGGGCTTCATTTTTATGAGCTAAAGTTTATGTATAACCTCACGGGCATCATCCGTAACCGGGCGCAAGGCCGCCGGACTTCTGTCCGATAAGGTATGAACATCCGATACGGAGGGGAGGGAAGAAGCCCTGCGGCCCCTTCCCGTCTCCGAACCGGTCATTCATCATTACATCATCGGATCCATTCCCAGGGCCGGATGGCCTTTCTCGGTCAGGAACTCTACCAGAGTCTCCGGATCCGTCGCGTTGGTCTCATCACCGATCATATCGGTGAAATTGTCAATTCCGTACAGTTCTTTCGCTGTCTGATTCAGTCTCTCGGCAACCGTTTCTTTCAGCTCTTTGGGCATCCATACGATTCTGGCAACACCGCCCTCTGCTTTCATGAACTTT
>DVON01000182.1 GCA_018713585.1 Candidatus Pullilachnospira stercoravium | reverse complement strand
GAGGGAATACGATTTTTCTTGACAGCCGTCCCAAAATCAGCTACTGTAAACATAGAACAATTCCCGGCATATCGCCGATTTTCCCGAAAAGAAATCCTGACAAAAATATTGGTTGACAAGAGCGAAAAAGTATACTACTATGGTAAAAGAACGAACATAAGTTCGTAAAAAGGAGAGAAGTATGGTTAAAGAAGATAAATTAAAGGCATTGGATGCCGCGCTGGGACAGATTGAGAAGCAGTTTGGAAAGGGCTCTGTGATGAAGCTGGGAGACAACGGTAAGGATATGAATATCCAGACCGTTCCCACCGGTTCCCTCAGCCTGGATATTGCCCTGGGACTGGGCGGAGTGCCCAGAGGAAGAATCGTGGAGATTTACGGACCGGAGTCCAGCGGTAAGACTACCGTGGCCCTCCATATGGTGGCCGAGGTGCAGAAGCGGGGAGGCATCGCGGGATTTATCGACGCGGAGCATGCCCTGGATCCCGTTTACGCCAAGAACATCGGCGTGGATATCGACAACCTGTATATTTCCCAGCCGGATAACGGCGAGCAGGCCCTGGAGATCACCGAGACCATGGTGCGTTCCGGCGCCATCGATATCATCATCGTGGACTCCGTGGCGGCGCTGGTTCCCCGGGCGGAGATCGAGGGAGAGATGGGAGACAGCCATGTGGGTCTGCAGGCCCGTCTGATGTCCCAGGCCCTCAGAAAGCTCACCGGCGTGGTCAGCAAGTCCAACTGTATCGTGATTTTCATCAACCAGCTCCGTGAGAAGGTGGGCGTGATGTTTGGAAATCCGGAGACCACCACCGGCGGCCGGGCCCTGAAGTTCTACGCTTCCGTCCGGATGGATGTGCGCCGGATCGAGGCCCTCAAGCAGGGCGGAGAAGTTGTGGGAAACAGAACCCGCATCAAAGTGGTGAAAAACAAGATTGCGCCGCCTTTTAAGGAGGCAGAGTTTGACATCATGTTCGGACGGGGAATTTCCCGGGAAGGCGATATCCTGGATCTGGGCGTGAATCTGGGCATTGTGCAGAAAAGCGGTGCCTGGTTCGCCTACAACGACAGCAAGATCGGCCAGGGCCGGGAGAACGCCAAGAACTTTCTGGCGGAGAATCCCCAGGTGATGGAGGAGATCGAGCAGAAGGTACGGGAGCATTACGGTCTGGCGGAGGCTTCGGAGAGCGCGGATGTTCCGGAGACCATGGCACCCGGTGAAGAGGAATGATAATCCGTGAGATTGTCCCCGTCACAAAGCAGAAAAGCCGTGTGGTGACCGATGAGGACTTCTCCTTTGTGCTCTACAGAGGAGAGTTGTCCCGTTACGGTCTGGAGGCCGGGAGAGAACTTCCCCCGGCCATTTTTGAGGAAATTTACCGGGAGATTCTGGTGAAACGGGCGAAGATGCGGGCCATGCACCTGCTGACAAGGGCGGATTATACGGAGGCAGCCCTCCGCAGAAAGCTGGATCAGGGCGGCTATACCCCGGGCGCGGTGGAGGAAGCGGTGGCCTACGTGAAGGGCTGGCATTATCTGGATGACGCCCGGTATGCCAGAAACTATCTGGAAGCGGTTCGCGGCCGGGAGAGCCGGCGCAGGGCGGAAGCCAAACTGATGGAGAAGGGCGTTTCCCGCCAGATTCTGAAGGATCTGGCCGAAGAGGACGGCGGGGAGCCGGAGACGGGGATGATTCTGGAGCTGCTTCAGAAAAAGTGTCCCGATCCGGAGGCGGCCGATGACGCTCAGAAGCGGAGGCTGTATGGCTGGCTGGCCCGGAGGGGGTTTCGCAATGAGGATATTCTCGGCGTTTTCCGTTCCTACTTTGGCGGCTGAAGAGAGAAATTTTCGCGGTAGTTCGGGCTTTCGATGAAGCCGGAAGCGCCGGCTGCCACGAATTTCCCGCAGGGTTTCCGGCAATTTGTAACAGTTCAGCCTTTCGGCTTCACTGTCACAAAACATGCACACAGGCTGCGGGAAACGCAGCCTGGCGCCCGCAGGCCTCGGGATCCCGCTGCAAAGACAGGGGGACACCTCGCGGGACAGTGGTAGACTGAAATGTTCCGGCAGTTTCCATAAAAAATATTGTTCTACATTGACAAAACCGTGAAATCATTATAAAATTATAATGTTGTAATTGTACAATGAAAACTAAATAAGGAGGTGCTCCTGTGGCAAATGCAATGTATGTGGTAGTTGCACTTGTTGCTGTAGTAATCGCGCTGCTTATTGCGGTTCCTGTTACTTGCAAGATCGCTGTAGCCAATAAGGTAAAGCAGGATGCTGAGAAAATTGGAACAGCGGAAGAGAAGGCAAGAAACATCATAGATGAAGCTCTGAAAACAGCGGAAACTAAGAAACGCGAAGCTCTTCTGGAAGCGAAGGAAGAATCTCTGAAAACCAAAAATGAACTGGAAAAGGAGACCAGAGAACGGCGGAACGAACTGCAGAAGTATGAAAAACGTGTATTGGCGAAGGAGGAAGCTGTAGACCGGAAAGCCGATGCTCTGGAAAAGCGTGAATCAGACTGTACAGCAAAAGAAGCAGAAATCAAAAAGAAAGAAAAGAAAGTTGACGAATTACATGACCAGGGAGTACAGGAACTTGAGAGAATCTCAGGTCTGACCTCCGAACAGGCAAAAGATTATCTGTTGAAATCTGTGGAAGACGAAGTGAAAATCGACACGGCCAAGCTTTACAAGGAACTGGAGAGCAAGGCCAAAGAGGATGCGGCCAAGAAGGCGAAGGAATACGTGGTCACTGCCATCCAGAAGTGCGCGGTGGATCATGTGGCGGAGACGACGATCTCTGTGGTGCAGCTTCCCAGCGATGAGATGAAAGGAAGGATTATCGGAAGAGAGGGACGGAACATCCGTACCCTGGAAACGCTGACCGGCGTGGATCTGATCATCGATGACACCCCGGAAGCGGTGGTGCTGTCCTCCTTCGATCCCATTCGCAGAGAGGTTGCCAGAATCGCGCTGGAGAAGCTGATTGTGGACGGCCGGATCCATCCCGCAAGAATCGAGGAGATGGTGGAGAAAGCCCAGAAGGAAGTGGAAGCCATGATCCGCGAGGAAGGCGAGAACGCGGCGCTGGAGGTGGGGGTTCATGGTATTCACCCCGAACTGATCCGGCTGCTGGGCCGGATGAAGTTCCGTTCCAGCTACGGCCAGAACGCGCTGAAACATTCCATCGAGGTGGCGCAGCTGGCAGGACTGCTGGCGGCGGAAGTGGGAACCGATGTGCGGATGGCGAAGCGCGCAGGACTGCTGCATGACATCGGAAAGTCCATCGACCACGAGGTGGAGGGATCCCACATCCAGATCGGTGTGGATCTGTGCAGAAAGTACAAGGAATCCCCCATTGTCATCAACGCGGTGGAGGCCCATCACGGCGACGTGGAACCGGAGTCTCTGATCGCCTGTCTGGTACAGGCTGCCGACGCGATTTCGGCGGCGAGACCGGGCGCCAGAAGAGAGACCCTGGAAACATATACCAACAGATTGAAACAACTGGAAGATATCACAAATTCTTTCAAAGGTGTGGATAAATCTTATGCCATTCAGGCAGGACGCGAGGTTCGCATCATGGTATTACCGGATCATGTAAATGATTCTGATATGGTATTACTTGCAAGAGATATTTCCAAACAGATTGAAGCTGAGCTGGAGTATCCTGGACAGATTAAAGTCAATGTAATCCGTGAGAGCAGAGTGGTGGATTACGCGAAATAACATTCTGCATCTCAGATAGTTCAACAACAGAAGCGGGAACTGAGCGATTGGTTCCCGCTGTTTTTCTTTCGCGGGAAATGTTTATTAAAAAAGGAAGAGCAGGAGGAGATGCCTTTGGAATATAAATATTGTGTTCGAAAATACCGTCTGGAAACAGCCGTGGGAAGAAAGAGGGTGGTCCGTCTGGCGTTTCTGACGGACATCCATCTGACGGATCAGGGGCCGGGACAGGAGTTCTGGAAGCTTCTGGACAAATGCCGGCCGGAGGGCGTGCTTCTGGGCGGCGATCTTATGGTGGCAAAAGAGGGCGTCCAGGTGAGGGGTGCGGAGAAATTTGTGGGGAAGCTGACGGAAAAATATCCGGTATGGTACGCCAACGGAAATCATGAGCGCAGACTGCTGGAGGAGACGGAGACTCTGGGGAAAACCGGAAAACGGTATTTCCGTGCCATCAGCGGGACGAAGGCTGTGCGGCTGGCTAACCAGAAGGCAGAGGTGGAGATCGGAGGCTGCCCCATTACCATTTACGGTCTGGATCTGCCGGAGGAGTATTACAGAAAGGGTTTCCGCAGGAAAGGCATGGAGGGACTGCTTCGGGAAACTTTCGGAGAGCCGGAGAAAGGACGTTTCACGATTCTTCTGGCCCATACGCCCCGCTATTGGAGGGAATATCTGGACTGGGGCGCCAGTCTGACCCTGTCCGGCCACTATCACGGAGGCATCTGCCTCCTGGGTAAACGCCGGGGGCTGATCACGCCGGATTACCGGCTGCTGGCCTCTGAGTGCTGCGGAATACGCAACAGAGGGGACAGCAGCATGATCGTCAGCGCGGGAGCCGGAGAGCATACGGTTCCCGTCCGGATTCACAATCCCAGGGAAATCACTCTGCTGGAGATTGCCTTCGGAGAAGCGTAATGGAGAATCTTCTTGAAATAAAGGCGTATTCCCTGTAAAATAGAGCGTGCGGAAAAAGGAGAGGACAGAAGATGGGTGGTATTCCGGTAAAACTTCAGGTGTTTGAAGGTCCCCTGGACCTGCTGCTGCACCTGATTGAGAAAAACAAAATTGATATTTATGACATCCCCATTGCGCAGATCACCGATCAGTATATGGAGTATATCCGGGATATGCAGGAGCAGGATCTTAACGTCATGAGTGAATTCATGGTGATGGCGGCCACACTTCTGGATATCAAGTGCAGGATGCTGCTGCCCAGAGAAGTCAAGGAGGACGGGGAGGAAGAGGATCCCAGGGAAGAGCTGGTCCGCCAGCTGCTGGAATACAAGATGTACAAGTATATGTCCTATGAGCTGCGGGACCGGATGGCGGATGCTTCCCGGTGTGTGTACCGGAAGAATTCCATGCCCAGGGAGGTGCTGGAATACCGGGAGCCGGTGGACGTCAGCGATCTGATGGAAGATGTGACCCTGGCCAGGCTTCAGGAAATTTTCCGGAAGATCATCCGCAGGCAGGAGGACAAGATCGACCCGATCCGCAGCCGGTTCGGGGAGATACGGCAGGAAGCGGTGAGTCTTCCGGAAAAGATGGTGAACGTGGAGGAATATGCCAGGAAACACCGGCATTTTTCTTTCCGGAAGCTTCTGGAGGGACAGCCTGGAAAGCTGCAGATGATTGTCACGTTCCTTGCCATACTGGAGCTGATGAAGACCGGTGTGATCCGGGTCAGCCAGGAAGAGCTTTTTGACGATATAGAGATTGAGTCACTGAATTACGAGGAGCAGCAGGATGGAGAAGATTGAGGCGGCCATTGAGGCGATTCTGTTTTCTGCGGGGGATTCCGTGGAGCTTTCCAGAATTGCCAGGGCAATCGGCCACGATGAAAAGACCACGGAAAAAATTATCCGGAATATGATGCTGAAGTACAAGGCGGCTGACCGGGGGATCAAGATCATAGAGCTGGATCACGCTTTTCAGATGTGTACCAAACAGGAATATTACGAATACCTGGTAAAAATCGCGCTGCAGCCCCAGAAGGCGGTGCTGACGGATGTGATGCTGGAAACTTTATCCATCATCGCCTACAAGCAGCCGGTGACCAGACAGGAAATCGAGAAGATCCGCGGGGTAAAATGCGATCACGCGGTCAACAAGCTGATTGAATACGGACTGGTGCAGGAGCTGGGAAGGCTGGATGTGCCGGGCAGACCCATTCTGTTCGGCACCACAGAGGAATTTCTGAGGAACTTCGGCGTGGAGTCCACCGACGAGCTTCCGGTGATCAGCCCCGTGAAGCTGGAGGATTTTAAGGCGGAGGCCGAGGAGGAGATTCAGCTGAAGCTGGACGTTTAGTAACAGTCATAGAATGAGCAGTACCCTCATAGAATAGTTTTAGAGAAAAACTGTGGAGGGTACGTATATGAGAAAAATACTGACCAGCCTGCTGCTGATGTTCTTTCTCTTTATGGGAAGAAACGTCTGCTGTCAGGCAGATGAAATCAGTGAATCTGAGCTGTATGCCCGTTCGGCCTGTCTGATGGACGCGGATTCCGGACGTGTGCTGTTTGAAAAAGAGGCGGAAACACAGCTTCCCATGGCCAGCACCACGAAAATCATGACCTGTATTCTGGCGCTGGAGCAGGGAAACGCCCAGGATCTGGTGACGGTATCCGCCAGAGCGGCCGGGCAACCCCGGGTACATATGGGCGCGGAAGAGGGGGAGCAGTTTTTGCTGGGAGATCTTCTGTACGCGCTGATGCTGAATTCGGATAATGACGCCGCGGTGATGATCGCCGAGCATATCGGAGGCAGCGTGGAGGGATTTGCGGAAAAAATGAATCTGAAGGCGGCGGAAATCGGCTGCACGGCTACGCATTTTGTGACCCCCAACGGGCTGGACGCGGAGGACGAGTACGGAGTACACAGCACCACTGCCCGGGACCTGGCGCTGATTCTGCGGTACTGTATCATGGAATCGCCTCAGAAGGATCTGTTTCTGGAGATTACCCGGACGCCTTCCTACACCTTCTGGAACAACGGCCACACGAAGATGTACAACTGCACCAATGCCAACGTATTTCTGGGGATGATGGACGGGGCGCTGACGGGAAAAACGGGGTTCACCGCGGACGCCGGCTACTGTTATGTGGGAGCGCTGCAGTGGGAGGGAAAAACCTTTATTGTGTCGCTTCTGGCCTGCGGCTGGCCCTCAAACAAAGGTTATAAATGGTCGGATACCAGAAAGCTGATGACCTATGCCCTGCAGAATTACGAGTACCGGGACGTGTTCGATGAAAGCCCTCTGCCGGTGCTTCCGGTGGAGAATGGCCAGTATGAGGAGCTGGGGATCGGGGAGGAGGCGGTGACGGCCCTGTCCTACGGGGTGCCCGCCGGTGAATTGTCCCTGGATCTTCTGCTGAAGGAAGACGAACAGGTGGAGGTGGTCCGGGATCTGCCCCAGACCCTTGCGGCGCCTGTGCGCCAGGGACAGCAGGTGGGGTGTGTCCGGTATCTGCTGAACGGCCAGGTGCTGAAAGAGTATCCGGTGTTTGCCGAAAGAACGGTGGAGGAAAAGGATTTTGCCTGGTGTCTGCGGAAGGTAGAGGAAAATTACCGGCTGTAGCGCGGGGAAGGAAAGGACGGCAGGATAACTGAGATGAAGAACATGATGGAAGAACTGGAAAACTGTCCTATTATCACGGCAGTGAAGGACGAGGAAGGGCTGAAGGAATGTATCCGCTCGGACAGCAGCATGGTTTTTATTCTGTACGGAGATGTGTGCAGCATTGCCAGGATTGTGAAAACGGTACGGGACGCGGGAAAGATCGCGGTGGTGCATCTGGATCTGATTCAGGGGCTGAGCCCGAAGGAGGCGGCGCTGGAATACATCCGGAGGGCCACCTGCGCGGACGGGATAATCACCACCCGGCCGGCGCTGATTCACCGGGCAAAGGAGCTGGGATTTTTTACGGTGCTCCGCTTTTTCGTGATCGATTCCATGGCCTATGAAAATATCCAGCGGCAGACAGCCTCCGCCAAACCGGATGTGGTGGAAATTCTTCCGGGCCTGATGCCGAAGGTAATCCGCCAGATCCGGAAAAGCATCCGCCGTCCGGTGATCGCGGGCGGTCTGATCAGTGAGAAGGAGGACATTCTGGCGGCGCTGGACGCGGGCGCCGTTGCGATCTCCACCACCAATAAGAAGGTATGGTTTATGTGAGCCATGCCTTTTTTGTTTTCCGGGAAGCTGATTGACAGGGGCAGGGGGGACAATTTATACTGGAAGAAAAGGAAGGGGGAGGTGATTCCATGTATTGTCCACAGTGTGGGAAAGAAAATCCGGATGACGCCCGTTTCTGCGGTTCGTGCGGCGCGCCTCTGGAAAATATCCGGGAAGAGGCGCCGTTTCCGCAGATGACGGAACCGTCAGAGTGGAACGGTGGTGAATATATTGGCGGCGGAAAGAGGCCCGACGGGAAGAAAAAGAAGGGTTGGATAGCGGTCTGCGCGGCGGTGGCCGTTCTGGCGGCAGGGGCGGTTATCTGCGGGATCGTGATTCTGACAGGGAACCGGCAGGAGGCCGGTTTGGAAGCGGATGAAAGACAGACCTCGCAGGTTCAGCCTTCAGAGGCGCCGGTTTCCGGGGAAACCAGTCCCCAGGGGCAGGTTTCGGAGGAGGAGGCTTCCGGGGATCCCCAGGAGGCTTCATGGACGGATCTGAAGGAATACGCGGAGGAGGCTTTGATTCCTCAGCTGGGAAGCTGCGGTCTGGGACCCTTTACCAGCGATTATGTGATGGAGGACGGTTCCCTGGGACAGGACGCGGTACATGACCAGAAGGGGGTCATCGTGTATTCCATCCGGGATTTTGACGGGGACAGCCAGGATGAGCTTCTGGCGGCGGTGATGGAGCAGGAGGGTATCCGGGAGGATCTTTCGGATTCCCAGGCCAACTGCGTTTTCCTGCAAATGTATGAGATGGACCGGGGCCAGGTGGAACTGAAGGATGAATACCGGATTCTGGAAGGCGTGCTGGGAACGGCGGACCGGGAGGACGACTGGGTGTTTTTCAGACCCTCCGGGGACGGGATCTACATTGTCGGAAGCGCCTGGCAGTTTCATGGAATGTACGCGGACGGGACCTATGTGTCTGCCTCCGTGTTGCGTTATGAGGGAGACCGGTTTGTGGAGTACGCGGCGGATACGGGGGTGGGCTCGGATTTTTCCGATGTGGATATCACCGCCCTGACGGATACGCTGGCAGACATCGGAGGATTTGACGATACCATCCGTCGGATGCAGGAAGATCACATGGCATATTTCGACGACAGCACCGGGGAGGATGTGTTCTTCAGTATTTACGGGGAAAATCCCTGGCTGGATGACCGGGAAGCCGGGGACGCGGCCAGAGAACAGTTTTATCGTACGCAGAATCCTGCAGAGCTGGGAGAAAAAACGGTGACGATTTACCCCGGCCAGCGGCCCTATGGCCAGTCGGCTTCCGGCTCGGCCCGGCAGGAAGCGTCCGCATCTTCCGGCCAGGAAGCTTCCGGGGAGAGTTCCGGCAGCGGGCAGGGCGACAGCTCCTACTATGACCGGCTGGCCCAGCTGGAGCAGAGAGAGCAGGAGCTGGAGGATAGCGCCACGGATCAGGTGAGTATCAACCGGATTTCCGGGGAGGTCTATGAGATGTGGGACGCGGAGCTGAATTACGTGTACCAGCAGCTGAAAGCAACCCTGACGGAAGAGGAGTTCCAGCTGCTGAAGGAGGAAGAACTGGAGTGGATCGAATACCGGGATCAGCAGGCGGATGCTGCGGCCGAGGAATGGGCGGGGGGATCCGGCATGCCCATGGCCGTCAATTCGGCCCTTTCAGAGGTCACAAAGGCCAGGGTTTATGAGCTGGCGGACCGGTGGATATCGGGCTGGAGACCTTGAGTACCCTTGCCAGAGCTGCGGTTTTGTTATATACTGATACAGAAAACCCAATGGCAGCCGGAGCTGATGTCAGGATGGAGGGAAACAAAATGTTTTGCAAAAAATGTGGAAGTCCGCTGGATGAAGGAGCCAAATTCTGTGGAAACTGCGGAACCCCGGTGGATGCGCAGGGGACACAGAACACGCAGAGTCCGCGAAAACCGGACGGCTATACAACGGGCGTTCATAGGACATATGAGCAGAGTCCGAAAGATCAGGGCGATTCCTTATCGGAACAGAGACCGGATAAATACGGCCGGCAGGATTCCGGAAAGAAAAAGAAGGATTTCTGGGAGGAGGAGTCCTATGATGAAGAGTATGAGCGCCAGGCTAAACGGGAGAAAAGGATTTTTATTATCCTGAGTGTAGTTATTGTGATTCTGGTGGCGGCTATTATTGTGGGTGTTGTGCTGCTGGTTCGGGGAGAACAGGAAAACCGGCAGGCTCCCCAGCTGAACGAACAGCTGCGGGAAGAACTGGAAAAGGATGACCAGGAGGCGGAGGACACCACGGAGGATCCGGAGAAAGAGGTGACCCCGGAGATCACGCAGGAGCCGGATACGGAGACAGATTCCAACCGGCAGGTGACGCCAAATCCCACGGAAGCGGCACAGAACACGCCAACTCCTACCGCCACACCCACACCCACTGCCACACCAACGCCGACGCCGGAGGTTGTGGAAGAGGTTTCCGGCGATTATATTCTGCCTCAGAGCAGCGTTCAGTATATTACGAACGCGGATCTGGCGGGACTTTCCGAATGGGAGATCCGGGTGGCCAGAAACGAAATTTATGCCCGCCACGGAAGAATCTTTACCTCTCCGGATCTGGCAGAATATTTTTCGCAAAAGAGCTGGTACGTTCCGTCCATTCCCGCGGATCAGTTTGACAATTCCTATCTGAACAGTATTGAGATTGCCAATCTCCAGGTTATCACCCAGTATGAGGCGGATCACAATCTGAATCAGTAGCAAAAAGGTGCCCCGCGCCCATCTGTGAATTTTCACGGGATGGACGCGGGGCGCCTTTGTTTACAGAAGTTTTTTCAGATAATCGGCCGACAGCATCCGCTTGAAGAAAATCAGAAACAGGATGGTGGCTGTTGTGGCGGAGGTGATGTCCGCGATGGGTTCCGCCCAGTAAATTCCCATCACCCCGAAGAAGCGGGGCAGGATGATGGCCAGCGGAATCAGCAGGAAAACCTTCCGCAGCAGAGCGATGAACACGGAAATTTTCGCCTGGCCCAGCCCCAGAAATACGCTCTGGCAGCCGTTCTGGAGTCCGAAAATCAGCATTCCGAACATGTAAACGGGCAGGATCTGTTTTACCAGGTTCAGAAGGCCGGCATCAGAGGTGAAAAGAGAACCGTAGATCCCGGGAAAACAGATGGTGGTCAGCGTAAAACCAAAGGAGATCAGGAAGGTGGTTCCGATCAGATACCGGGCCGTTTTCTTTACCCGGTCAAATTTCTGCGCGCCGAAATTGTAGCTGATGATAGGCTGCACGCCCTGGGTAAAACCGCTGATGGGAACCGACAAAAGCTGCAGCACGCTTTGCATGATGGTCATGGACCCCACATACAGATCCCCTCCGTAACTCTGCAGGCCATGGTTCAGTACAATGGTAATGGCGCTCTCTGTGGACTGCATGATGAAAGGCGACACGCCAAGGGCCGCGATGCTGCCGACAATACGCCCGGAAATCCGCAGGTTCTGCCGCCGGATCCGGATGGAAGATGACCGGGAGCAGAGAAAACGCACCACCCAGACGGCGCTGACAGCCTGGGAAATCACTGTGGCGTAAGCGGCACCCCGCACGCCCATGCCGAAAACGAAGATAAATATGGGATCCAGCACGATATTGATGACGGCGCCGATCAGTACCGACAGCATGGCCGTTTTAGCCTGCCCCTGGGAACTGATGAAAGGATTCAGCCCCAGCGCCAGCTGCACGAAAATGGTTCCATACAGGTAGATGGTTATGTACTGCAGGGAATAGGTGATGGTGTTTTCACTGGCTCCGAACAGGTACAGCAGAGGCTCCTTGAAAATCAGAAAAATCACGGTGAGCGCGGCAGCAAAGAGAATCAGCATGGAAAATGTATTTCCCAGAATGTTCTCCGCCCGTTTCCGGTCCCCTTTTCCCAGAGAAATGGCTGCCAGCGGCGCGCCTCCAGCCCCCATAAAGGAACTGAAGGCGGATACCAGGGTGATGATGGGAAAGGTGACGCCCACGCCGGTGAGGGCAGTGGCGCCGATCTCCGGAATCCGCCCGATGTAGATCCGGTCCACAATGTTGTACAGTACGTTGATCAGCTGGGCGATTACTGAGGGTACTGCCAGCTGCAACATCAGTTTCGGGATGGATTCCGTCCCGAGACGGGTATCTTTTGCGTAATCCATAAATACACATCCTTTTTCATATTATTACCTTTCATAACTATATTTCTTTCCCCCTCCTGTGTCAATGCGAAATACAGTCGTACCCGCGATAAAATCACAGGAGAATAATTAGCCGTCAAATGTAACAATGCTGAAAAAAACAGGGTACAAATGTGAAAAATTTCTAAAAAAACGTGGATTTGTATTGCGAAAATCCGGTAAAGGGCATATTATTTATTAGCTGACTAAATAATGTACAGACGGAAAAGAAAAGGAGTGAGAGACATGGAGCATAAAGAGGACAGCGCGCTGGTGCTTCTGCTCCGGATTTCCCACCGCTATCTGAACGGCGGGTATGTCAGGATGAAAGCGATGGGAATTCATCCCCGTCAGCTTCCCATTCTGAAGATTCTGTATGAACAGGATGGAATCACGCAGAATGAAATTGCCAGGAGGCTTGATAACCGGCCCTCCACGGTGACGGTTTCGCTGAAACGGCTGGAAAGGGCCGGCATGGTGGAACGGAAGCAGGATGAGAAGGACCAGAGGATGGTGAGGGTCAGGCTCACAGCCAGGGGCAGAGAGCTTTTTGCCCGTATACCTTCCATGATTGAGAAGAATGAGCAGCGGATTCTGACAGGACTTTCCGATGCGGAGATCTGCCTGCTGAAACGTATGCTCAGACAGATTCTCGGGAATCTTGATAAAGTACCGGGAAGCAGAGAATTTTCAGAGACTATATGCAAAAAGGAGGACATTCAGGAATGATAAGAATGTTCAAGGAACTGAAGGGTTCTTACCGGTTCGTCCTGATCATTGTTGCGCTGCTTTTTCTGCAGGCCTACTGTGATCTGTCGCTGCCCTCATACACGTCCAACATTATCAATGTGGGCGTTCAGCAGGGCGGTATCGAGGACAGTGTGCCGGATGAGATCCGCAGCTCGTCCATGGAGCAGCTGATGTTTTTCATGGATGAGGATGACCAGGAAACTGTAAAAGAAGCCTATGAGCTTACCGATGAGATTTATACGCTGAAGAAAATCGGAGACGACCAGCGGGAACAGTTAAATGAGATTTTGGGCGTCCCCATGGTGGCGGTGGAAAGCCTGAGAGAAGGGGATACGGCAGATGCAATCAAAGAGCAGATGGGACTTCCCGCCCAGGCAGATCTGCTGGAAACCTTCGCGGCGCTTCCCGAAGAACAGCGGTCCCAGATGACCGGCCAGCTGACAGAACAGCTGGAGGAGATGCCGGATTCCATCATCACCCAGAGCTCCGTGGCCTACATCCGCCAGGAGTATCAGGAGATGGGAAAAGATCTGGATCAGATCCAGATGCAGTACGTGCTGTTTTCCGGCCTGAAGATGCTGGGATTCGCGGCGGTGATCATGGCGGCCTCCGTGCTGGTAACCTTCCTGTCCTGCCGGGTGGCCGCGAAACTGGGCCACGATCTGAGAAACAAGGTTTACCGCAAGGTGATTTCCTTTTCCGGCAGTGAGATGAACCGGTTCTCCACAGCCTCCCTGATTACCAGAAGCACCAACGATATCCAGCAGGTGCAGATGGTGTTTACCATGATGTTCCGGATCGTCCTGTACGCTCCCATCCTGGGTGTGGGCGGCGTCCTGAAGGTTCTGGGAACGGAGTCCTCCATGACCTGGATCCTGGGGCTGGCGGTGGCGCTGATTCTGGCAGTGGTACTGATTCTGTTCGGGGTGGCTTATCCCAAATTCAAGATCCTCCAGTCTCTGGTGGACCGGCTGAATCTGGTGAGCCGTGAGATCCTCACCGGTATCTCCGTGATCCGGGCCTTCGGCCGGGAAAAACACGAGGAGGACCGGTTTGAGGAAGCCAACCGCAGGCTGATGAAAACCAACCTGTTTGTGAATCGGGCTATGACCTTTATGATGCCCACCATGATGCTGATCATGAACGGTATCAGTGTCCTTATTATATACAGCGGAGCCCACAGCATCGACGCGGGCAACATGCAGGTTGGAGATATGATGGCGTTTATCCAGTACGCCATGCAGATTATCATGTCCTTCCTGATGATTACCATGATCTCCATCATTCTTCCCAGGGCCGGCGTGGCTGCCAGCCGAATCGAGGAAGTGCTGGATACGGAGGTATCCATCCAGTCTCCCTCCGGCGCGGAAACACCCCGGACGGAGGAGAAAGGCACGGTGGTATTCGACCATGTATCCTTCTCTTATCCGGGAGCGGAAGAGGAAGTGCTGTCGGATATCAGCTTTACGGCGAAGCCGGGAGAGACGGTGGCCTTCATCGGAAGCACCGGCAGCGGAAAGAGTACCCTGGTAAATCTGATTCCCCGGTTCTTCGATGTGACGAAGGGACAGATCCTGGTGGACGGCGTGGATGTCCGCCGGATGGATCTTAAGGATCTGAGGAAACGCATCGGTTATGTGCCCCAGAAGGCCGTGCTGTTTTCCGGAACCATCGATTCCAACCTGCGTTACGGATGCCAGGACGCTTCCAGAGAGCAGGTTAAGAAGGCAGCCAGGATCGCCCAGGCAGAGGAATTTATCCTGCAGAAGCCGGAGGAATATGACAGCCCCATCGCCCAGGGCGGAAGCAATGTTTCCGGAGGACAGAAGCAGCGGCTTTCCATCGCCAGGGCAGTGGCGAGAAATCCGGAGATTTACATTTTTGACGACAGCTTTTCCGCTCTGGACTACCGGACGGACGCGGCCCTCAGGAAAGCCCTGAAGGAAGAGACCGGCCAGGCCACCACCCTGATTGTGGCGCAGCGGATCAGCACGATTCTTCATGCGGATCAGATTCTGGTGCTTGACGAAGGACGGGTGGCCGGACGGGGAACCCATAAGGAATTGTTGAAGAACTGTGAGGTATACCGGCAGATAGCGCGGTCACAGCTTTCAGAGGAGGAGTTGGACAATGAGCAGTAATACGAGAGGGCATGGCCCCATGGGCGGCGGCCGCAATATGGCCGGAGAAAAAGCGAAAGATTTTACTGCCGCCATGAAAAAGCTGATCAGCTACATGAAACGGTACCGGATTCGTCTGGCAGTGATGATGATATGCGCCATCGCGGGAACCGTGTTCAACATCGTGGGACCCAGAATCCTGGGTCAGGCCACCACGGAGCTGTTCAACGGCCTGGTGGCGAAAATAGGCGGTACAGGGGGGATTGATTTCGGAAAAATCGGGCAGATTCTGGCTGCAGTAATGTGCCTGTATGTGTTCAGCGCGGCGTTTTCTTTCCTGCAGGGTATGATCATGACGGGAATTTCCAACGACGTCAGCTACTCCCTCAGGAAAGATATTTCCGTGAAGCTGAACCGGCTTCCCATGCGGTATTTTGAGAGCCGTCCCTACGGAGAGATTCTTTCCAGAATCACCAATGACGTGGATACCCTGCAGCAGGGACTGAACCAGAGCATTACCCAGCTGATCACCTCCGTGACCACGCTGATCGGCGTGTTTATCATGATGATCAGCATCAACGTCTGGATGACTGTCTGCGCGGTGCTGATCCTTCCGGTATCCATGGCCATCATCGGATTTGTGATGAGACGGTCCCAGAAGTATTTCCGCCAGCAGCAGGCTTACCTGGGAGAGGTGAATGGCCAGGTGGAAGAGGTTTACGCGGGACAGAACATCGTAAAGGCTTTCGGACAGGAAGACAATGTGGTGGCGGAATTTGAAAAGACCAACGGGATGCTTTATTCTTCCGGATGGAAATCCCAGTTCTTCTCGGGAATGATGATGCCCATCATGCAGTTTGTGGGAAATGTGGGCTATGTGATGGTGGCCCTTCTGGGCGGCTATATGACCATCCGGGGAGCCATCCAGGTGGGAGAAATCCAGTCCTTCTTCCAGTATATCCGGAACTTCACCCAGCCGGTGCAGCAGATCGCCCAGGTGACCAATATGATGCAGATGTCCGCGGCCTCCGCGGAGCGGGTATTTGAGTTCCTGGAGGAAGAGGAGGAGCCGGTGACGGGAAACGTATCGGAAGGACAGGTGCCGGCGGTGACGGGAAATGTGACCTTCGACCATGTAAGCTTCGGCTACCGGCCGGACCAGATCATTATCAAAGACTTTTCCGCTCAGGTGAAGCCGGGACAGAAAATTGCCATTGTGGGCCCCACGGGTGCGGGAAAGACCACCATGGTGAAGCTGCTGATGCGTTTCTACGATGTGAACAGCGGTTCCATAAAGATCGACGGCACGGATATCCGGGATTTTGACCGGAGCGCGCTGCGGTCCAACTTCGGCATGGTGCTGCAGGATACCTGGCTGTTCAACGGAACCATCATGGAGAATATCCGGTACGGCCGGCTGGACGCCACCGACGAGGAAGTGATCGCGGCGGCCAAAGCTGCCCACGCCCACCGGTTTATCATGACGCAGCCGGAGGGCTACCAGACCATGCTCAACGAGGAAACCAGCAACGTGTCTCAGGGCCAGAAGCAGCTTCTGACCATCGCCCGGGCCATCCTGGCGGATAACCGGCTGCTGATTCTGGATGAGGCCACCTCCTCCGTGGATACCAGAACGGAGATTCAGATCCAGAAAGCCATGGACAATCTGATGCGGGGAAGAACCAGCTTCGTGATCGCCCACCGGCTGTCCACCATCCGGGACGCGGATCTGATTCTGGTGATGAAGGACGGCGATATCATCGAGCAGGGAAATCATGAGGAGCTATTGGCAAGGAATGGATTTTATGCTAATCTATATAATAGCCAGTTTGAAAAAGTGAGCGCGTAAACGTACGGAAACGCCCCTTTTGCGAAAGCGGGCGGCACGCAGCGCCAGCCGGACAGAAGAAGGCTGGCGCTGTTTCTGTTTTGTTCATGATACGGGATAGACCGCGCGGCGAGTCGTCCGGTGTCCGTGGCAGACGTCCGCCGGCTCATGAAAGACGGCAAAAAAATCAGGAGGAAGAGAATGAGAAATTTATTAGTTGCACAATCCGGAGGTCCCACCGCTGCCATTAACGCTACGGTGGCCGGCGTGCTGACGGCGGCATCCCTTTCCGGGGAAGTGGATCAGGTGCTGGGGGCAGTCAACGGCATCAAAGGGGTACTGGAGGAGCGTTTTGTGAATCTGTCGGATGTTATGAACAACACAGCGGATCTGGATCTTCTCTGCCAGACACCCGCGGCGGCACTGGGATCCTGCCGCTTCAAGCTCAGTGATCCGCAGGAGAATCCGGAACAGTATGAGGAGATTATCCGGATCTTTGAAAAGCATGAGATTTCTTATTTTATCTATATCGGAGGTAACGACTCCATGGATACGGTGGATAAGCTGTCCGCCTACTGCCGCGAAAAAAATATCGGGGATATCTGCATTGTGGGAGCCCCCAAAACCATTGATAATGACCTGATGGGCACCGACCACTGTCCGGGTTTCGGCTCCGCGGCAAAATATATCGGAAGCACCTTCGCGGAGCTGGAGAGGGACTGCAGCGTCTATGACACCAAAGCGGTTACCATCGTGGAGGTGATGGGGCGCAATGCAGGGTGGCTTACCGCTTCCTCGGCTCTGGCCAGGAACAACGGCGGCAAAGGCCCCAGCCTGATTTATCTGTGTGAGAGGCCATTTTCCATTCCGCAGTTTCTGAAGGATGTGAGGGAGAAGCTTGCTGTGCAGGACAGCGTGCTGGTGGCAGTCAGCGAGGGAATCCGGGACGCCCGGGGCGTCTATATTTCCGAGTCCGTTCAGAGCGGCGCGGTGGATAACTTCGGCCACAGCTATATTGCCGGAAGCGCCCGGGTGCTGGAGGATGCGGTCCGCCAGGAAATCGGCTGCAAGGTCCGGTCAGTGGAACTGAATCTGATGCAGCGTTGCGCGGCGCACATTTCCAGTGCCACGGACATTCAGGAGTCCAGGCTGCTGGGTATGACTGCCTGTCACTGTGCCCTGGAAGGAAAGAGCGGACGGATGGCTTCCATTCAGAGGGTCAGCGATGATCCCTACCGGGTAAAATTCACGTCGGTTCCGGTCAGCGAAGTTTCCAACCGGGAGAAAAAGGTGCCGGAAAATTTTATCAGCCCGGCGGGAAATGATGTGACGGAGAGCATGATGGAATACCTGGAACCGCTGATTCAGG
>DVON01000181.1 GCA_018713585.1 Candidatus Pullilachnospira stercoravium | reverse complement strand
GGTTCCGCACAGCCAGCTCACATCCAGCGTCCGCTGGATATCCCGGAAGGCGAAGGAAAACACATTCCATTTTCCCAGCAGTTCATCGGCGCCGCTGGAAATCAGCCCGAACCATACCAGCGCTCCCAGGCCGATGCCCGCCCACAGATTCTTCAGCAGATTGGCCGCCGTCATGGAAAGGGTTCCGCAAAACAGCAGCATGGTCGGCATGGCCGCCAGGTACATGAGAAAGGATACCCAGGCCGGATCTCCGTCCCAGGAGGATACCGGCCGCTGCCAGAAGAAGCATCCATACCCCAGGATGGAAACCCCGTACAAATATGCCGTCTGCACTGCCAGGCGGGTATACACCACCCGCAGCTTTTTTCTCATGGAATACAGGCCGAACACCTCTGCCCGGCTGCTCTGTACCTCCTGCATATAGGTGTCCGCGCAGAACACCACCGCCAGAATCCCCATGGCCTGCTGCATGACATTTCCGATTTCCGCCACGGAGCTGACGCCCCGCACCAGGGAAAGCACCGCCACAAAGGCCAGGGAATAACAGATCTTATACAATGGAAAACTAATTTTGCTCTCTGTTCTCAATCCGCCCGCCTCCTTCTTTTTTCCTTTGTCCCGCGGCCATAAGAAAATCTCCCGCGATATTTCCACAACAGGGCTGCCGCCGCCAGGACCAGGCCGCTGCACACCAGCAGGAAAATCTGGTTGAACCCGGTGACTGAGGGCGCCGCTGTCTCCAGAAAATTCCCCGGAAAGCGGACCATGATCGCCAGCGGCCTCCCATAGTAATCATAGATGCCGTCCGGCCCCTTAACGCCCATGTTGGAGTACAGAAGATACAGAAACAGAATGGGCGCGCCGGGAAGGGGCTTGCGAAATGCCAGTGCCACCACCGCGTACACGCTGACGATCATTATCAGATTCGGCAGAATATATTTCACGGCCGCCGCCGGAAAATCCAGCAGATTCACCGGAAGATTTTCCCCAAGCCCCACCGCCAGGCAAAGTCCCGCGAAAAATATGGTCAGCGCCGCCAGAATCAGCAGCATCACCAGCAATCCTCCCATGGCCTTTCCCAGCACATACTGCCAGGCGGTCACCGGCTTTGTGTGCAGCAGTTCCCAGGTATTCTTCCTGGTATCCTGGTAAAACAGCAACGCCAGCAGAATGGAGGCTCCGAAACCCAGGTACAGCCCGCCGAAATCGGCGAATTTGTTGGCCAGATACCAGGAGTAAGGATGCTGTCGGAAGCGTTCCTCCATGTACTGGTTCACTTCCCGGGCCGTCCCCTGGATATACCGGTTGTCCTCAAAGGTGTAAAGGGAGCCGTAGTAGCCGATCCCCTCCAGATATTCCTGGATTTCTCCAATCTCCATATCCTGAAATTTCTCAAGAAGCGCCTGCACTTCCTCATCGGTCATATCAAACTCCTCCAGCAGCGTCTGGCCGATGGTCTGCAGCGCCGCCGCCTTCTGCTGCTCCCCGGTGGCCGGCAGATACCCCTGCATCACATCCAGATCGTTCATGGGGATATCATCCACCTGCATTTTCCGAATTTCCTGATCCGAGGTAAACCAGTGAAGCTTCAGATAAGGGCTTACATCCTGGTAAACGCCTATCATGATAATCAGAAAAGCGATCCAGAACACAGGATTTTTCAAATAATTCCTCACCGCCTGTTTCATCACAGCTTTCATACACAACTCCCGCCTTTCCCGCAGGGAAGTTCCCTGCTTTTTATTGCTTACAGCATAACCGGCAGATCACAACAAAAAAACAACGGGGAGAAGAAAAACCGTGTCTTTCTTCTCCCCGCACAAACGTCAGGAAATTTTAAAGGAAGCCCGCACAGCAGCTCCTCCTTCTTTTCCGTTTTCCGTCAGCAGCGTCCCTCCGTGCTTTTCACAGTAGACTCTGCTGATATACATTCCCAGGCCGAAATGCTGCAGGCTGTCCCGGACATTTCCCCGGTGAAAGGCCCGGGTCACCGTTTCCGTATCCTCGGAAAATCCGCACCCGTCGTCGGTCACCAGCAAAACCAGCTCTCCTTTCTGCAGAAAAAGCCTGGCCCGGGCCTCCTTGGCCGCATACTGCAGCGCGTTGGACAGAAGGTTTTCCGCCACCTCCAGGATCACTTCCTCATCCACCCGGAATTCCTCCATGCCGCACTGACTGGTTACCTGGCAGCTTTTTCCTGCCTCCCGGGCCAGCGCCCCGGCGCTTTTTCGGATCTTAGCCTCCAGCTTTTTGCCGGTGGTGGCGGCAAGCTGAAGGGGACGGTCCTCCAGCCGGGTCAGCCGCCGCATGGTCTCGATGAAACCGTCCAGCCGGTCCAGCTGCCCCATGCCGTCCCGCAGAATTTCCTCTGTCTGCCGCTGATCCAGACACCCCTGCGGCACAAATTCCAGCAGCATTTCCTGATAGCCCCGCAGAACGGCCAGCGGCGAACGGATATCATGGGCAATGGCCGCCCGCAGTGCTTTTTCATCCTCTACCATCCGCCACATCTTCCGGTTATTTTCCTCCAGCTGGCAGCGCATGGTCTCAAACTCCCGGCAGAGCTGCCCCATTTCATCCCGGTTTTCATAAATCACCGGGCAGTCCAGCTGGTTGGCGCCAATCTTCCGGGAGGCCTCCCGCAGGATGGCCAGCGGTTTCTGCAGCTTGTTTCTGTAAAACAGATATACCGCCAGGCAGCTGGCAGCCATGGAAATCACCAGGATTCCATAGGTGTCCAGAACATCGCACAGTTCCGAAATCCGTCCGTCCGAAGCGCTCATGGTCTCCAGGGGAGGACGGGCGACAACCACTTCATAGTTCTCCCCTCCCCGGTTCATCGCTTCCAGATAGACCTCCTGATCCACATATTTCCACCAGATCTGCTGCTGGACATAGTTTGCGGACATTACCAGCAGAGCTGACAGAAAGAATCCGATGACAAGGCCTGCCGCCAGATACAGTACCAGTGTTTTCTTCAGACTCAGATTTCTCAGTTTTTCCATCGGTATCCCATCCCCCAGACTGTCTCGATATATTCCTGCTCCGTGCAGGCGGCCATCTTTTTGCGGATTCTGCGGACCAGCTCCGTAATCACCCGGCTGTCTCCCTCTCCATCCAGCCCGCAGACCCGCTCATAAATCCGCTCCCGGTCAAATACCTGCCCTGGGTGCATGGAAAGGAATTCCACAATTTCATATTCCAGACGGGTCAGCTCCAGATATTGCTCCCCGATCTGCACCGTGCGGGCAGCATAGTCCACCAGGCAGTCCCCTTTGAACCGGTACTCTGTGCGGCTCTGATGCCGTTCCTCCCGTTTCAGGTGTGCCGTAATCCTGGCCTCCAGTTCCCTCAGGCTGAAGGGCTTCACAATATAATCATCACCGCCCGACAGTAGACCGCCCACCCGGTCTTCCTCCTCCACCCGGGCGGTGAGAAAGAGAATCGGGCAGGAGACTTTGTCCCGGATTCTCCGGCAAACCTCCAGGCCGTCCATCCGCGGCATATTCACATCCAGCAGAATCAGATCCGGCCCCTTTGCCGCCTTCTCCAGGGCTTCCTTTCCATCCTTCGCCGTCAGAATCTCATACCCCTTGATCTGGAAATACTGACTGAGCATTTTCAGAAGCTGTACGTCGTCATCCACCATCAGCAGTTTGTATTTCATCACCTTCTCAGCTCCTCCCGAAAATCTCTCCCGAATATCCGCCCGCTTCCAGCCGCCCGCGCACCCGGCCGGCCAGGTCCTTTACCGTATACAGGCCATCCGGCCCGCCGAAATACCTCCGCACCAGATCCCCTCCGAAATCATGCATCAGCAGCCCGTCCGTGATCAATTCCGCCAGGGCCTCCCGGGAGTATCCCGGAAAATACCCTTCCAGCAGCGCCGCGTCCATCTGAAAAAGCTCCACCGCCACATACATCTGCTCGTACAGCGCCGACGCCGGAACCGCCTCCGCGAAATCCAGAAACCAGATACCGCCCTCTTTGTCCACCAGCACATTGCCGCCGTTGAGGTCTCCATGGACAAAGACCTGCTCTCCGAAGCAACGCCCCTCCAGATAATTTTTCCGGTCTCCCCGGAAATTCTCCTGATATCCCTGCCACCGCACCTGCCGGTCCGGATCCGTCAGCACATCCACCTGCCGGAAAGGCGCGCAGGGTGTATTCATCCGGTCCGTCAGGTCTCTCAGACGGGCGCCCATCCGCCTTTTCTCTGCCGTCCCCATCCGGCGGACCACCTCCCCGAAGGGCTGTCCTTCCATATAACGGGAGATCAGATAATAGAAATCATACTGATCCTTCAGACAGCCCCAGGCCGCGATCTCAGACACCGGCACGCCGGCTTCCCCTGCCCGCCACATGGCAAACCGCTCGATCCGCTGCTCTTCCTCGGGTTCCATCTGCGCCTGGCGGGGCGCGTAAATCTTAATCACATAATCGCCCACCCGGAATACTGCATTGGTGGACGGCGGCAGTTCGCGGATGTCTGCCGCGGGGAGTCCCTCGTTGTGAAAAATTTTCTCCACAACGCCGGAAAAAGCAGAAATCTCACCCGCCGTGGCCTCCCAGTCCTCCCAGTTTCTTATCACTTTCCGAAATTGATTCATGGCTTTTTTCTCCATCAAAAACACCCCGCAGAATCCTGCGGGGTGTCCCTTCTGCGGCTTCGCCGCTATGTAGTTCCTGTTAATTACAGAACACGTCTTACAGCAAGAATGGTTCTGTATGCCGCGTTGGAGCTGATCTTAATACCGTCCTTCGCGTTGCTGGCATGCACGATGGCTCCGCCTCCCATATAGATAGCCACATGTCCGGAATAGCAGATGATATCACCGGGCATTGCTTCGGAATAGGATACTCCCACACCCACACTTCTCATAGCCGCGGAAGAATGGGGGAGGGATACGCCAAAGCGTGCGTATACACTCATAATAAATCCGGAACAATCTGCTCCATTGGTCAGGCTGGTGCCGCCCCATACATAGGGATTGCCCACAAACTGACACGCATAATCCACTACCGACTGACCGGTGGGGTTATACGCTACAGAGCCGGAAGAACTGCTGGAGCTGCTTCCGGAGCTGGAGCTTCCGGAACTGGAGCTGCTGTCGCTGCTGGAGCTTGAACTGCTGGAACTGGAACTTCCGGAGTTTGAGCTGCTGCTGGAATTTGAACTGCTGCTGGAGTTTCCGGAATTCGAGCTGCTGTTGCTGCTGGAGCTGCTGCTGGAACTTGAGCTGCTGTTGGAGCTGCTGTTGGAACTGCTGGAAGACTGCTGTTCCTCCTCTTCCTCTTCAGCTGCCTGCTGAGCTGCTCTCTCCGCTGCCGCCTGCTCTTCCGCCTCTCTGCGGGCCTGCTCTTCTGCAGCCTTTCTTGCTGCCTCCTCAGCGGCTCTCTTCTCTTCCTCTTCGATCTGCTGGATCTCAGCGTTCTGCTGCTCAATCAGAGCTGCATAAGCGCTGGCCTGGCTCTGTGCCTCGCTGATCTGTGTATCATAATCACTGGAAGTTGCTTTCTTCTCAGCCAGCTGGGTCTCCAGATTTGCCTGCTGATCCGCATATGCCTGCTGCATCTCTTCCAGTTCTGCCTTCTCGGAATCCAGCTGATCTGCCAGATCAGATACCTGCTGAACCGTATTCGCGAATTCCTCAAGGCTGTTTCTGTCACTCTCGTATAATTTCTGTATGTATTCTGCCTGATTCAGAATGCTGCCGATATCCTCGCCCTGCAGAAGCAGCTGGGCCCAGGCATCTCCGCCCCCATTCTCATACAGATAACGGATTCTGACCTTCATGGCCTCATACTGACGATCACGCTCTTCCTGAGCCTGTGCCAGTTCCTCCTGAGTCTGTGCAATCTCCGTTTCCTTATCTTCCAGTTCTCCCTTCAGGACCTCAATCTCAACCATCACATCTACAAGCTGTGCGTCCAGATCGCTGATTTCGGATGTAATCTGATTCTTCTGTTCTTCCAGACTGTCAATCACAGCCTGCTGTTCAGCCAGCTGACTCTCTGTGGCAGCTTTCTGCTGCTGCAGCTCTTCCTTGCGGGTAGATGCCGCAACATTAACCACCTGAGAAAAAGTCAGAACCAGTCCCAAGGTTAAACAAAGAATTCTTTTTTTCATTACTTATTTACTCCCTTATGTACTATAACTCTGCTTGTCACCGGGTGTTTCCATTCATTTTCAGTGTAACATTTTTGAAACACTTTTTTCATTTCTTTTACATATTAGCATAATCCCGCCAGAGTTGCAAGCTTTTCTTCCGAAAATATTTTATGAACAATTCATGAACGTAAGGTTTCCTTAATAATATGTTATTCATTTGTAAGAGCCTTCGTATATGTCAACGACTACCTGAAATTATTTTCCCGATCTCATCCGCAATCAGGCAGCTCCCCTTATGCATGCAGCCGGAATATCCGCAGTCCACAAATGAAATCCTGAATCCTTTCTCCGTCTTCTCCAGTTCACAGGTAACGGTTCTCCCCTGATTCTGCTGCCGGCAAAAACCGGAAAGAATCTCCTCTCTTATTTCATCCATCTTTTTCCCTCTCTTTCCCCGGGTCCGGTTCCCGGCGGAACACACCGCTGCGTCCGCCCATCTTTTCTTCCAGACGGATTTCCGAAATAACCATATTCCGATCCACGGCCTTACACATATCATAGATGGTCAGCAATGCCGTACTGACTCCTGTCAGCGCTTCCATTTCCACCCCCGTCTGACCCCTGGTTTTCACAGTACACCATCCATAGATCCTGCGCTGTTTTTCGTCCACCCGAAAATCCACTGTACAGCCGGATATCAGCAATGTATGGCACATGGGAATCAGGCGAGAGGTTTCCTTCACCCCCATAATGCCCGCTACCCGGGCCACTCCCAACACATCTCCTTTAGCCATGGTCCGCTGCTGTATGGCATCGATAATCTTCTGATTCACCTGAATAAATCCGGAGGCCACCGCACTCCGGTATGTTTCCTGTTTTCCCGTTACATCCACCATTACGGCGTTGCCCTCTTCATCAAAATGGCTGAAATCTTTCTGCATATTTTCACCTCTTGCTTGAGTATACCGCCATACGTTTCCAATGACAAGCTGCTTTTCTCCCTTTTCAACAATATTTTCGCTTTTTCTCTGTGTAGATTCCATAAAAATAAGAATATTTCCACAATGTCATTGACGCTTCCAACAATTTGTGCTAAGATAAACAGGAATCAGAAAAGTAAAAGGTTCCGATAACTGACGGATATGTGATATAACACAGGGAAGTCGGAATCCATATGGAGTCGACCGTCTGGGCAGCAATGTATTTTACATTTGCTGCATTTTTTTTATCCGGAATGGATTTTCCTGTCTGCAGGGAACCATCGAGGATAACCGGACAGTTTCCGGGGGGCTGCGGAATCTTTGCTTTTATGGCCATTCGGCCAAACAGATGAAACCCTGAAAGGGTAACCTCTATGGCCATCCGGCCAAACAGATGAAACCCTGAAAGGGTAACCTCTATGGCCATCCGGCCAAACAGATGAAAGGAGAGATTTTCACTATGGGCTACAAATCTGACATTGAAATCGCACAGGAGTGCGAAATGCTCCCGATCACTGAGATCGCGAAAAAAGCAGGTATCGATGACAAATACCTGGAGCAGTACGGAAAGTACAAGGCAAAAATTGACT
>DVON01000018.1 GCA_018713585.1 Candidatus Pullilachnospira stercoravium | reverse complement strand
GTGACGCCTTCGGCTGCCAGGCCCGCGATGGCAAAGGACATGGCGATCCGGTGATCCAGGCGGCTGTCGATGACGGCGCCGGTGAGGGGTCTGCCGCCCCGGATGATCATGCCGTCCTCTGTCCCCTCGATATCACAGCCCATGGCCCTAAGCTCCGTAACCATGATATCCAGCCGGTTGGATTCTTTGACTTTCAGTTCCTCCGCGTTGCGGATTACCGTGGTTCCCTGCGCGAAGGCGGCCAGAACGGCCACCACCGGCAGTTCGTCGATCAGCGCCGGGATCAGTCCGCCCTCCACTGTGGTGCCGGTAAGGCAGCTGTGGCGCACCAGCAGATCCGCGCAGGGTTCTCCGGAAGTATCCTGTACATTTTCCAGGGTGATATCTGCCCCCATGGCTTTGCAGACACGCAGAAGACCGTCCCGGGTGGGATTGATCCCCACATTTTTGATCAGCAGCTCAGATCCGGGTACCAGCAGGGCAGCGGCGATAAAATAGGCGGCGGAGGAGATGTCTCCCGGCACGCGCAGATCGGCCGCTGTAAGCTGGGGATCCGGCCAGACGGTGGCCGTGGTATCCCGGGTTTCCACCCGGGCGCCGAACCGGGCCAGCATCCGCTCCGTGTGATCCCTGGAAATCCAGGGTTCCGTGACGGAGGTGGGTGCATCCGCATACAGTCCGGCCAGCAGTACACAGGATTTCACCTGGGCAGATGCCACCGGAGAATCGTAGTGGATGCCCTTCAGAGGGCCGCCGCAGATCCGCAGAGGTACGCAGCCGTTTCCCCTGATACTTTCCACCTGCGCGCCCATCTGGGACAGCGGCCGGATAATCCGGTTCATGGGACGGCTCTGGATGGAAGCGTCGCCGGTAAGCTCGCTGGAAAATGGCTGTCCGGCCAGGATGCCGGAGATCAGCCGGGTGGTGGTGCCGCTGTTGCCCACATCCAGCACCTGGCCGGGGGCTGACAGTCCGTGCAGCCCTTTGCCGTGGACCAGCACCTCATCCTGCAGATTTTCCACCTGGATCCCCATGTGGGAAAAACATCCGATAGTGGAAAGGCAGTCGGCACCCTGAAGAAAATTCCGGATTCTGGTGGTTCCCCGGGCCAGGGCGCCCAGCATGACCGCCCGGTGGCTGACGGACTTGTCCCCGGGGACAGTGACAGTGCCTTTCAGGGGTTTTTTCGCCTGTGTGATTTCCATAAAAATTCCTCCCGTAGTTCCGGTCAGCTGCGGATATGGACGCGGTAATTCCGCTCCCGCAGCACCTTGTCGGATTTTTTCAGGGCATCCTCCTCGTAGAATTCGATGCGCAGAACGCCTTCCTCAAATTCCCGGTTGTGAACGATGCCGATATTTTTGATATTGATATTGTTCATGGCCAGCAGCGTGGCAATGGTGGCGATACCGCCTGCCTCGTCGTAAATGTCACAGTAAAGGGTATACTCCTTCTGCAACATTCCTTTGGAGGAGTCAGGCAGAGAGTCCCGGTAATCCCGGGAGTCTGAAAACATCCGGTAAAGCTCGTCAGAATCGCCGTTGTCTACCCAGCATCTGGCCTGTACCAGCAGCCGGATGTACTCGTCCAGCACCCGGGAGATCATTTCCCGGTTTTCCAGGCAGATCTGCTGCCACATCACCGGTGAGGAGGAGGCGATTCTGGTGATATCCCGGAAACCTCCCGCGGCGATCAGTTTCATATATTCCTCCGGGGTGTCCATCTTGTGGATGGCGTTCACAAGGGTGGAGGCGATGATGTGGGGCAGATGGCTGACTGCCGCCGTGATATAGTCGTGCTCCTGACAGGTGAGCGCCATGGGAATGGCTCCCAGTGAAGCGATCAGTTCCATAAAGGCGGAAAGCCCGGGCACCGCCACCTGGCCGCCGGGGGTCAGGATGTAGTAGGCATTTTCCAGAAGAAAGTCGGTGGAGCTGGCATACCCGGTTTTTTCGGAACCGGCCATGGGGTGGCCGCCGATGAAACAGCCGTCCATTTCCAGTTCAAGCACCGCCTGATGGATTTCCCCTTTTACGCTGCCCACATCGGTGACGATGCAGCCGGGACGGATGATATCCTTCAGCCAGGCGAGATAGGAAATGTTTTCTTCCACAGGGGCGCACAGAAAGATATAGTCACATTCAGAAAAACGGGCATCCTGCCGCGTACAGCAGACGTTGATCACCCCTTCCCGGGCCGCCGCCTCAAGGGTGGACGCCGTGCGGGTGTAGGCATACAGTACGCAGTCGGGATGGAACCGGCGGAGGGATTTGGCGATGGAGCCTCCGATGAGGCCCAGACCGATAAATCCAATATGAAGTCTTTCCTCTGTCATAGAGTCAGTTTCCTTTCTGAAAGCTTTATGTAGGGCGCCAGATCCGACATCAGGCCGCCGAACTGATCGAAGGTCAGGGACTGGGGTCCGTCGGAAAGGGCATGGGCCGGATCGTTGTGTACCTCAATCATCAGGCCGTCGGCACCGCAGGCCACACCGGCCTTTGCCAGCGCCGGAACGTAGGCGGCCACGCCGGTGGCATGGCTGGGGTCCACGATGATGGGAAGATGGGATTTTTCCCGGATCACCGGCACGGCGCTCAGATCCAGAGTATTTCTGGTGGCCGTCTCATAGGTGCGGATACCCCGCTCGCACAATACCACATTGGGATTGCCCTCCGCAATGATATACTCTGCCGCGTTCAGCCATTCGTCGATGGTGGCGGCCAGGCCTCTTTTCAGAAGCACCGGCATTTTGGAACGGCCTGCTTCCCGCAGCAGCTGGAAATTCTGCATATTGCGGGCGCCGATCTGGATCATGTCCACATATTTGGCCGCGGCCTCGATGGCCTCCTCGCTGATTACCTCGCAGATGGTGGCAAGACCCGTCTCCTTTTTTGCCTCTGCCATATAGCGGAGCCCCTCTTCCTCCAGACCCTGGAAGGAGTAGGGGGAGGTGCGGGGTTTGTAGGCGCCGCCGCGGACAATCTGGGCGCCTGCTTTTTTCACCGCCCGGGCGATGGACATCAGCTGTTCTTCCGTCTCCACGGCACAGGGGCCGGCCATGATGGTCAGAGTGTCCGGGCCGATCTCGTGGCTTCCCACTTTCACTCTGGTGGGCTGGGGATGAAACTTCCGGTTGGTGAGTTTATAGCTCTCCGTGATGGGAACGATCCGGTCCACATAGGGCATTACCTGCAGCTGCTGGCTGTTGAGGCGGGTTTTATCACCCACCACGCCGATGATGGTTACCTGTTCTCCCTGGGAGAGATGGGTTTCAAGTCCTTTGTCACGGATGACGCTGGCCACAGACTGAACGGCGCTTTGAGGCGCGCCCGGTTTCATTACAATAATCATGGTATTGTCCTCATTTCTTATGTAGTTTGGAAAATCCTGAAACGCGGTGGCATGCGCGCGAAGGTTCCGGGATTCTCCGGCATTTCTAGCTGTAGTTATTGTACGGCACCCA
>DVON01000180.1 GCA_018713585.1 Candidatus Pullilachnospira stercoravium | reverse complement strand
CGGCTGCATGGTGATGAAAATACCGATAAACAGCACCGCCACCTCCTGGATGGCTCCCCAGGTAAAATGGTTTCGCGTCCGGATCTCTTTTGGCGTTGTCTTAAAGGACAGGGCCGCAGCGGCCAGAATGATCACAATCTCAATCACAGACGGAAGACTCAGGGTCACATCTCTGAAAATATGTATGCCCAGAACATTTCCGGCGCTATCCTGGAAGGCGTTCATGCCCGGCAGCACACCGCTTAAAATCACAGCGCCCACGATCATCAGAAGAAAGAGGATATTGTGCAGGCCGTCAATACGGAACTGGGTTCCCGGCCTGCTGATATCCGGTTTCCTTCCCTCCGCGATATCCTTACGGTACATACGTTTGTCCACATGATAAAATACAAAGAGAAGAATCACCATGTTAAATAAAAGCACCGGGAAAAGATGCAGACTCCAGAAGAAGGGCACGCCGCGCATGAAACCCATCAGCAACGGCGGGTCTCCGATGGGTGTCAGGATTCCTCCCATATTGGAAACCATGAAAATAAAAAAAATCATCACATGGGCCTTCCGCCTTCTCCAGGAATTCATTTTCAGCACCGGGCGTACCATGAGCATGCTGGCGCCGGTAGTGCCGATGCAGCTGGCCAGAATGGTTCCCAGGGCCAGAAGCCCCACATTTACCCGGGGAGATCCCGCGAAATCCCCTTCCATGGTGATGTTTCCGGAGACGCAGAACAGGCCGAACAGCAGAATGATAAAAGTCACATAGTCGTTTACCGCGCAGTCCAGCACAGTTTCCGCCATCTCGCCAACGCCGTAGACAACGGAGAAGGGGATCATCATGGCCAGAATCCACAGGATCACCACATGTGGCTTGTGGGCATCCCACCATTCTCCTTTTACCAGCGGCATCACCGCAATACAGAGCAGCAGTCCCGCGAAGGGAAGGCAAAGCCACACCGGCACCGCGGCGGTACCGGTACCTTCAGCCGCCCAGACATTGACAGGGCAGATGAAAAATACCAAACAAAGAGCACATAATAACGTTGTAAGTTTTTTCAAAATTGTCACCTCCATAGCCAAAGAAATTATAACGTATATACAACAGGAAAAGCAAGAAGCAGTCCTGATAAAATTTGCAGATTCATCTGTTCCTGTTCTGTTTGACAGACGGCCGGCGGTATATTACAATGATTGCAATGGCCATATGGCCGGAAACAGGAAAGGAGACTGCGAAATGGCACATCATATCGTTATGTGGAAGTTCCGTCCGGAGATCCCGGAGGAGAAAAAACCGGAACTGAAGGCGGCCATGGCCGAGAATCTGAAAGCGCTGGTGGGAAAAGTACCGGGACTGCTGACCGTGGATTTTGTGGAGAATCCGCTGGCATCCAGCACCCATGATGTGGCGCTGGTGACCACGCTGGAAAAGGCGGAGGATATCGCCGCCTACGGCGTACATCCGGAGCATGTGAAGGTGGCGGATACCTATGTTCGTCCCTATGTGACGGAGCGGGCCTGCCTGGATTACGAATAAGTATCCAGGGTAATAAGAGAAAGAAAGCCGGAGACTCCGGGCCGCGTAAGGCAGCACTGCCCTATGCGGCCCGGAGCTTTTTGCGTCCATTTCCGTTTTTTGATTGGAAAAGAGGGTAAAATACGGTATAATATAAAAATAGCTGCTGATCAGAGAAGATCGGCGATCCGGCAAAGCTGTCCGAAAGAACAGCCCAATTTATGAAATCAGAGGATGAGGTAACTATGGAATATTTGGAAAAAAACTGTAAAATCGCTGTTTTGATCGATGCGGACAACGTATCGCCCCGGTATATCAAGTATATTCTGGATGAGATCTCCGATTACGGGGTGGCCTCCTACAAGAGGATCTACGGGGACTGGACGGACAACACTAAAAGGCTCTGGAAAGAGGTTCTTCTGGAGTGGTCCATCAATCCGGTACAGCAGTACAGCTACACCACCGGGAAAAATTCCACGGATTCCGCGCTGATCATCGACGCCATGGATATCCTGTATTCCGGCAATGTGGAGGGCTTCTGCATCGTATCCAGTGATTCGGATTTTACCCGGCTGGCCCAGCGGCTGCGGGAGGCAGGGATGTTCGTGATGGGAATCGGGGAGAAAAAGACGCCCCGGGCGTTCATGGTGGCCTGCGATGTGTTCAAGATTCTGGAGGTGATCTCCCAGGAGGACGATGACAATAACATCGAAGGAAAGTCCATCACCTCTCTGCAGGATATCAAGCAGACCATCTCCAAGGTGCTGATGGAAAACAACAACCAGGGACGCCAGACCAATCTGGGAGAGATCGGAAGCATTCTCTCGAAAAAGTATTCGGAATTTGATGTGAGAAACTATGGCTTTGCCAAGCTGTCCACCTTCCTGGAGAGTATGAAGGAGTTTGATGTGATCAAAAAGAGCCACAGCTATCTGGTGACGGAGCGGCTGTCGGTTTCCAAGGAAATGATCGGAGATGCCATCGAGAGCATCATCAACGATTACCACGGACAGGTGGATAATCTGAGTGTGATCCATGATGAGCTGCGGAAGCGTTTTCCGGAATTTGATGTGAAACAGTACGGATTTTCCAGGGTTTCCAGCCTGATCCGCAGCTTTAACCGCTTCAAAATCTACAACAACAAAGTAAAGCTGGATCCGGCGAGAAAGGGTGTTAACCGCAATGGCGACTGAAAGGGATACAGGGCAGAAAGAATTTCTGCAGGACGTCCTGGATAAAATCCGGGAACGAATCCGCGTGCTGGACGATACCATCCGCAAAGGACAGGAGGATATCGCCGGCATGCATGAATATTACTGGGACAACTATACGGAGATGGACCAGTACGGCTACGAAAATTATGACAATCAGCAGGCACTGCTGGGGCAGGTCAATGCCAACCAGGAGAATCAGAAGCGGAGACGGAAGCTTCAAAGGATGCTGGACTCTCCTTATTTCGGACGGGTGGATTTTCTCTATGAAGGGGATGAGGAACCGGAAACCTTCTACATCGGCATCGGCAATTTCGCCCTGCGGGCAGGAACCACTCCGTTGATCTATGACTGGCGGGCGCCTGTCAGCAGCCTGTTTTATGACTATGATCGGGGACCGGCCTCCTATCAGGCCCCGGCCGGACAGATGGACGGGGAGGTGACTGCCAAGTGGCAGTATAAGATCCGAAACGGCAAACTGATCTATGCCTTTGAGAGCGATCTGAAAATCGATGATGAGATTCTGCGCCAGGAGCTGGGCGCGGGCGGAGATGTGAAACTGAAAAATATTGTCCGGACCATTCAGCGGGAGCAGAACGCCATCATCCGCAATACCAGGGACAGGATTCTGGTGATCCAGGGGGCAGCGGGCTCCGGAAAGACGTCCGTGGCCCTGCACCGGATTGCCTACCTGCTGTATCACGACCGGAAGCACCTGAAATCCTCCAATGTGCTGGTGCTTTCCCCCAACAGTGTGTTTTCCGCCTATATCTCCCATATTCTTCCGGAACTGGGGGAGGAGAATATTCAGGAGATGAGCTTTGATTTGTTTGCCTACCGGGAACTTCAGGATGTGGCGGCAGACTGTGAGGACCATTATGACTGGATGGAACAGCTTCTGGCACCCGGCGGGATCAGTCCCGGGGACCTGGAAAGATACCGGCAGAAGCAGTCGGAAATCTTTGTGGGGCAGACGGAAGGATTTCTGGCCCAGCTGGAAGACCGGCTGATGGATTTCTCCGGCCTGAAATGGCGGGGAATGGAGCTTACGGATCAGGAGATCATCCGGCTGTTTTATTTCCGTTTTCAGGATCTGCCCCTGCTGGCCCGCATGGATGCGGTGGAGGAGTATTTCGTGGATCAGTGTGAAACCTTCTATCAGTGCACCATGTCGGAGGATGACCGGAAATATCTGAAAGACCGGTGCCAGAAAATGTATGTCACCAGGGATCTGTATGTGATTTACAACTGGTTTCTGGAGGAAAACGGTTATCCGACGCTCCCCCGCAGGCCCCTGGAGGAGCGGAAACTGCGCTATGAGGACGTCTACCCGCTGCTGTATCTGAAATACCGGCTCACCGGAGGGCAGGCCAGACGGGAGATCAAGCATCTGGTGATCGATGAAATGCAGGATTACAGCTGGCTGCAGTATGAGATCCTGAAAAATCTCTTTTCCTGCAGCATGACCATTCTGGGAGACCGGGAACAGACGCTGGACGGGGAAGCGCGGGATATGTTTCAGATTCTTCCTCAGATTTTCGGCAGGGACATCCGCCGGATTGAACTGAAAAAAAGCTATCGGAATACGGTGGAAATCGCTTCTTATGCGGCCGGACTTGGACACAGCAATGCGGTGGAGCTGTTTGAACGGCACGGCCATCCGGTGGAGGAGAAAGACTTTGCTTCCTTTGACCAGGCAGTGGAGGCGGCAGCAGCCGGCCTCCGTCTGGAGGACGAGGAATATGAGACGGCGGCGCTGATCGTCACCACCGAGCAGGAAGCCTTGCGGGCAAGGGATCTTCTGACCGGACGGGAGATCGCGGTAAACTATGTGGACCGGGACAGCACCGCTTTCCGGAGAGGACTGACGGTGACCACCTTCTATCTTGCCAAGGGACTGGAATTTGATCAGGTATTTTTCCTGGACCGCGGGATTGACGGCCCGATCGCCCGACAGGCCCGGTACATCGCGGCCACAAGAGCGCTGCATGAGCTGCATATGTACCGGTATTCAAAAGAGAAAATTTAAAAGGGGAAGATATATTTATGTATGAAATAATGAGTGCAGACGAGGCGATCCGCCTGATCCGGGATGGAGACTGTATCTGCGTCAATTCGTTTGTGGGAATCGAAAATCCCGTGGAGCTTCATGAAGCTATTTTCCGGAGATATCAGCGGATGCAGTCGCCCCGGCACCTGACCATCATTTCCAGCGCCGGTTTCGGCGTCTGGGATGAGGAGCGCAATGCGGAAGGCTATATCCGGGAAGGCGCGGTGGACCGGCTGATCTGCGGTCACTTCGGCGCTATGCTGAGCACAAAAAAGCTGGTACTGGAGGATCGTTTTGAGGCGTATAACCTTCCGCTGGGATGTATTTCCCATGCGATCCGCGCCCAGGCCAGCGGACTTCCCGGAGCACTCTCCAAGGTGGGACTGGATATTTTTGTGGATCCGAGAAAAGAAGGGCCGGGCATCAACCGGATTTCCATCGATGATTCTCTGGTCAAGTATGTGGAGGTGGACGGCGAGGAGTTTCTCTACTACAAGTTGCCGAAAATAAATGTCGCGCTGATCAAGGGTACGGCGGCGGACCGGAAAGGAAATATCTCTTTTGACGATATGTTCATGTCCGGTGACGCGCTGTCCATCTGTCAGGCGGTGAAGGCAAACCGGGGCAAGGTAATCGTACAGGTGGACCGGCTGGTGGATACGCCTTCCCGTCCCCGAAACGCCATCATACCCGGATGCCTGGTGGACGCCATCGTACTGGCAGAGCCGGAGGAAAAGAACGAGGCCTATGCGGCGCTGACCGGAAGCTTTGAGATTCCTTATGAAGACTGGAGTAAGTGGAATGAAAAGATCGACACCGTTTCCTCTATGCAGTCGAAAAACAGCGCGGTGGGAAATATCATCGGCAGGCGGGCGGCAAAGGAGCTGCGGGTGGATGATATCGTCAATATCGGAATCGGCCTTCCGGAGATGGTCTCCAAATTCACCAGAAAAAGCGGGATGCTGGACATGGTCACACTGACTGTGGAATCCGGCGGCATCGGGGGATTCCCCGTTTCCGGGAAGGTGTTCGGAGCCATGATCGGCGCGTCCTCCGTTTACGATATGGCCAACCAGTTTGACCTCTATGACAACGGCGGGCTGGATATCTGTTTTATGGGAGCTCTGGAGGTGGACAAAGAGGGAAATGTCAATTCCCACCGGGGGCCGGGAGCCTTTTCCGGCATCGGGGGATTTGCCAATATTACGGCGAAAACGCCCACGGTGGTATTCTGCTTGACCTTCAACACCAAGGGCCTGGAGGTATCCCAGAAACAGAATATGGTGACCATTCAGAAGGAGGGTTCCATTCCAAAATTCGTGGACAAGGTGAGAAGCGTCAGCTTTTCGGCGAAACGGGCCATTGCCAACGGGCAGAAAGTGCTGTATGTGACGGAACGGTGTGTTTTCCGGCTGACGCCCAAGGGCCTCAAACTGGTGGAGGTATATCCGGGAATCGATGTGGAAAAAGATATCCTCTCCCGGCTGCCCTTTGAGGTGGAACAGTAACAGGAGGTGATTGATATGGAAAAACAAGTGGTAATCTTTGATCATAACAAATGCATTTCCTGCGGAGCCTGCGCCAAGGACTGTATCCGGCAGGCCATAAGCAAAGGACCGGAAGGTATGGAGATTTCCGGCTCCTGCTTTCTCTGCGGCCATTGCGTGGCGGTCTGTCCGACCGGGGCAGTTTCCATTCCGGAATATGAAGATTGTCCGGTGGAGTATGATCCCTCCGTTTCCGCCATCGATGGGGAGCAGATGCTTCTGGCTGTAAAATTCCGCAGAAGTGTCCGCAATTACAGAAAGAATCCCATTGAGGAGGAGAAGCTGCGGCTTCTGGTGGATGCGGGAACCCATGCGGCCACCGCTGCCAACCGGCAGGAGATTTCCTATGTGATTGTGCAGGAAAAGCGGCAGGAATTAAAACGTCTGGTGTTTGAGGGCATGGGACAGCTCCTGGAAAATGCTTCTGATGCCGGCAAAGAGGATCCTTTCCTTCAGACCATCCGGAAGTTTTATGAAAACCGGGACGCTGCGGAAGAGGAAGAAATGCTGTTTCGTAACGCCCCGGCGGTGATTTATCTTCTGGGCGATCACTCCTTCGATGCGGGCCTGGCGGCCCAGTGCATGGAACTGGTGGGATGCTCTCTGGGACTGGGATTTATGTACAATGGCTATCTGACAAGGATTTCTTCGCGGCTACCCCGGGTACGGGAGTTTCTGGGAATCGGGGAAGAGCAGATTCAGATGTGTATGCTGGCCGGGTATCCCAAAGTCCGTTACAGGAGGACAGCGCCAAAAAAGACGCCGCGGGTAAGGTGGTTGTAAGGGAACACCATAAAAACGTAAAACGGAAGGAATTTTTACAGCAGTACAGGTTATAAGAATACAGAACAAATCAATACAGAAAAGGGGGAATTTACATGAATTACAGAGCATTGGGAAACACAGGACTTATGGTAAGCGAGATCGGTCTGGGAGCGGAGTGGCTGGAGCGCCACAACCGGGAGGAGGTCTGTCAGATCATCCATTACTGCCAGGAGGCGGGCATTAACATCCTGGACTGCTGGATGTCGGAGCCCAATGTCCGCTCCAATATCGGAGCCGCCATAAGCGGCCAGCGGGAGAAATGGATCATCCAGGGACATCTGGGATCCACCTGGCAGGACGGACAGTATGTGAAGACGAGAGACCTGGATAAGGTAGAAACGGCATTTCAGGATCTTCTGGACCGGCTGGGCACGGATTATATCGATCTGGGAATGATTCACTTTGTGGATGAAACCGCGGAATTTCACCGGATCATCGATGGGGAATTTTACGCCTATGCGGCCTCTCTGAAAGAAAAAGGAGTGATCCGCCATATCGGAATGAGCACCCATAATCCTGCGGTGGCCCGGCTGGCGGCCGAGAGCGGAAAGATTGAAATGATTCTGTTCAGCGTCAATCCGGCCTTCGATATGCTGCCGGCCACGGAGAATATTGATGATTATTTCAAAGAGACCTATGACGCCGGTGTGGGCGGCATCGATTTGGAGCGGGCCGAACTGTATCGGATCTGCGAGCAGAAAGGCGTGGGCATCACGGTGATGAAGGGGTATGTTGGCGGACGGCTGTTTGACGCGAAAACTTCACCCTTCGGCGTGGCCCTGACACCGGTGCAGTGTCTGCACTATGCGCTGACCCGCCCGGCGGTGGCCAGTGTCCTTGTGGGATACGATTCCACTGCTCATGTGGACGCCGCAGTGGCCTATGAGACCGCCACGGAGGAAGAGAAGGACTATGCCACCGTGCTGGCTGGTGCGCCGATGCACGCCTATTCCGGCCAGTGTACCTACTGCGGACACTGCGCGCCCTGCCCGGCAGGCATCGACATCGCCATGGTAAATAAGCTGTACGATCTGGCGCTGATGCAGCCGGAGGTGCCGGATACGGTGCGGGCCCATTACCAGAGCCTTTCTGCCAACGGTGGAGACTGCATCGGCTGCAAAGGCTGTGAGGAGCGGTGTCCCTTCGGTGTTTCCGTGGCGGAGCGGATGGAAGCGGCGGAAAAACTTCTGGGCGGAAACCGGTAAAGGGATAAAAGGAGAAACCCATGGCAGAATTTATAAAAGGAATGAAGCTGGCGGAAAGCTTTTTTGAGGAAGCGGCCAGACCGCTTCTGGCTTCCCGGTATCCCGGACTTTCCTATTCCGCAGGTCTTCTGGGTTTTGGATCTGATGTGCTGGGATATGACGATTTCACCTCCTGCGATCACATGTGGGGACCGCGGTTTTATCTTTTTCTCGCTCCGGAGGATATTGGGAAAAGGGAAGCAATCATGGATCTGTTCTCCAGAAAGCTTCCGCCGGTTTACCGGGGATTTTCCGTGAATTTTTCTGAGCCCGACCCGGAGGATCATGGGGTCCGGCACGCCGAGCAGGCGGACGGGGACAGGATTTCACCTCTGATTTATATTTATACGGAGACAGAATATCTGAATGAGTACCTGGGATGCGGGGATTTATCCGCTCTTCGGGAAACGGACTGGCTGTCTTTTTCTGAACATAAGCTTCTGGCCCTTACCGCCGGAAAGTTCTTTCAGGATGATTTGAAAATGGCAGATCGTTTGAGCAATCTGAATTTTTATCCGGAATCTGTCCGACTGTATCTGATCGCTTCCAACTGGTCACTGGCGGCGGAGGAACAGGCCTTTGTCCGGCGCTGCGCCGATGTGGGCGATGAGACCGGTTCTATGCTGGCCTGCGCCAGGATTGCGGAGCGGCTGATGCGTCTGGCCTTTTTGTACTGCCGCCGTTATGCCCCATACAGTAAATGGTTTGGGACTGCTTTTGCCCGTCTTCCCATCGATCCGGAAATCAAAGAACGGATTCGGCTGTCACTGGCAGCTCCTGACATCGAAACCAGGGAGGAACATCTGGTAAACGCACAGCTTTTGATGGCGAAATTTCACAATGAGCTGGGAATTACCGAACCGGTTCCGGTATCCATACAAAACTATTTTGAAAGAAAGATTCTGGTAATCTGGGCAGACCGGATGGCCGCGGCTGTGAAACAAAAACTGCAAGGAACCGTTTTCGAGGAAATGCCGCTGATTGGATCCTTATCGGAAGTGGCAAATTTTACGGCGCTGACGGAACAGGCACAGCTTCGGAGAAACATCGCGGATTTTTATGATTCTCTGGCACAGAAAAGACAGCGCTGACCGTTTTGGGATCTCATCCGGGCCCGGTCAGATAGATAAGGGAATTGATTCTTTTTTCAAAAGAAAGAGAGGAGCAAGAGATATGAGTACTGCGGAATTGCTGGATGAAGTCCAGCGGAAAGCATTGGAAAATAAAGAACTGCGGGAAACGCTGCTGGCCACCCGTAAGGAGAAAAATCCTCTGGAAGCCTTCTGCCGGATCTGCCGGCAGCAGGGATATGAACTGTATCCCATGGAGGTGGTGCAGGCGGGAGAAGAGTTTTACGCCACCATGCGCCGCAGCACCAACGGCGGCGGAGAAAATTCTCCGCTTCTGGAGGGAGAGGATGACTTTTATGAACTGCTGTTGGCCACATTGACGGCGGCAGAGACAAGGCAATAAGGTGGAAGGCCTCCTCCAAATGGAAAGGGGGTTACCGCAACGAAAGGAGTTTTTATGCGTTATCCGGAAAATCTGAAAAAAAATGGAACCATCGGTTTTGCGGCGCCTTCCATGGGATGTGCCACGGAACCGTATCGGAGTGCCTTCGATCATGCCCAGGAGGTGTTCCGCTCCCTGGGACATTCTCTGGTGCTGGGCCCCAACTGCTACGCTGATTCCGGAATCGGCATCAGCAACAGCCCCAAAGCCTGCGGGCAAGAGCTGGAGGAGATGTACTGCAGAAGGGAATCAGATGTGATTATTTCCTGCGGAGGCGGGGAGCTGATGTGCGAGATCCTGGATTTCATTGATTTCGACAAAATCAGGGCCGCGCGTCCCAAATGGTATCTGGGTTATTCGGACAATACCAATTTCACCTTCCTTTTGACTACACTCTGTGATGTGGCCTCTGTTTACGGGCCCTGTGCCGGAGCTTTCGGCATGGAACCCTGGCATCCCGCCATCCGGGACGCTTACCAGCTGCTTCTGGGAGAAAAACGGAATTTTCAGGGATATGATCTCTGGGAAAAAGAGGGGCTGAAGGACGAAGAACATCCCCTGGCGCCGTATCATGTGACGGAGCCCTCCGTGATCCGCTGGTTCCTGGATGGAAAAGAGCAGACCGGACAGCCGGTACAGATACAGGGGCGTCTTCTGGGCGGCTGTATGGACTGCCTGGTAAATCTTTTGGGAACCAGCTATGACCAGGTGCCCCGGTTTGCCCAAAAATATCAGGAGGACGGCATCGTCTGGTTCCTGGAATCCTGCGACCTGAACGTGATGGCCATCCGCCGGGCCGTGTGGCAGATGAAACACGCGGGCTGGTTTTCCCATGTGAAAGGATTTCTGATCGGCCGTCCCCTCTGCCACGGACAGGAGATCATGGGGCTGGATCAGTATCATGCGGTCTGCGATCTTCTGGCGGAGTATCAGGTGCCGGTGATCATGGATGTGGATCTGGGCCATCTGCCGCCCATGATTCCCATGGTCTGCGGGGGGCTTGCGGATGTGTCGCTGGAAAACGGGAAACTGAACATTGCGTACCGGGAAACTTTTTGATTGGGGAACGGGGAATACCGGATGATAAGGGCTTGAAAAGAGGGCAGACAGATGATGTCTGCTCTTTAGTTTTGGCGTGGTGTGTGATTCATCAGAATGAATTAATGCAAAACTGGGAACTGGCAAAAGACGGTAAGCTATTAAACAGAATCAACCCATTGGTTTAAAATAAGAGGTGATAAAAATTAGATGAATTATCTCAACAAGCTCATGATTCCTTATTCTTCCGCAAACTATACAAAGTGAATAAATTGTTTGTGATTAGGTACAATATATAGTATTGACGTAAATGCTTATATACTATATAATGGCAGAGCGAAAGTTAGAAAAACCTAACCAAAGGAGGACATACATGCGAAAAGAATGGGAATCATTCCGGGAGGGAATCTGGGAGAAGGAAATCAATGTGAGGGATTTCATCCAGAAAAACTATACGCCCTATGAAGGTGACGAGTCCTTTCTTTCCGGCCCCACAAAGGCCACCAGCCAGCTCTGGGACCAGGTGCTGGAGCTGATGAAGGAGGAGAGAGAAAAGGGCGGCGTGCTGGATATGGATACGAAAATCATTTCCACCATCACTTCCCACGGACCGGGTTATCTGGACCGGGAGAAGGAGACCATCGTGGGATTTCAGACGGACAAGCCGCTGAAGCGGTCTCTGCAGCCTTACGGCGGCATCCGCATGGCTGTGAAAGCCTGCGAGGCTTACGGCTACCAGGTGGATCCGCAGGTGGTGGAGTTTTTCACCAAACACAGAAAAACCCACAATGACGGCGTATTCGACGCCTATACACCGGAGATGCGCGCCTGCCGCTCCAGCCACATTATCACGGGACTGCCGGACGCCTACGGAAGAGGCAGAATCATCGGGGATTACCGGAGAGTGGCATTGTACGGGGTGGACCGGCTCATCGAGGACAAGCAGGCTCAGAAGGATTCCACCAGAACCATCATGTATTCCGATGTGACCCGGGAGCGGGAGGAGCTTTCGGAACAGATCCGGGCGCTGAAGGAACTGAAGGAGCTGGGAAAAATCTACGGATACGACATTTCCCGGCCCGCCCAAAATGTGCAGGAAGCCATCCAGTGGCTGTATTTCGGTTATCTGGCGGCCATCAAGGAGCAGAACGGCGCCGCCATGTCACTGGGAAGAACTTCCACGTTCCTGGATATCTATGCGGAGAGAGACCTGAAGAGCGGCCGGTTTACGGAAGAGCAGATTCAGGAATTTGTGGATCACTTTATCATGAAGCTTCGGATGGTAAAATTTGCCAGAACCCCCGAGTATAACTCCCTGTTTTCCGGCGACCCCACCTGGGTGACGGAATCCATCGGCGGTATGGGAATCGACGGAAGAACGCTGGTGACAAAGATGTCTTTCCGCTATCTTCACACCCTGGAGAACCTGGGAACTGCCCCGGAGCCCAACCTGACCGTCCTGTGGTCCACCCGGCTTCCGGAGAAATTCAAACGGTTCTGCGCGAAAACTTCCATCGCTTCTTCCTCCATCCAGTATGAGAACGATGACCTGATGCGGGTGACCCATGGAGACGACTACGCCATTGCCTGCTGTGTTTCCTCCATGCGGGTGGGCAAGGAAATGCAGTTCTTTGGCGCCCGGGCGAACCTGGCAAAATGCCTGCTGTACGCCATCAACGGCGGTGTGGACGAGGTATCCAAAAAGCAGGTGGGCCCCAAATACCGTCCCATCACCTCGGAATACCTGGACTATGAGGAAGTCATGGAAAATTTCCATGACATGATGAAATGGCTGGCACAGGTATATGTCAATGCCCTGAACATCATCCACTACATGCATGACAAATACTGCTATGAACGGCTGCAGATGGCGCTTCATGACCGGAAGGTGACCCGCTGGTTCGCCACGGGAATCGCCGGCCTGTCGGTGGTGGCCGATTCGCTGTCCGCCATCAAGTACGCGAAGGTAAAAACCATCCGGGATGAAAACGGCATTGTGGTGGATTATCAGGTAGAGGGAGATTTCCCCAAATACGGAAATGATGATGACCGGGCTGATGAGATTGCCTATGCGGTGGTACATGATTTTATGAAATACATCAAGGGAAATCATACCTACCGGGGCGGTATCCCCACCACTTCCATTCTGACCATCACCTCCAATGTGGTGTATGGAAAGAACACCGGTTCCACACCGGACGGAAGAAAGGCAGGGGAACCCTTCGCGCCGGGAGCCAATCCCATGCATCACCGGGACAGCCATGGGGCGGTGGCGTCTTTAAGCTCCGTGTCAAAACTGCCCTTCAAGGATGCGCAGGACGGAATTTCCAACACCTTTTCCATCATCCCGGGAGCGCTGGGGAAAGACGATGCCATATTCTTTGACGATATCGCCTTTGACCTTCCGAAGGACTGCGCCTGCTGCGAGCCCAATCTGACCATGGATGAGGAAATATAAGACACTTTAAAAAAGGGAATCCCCCATAGGGATACCTCTATGGCCATTCGGCCAAGACAGGAGGAAACTATTATGAATATCAGTGATGCACAGATCGACAACCTGGTGACCCTGCTGGACGGCTATGCCGAGAAGGGAGGACACCATCTGAACGTGAACGTTTTCACAAAGGAAACCCTGCTGGACGCCCAGAAGCATCCGGAGAAATATCCCCAGCTCACCGTGCGGGTGTCCGGATACGCCGTGAATTTTCACAACCTGACAAAAGAGCAGCAGGATGAGGTGATTTCCAGAACCTTCCATGAGGGGATGTAGGATGAGTGAGAAAAAGGGAAGGATTCATTCCCTGGAGAGTTTCGGGACCGTAGACGGTCCCGGAATTCGTTTTGTGGTATTTTTTCAGGGATGTCCCCTGCGGTGCAGATACTGCCACAATCCGGATACCTGGGCTGTCCATGGCGGTACAGAGATGACGGCCGGGGAAATTCTCGATCAGTACGAGAAAAACCGGCAGTTTTACAGAGCAGGGGGAATCACCGCCACGGGAGGCGAGCCGCTTCTTCAGCTGAATTTTCTGACAGAACTGATGAAAGAGGCCAAAAAGAGAGGGATTCACACCTGCCTGGATACCTCCGGAATTGTTTACCGGAAAGAACGGGCGGAAGATTTTGACGGCCTTTGGGAGGCTCTGGATCTGGTACTGCTGGATCTGAAACACAGTGATCCTGAGGGCCACCGGTGGCTGACCGGCTGCGGACAGGAGCCGGTGCTGGAGTTTCTGAAAGCTCTGGAGGAAAAGAAAATACCGGTGATTATCCGTCACGTGGTGGTTCCGGGGATCACGGACGGTCCGGAACAGCTGAGAAGTCTGGGAAGGATCATCGGAGGATTCACCAACATAAAGGGACTGGAAGTGCTCCCTTACCACACCATGGGAGTGGAGAAGTACCGGCAGCTGGGAATTTCCTATCCGCTGGAAGGGGTGGAAGCACTGCCAAAGGAAGCGGCACTGACCGCCCGGGCAGAAATTCTTGAGGGGATACGGGAAAGAAGAAAATAACACTTGACATGTATTGTCGGCGGGTGTAGTATGTGCTTAATTGATGAAAAATTCACACTATTTTGAGAAAGGAGGCAGTCAGATGAAAAACACATTTCGCGGTAAAATCACAGGAATCGCAAATACATGGGATGTTTGTGCAAACTGGAAACCAAAGGGATGCCCGGATACTTTTGGCTGCCTTTTTGAAAAATGGAAGGCGGTGTCTGTCTGACCTCAGATAGAATCAATAAGTGATGAAGAGACATTCCTGAAGAGTTGGGAATGTCTTTTTTTATGCGGTTAAGTCCGGCAGGCGGCTGCCGCGCCTGCACGGGCAGACCTTTTGACGGACAGCCGGCAAAGCATCCGGTAAGTCAGGGTGTATCCCTGAAAAATACACACGCAGAGGGGGAGACTGTTTCATGCGCAAATGGAAAAAAAGATGGAAAAAGCTGGGGGATATTGCCCGGTTTTTAAAGGGGAACACGCATTTTCTGGTGCTGGCTCTTCTGGCGGGAATGTTGAATACCGCCTTCAACGCCCTGACGCCGCAGATTATCCGGTATACGGTGGATCACCTGACCGGACAGGCGGCCACGGAAGGCTGGGGAAGAGACGGCCGTTTTCTGGCAGTGGCGGCGGCAGCCGTGGTGGCCAGCGCTGTGGCAGCGGGGATTTTTACCTACGTCAGCAGCATCTGCCTGGCAAAGGGATCCGAGGGATTTCTGAAAAGTATGCGGGATCAGCTGTACCGCCATATTCAGAAACTGCCTTATACCTGGCACGTGGCCCACAAGACGGGGGATATCATTCAGCGGTGTACCAACGATGTGGAGATCATCCGGAATTTCGTTTGCAATCAGCTGATGGACGTGATCCGCATTGTCTTTCTGATGGTATTGTATCTGACCATCATGTTCCGGATGAACGCCGGGCTGTCCTGTGTGGTGCTGCTGTTTACGCCGGTGATCATCGCCTACTCCGCATTTTTCTACTCCAGGATTTCCAGAAGATTTCTGGACGCGGACGAAGCGGAGGGCGAGCTGACGGCAAAAGTGCAGGAAAATCTCACCGGCGTGCGGGTGGTCCGGGCTTTCGGGCGGGAATCCTACGAGATCGACCGTTTCGACGAGAAAAATGAAACCTTTGCCGGCCTGTGGATCAAGGTAGGCCGGTTAATGAGCGTCTACTGGGGAGCGGGCGACTTTCTCACCGGTATCCAGATCATGACGGTGCTGATTCTGGGAACCGTCCTGACGGTGCAGGGGGAAATGACCCTGGGCGGCATGATGGCTTTCGTCTCCTACAACGCCTCCCTGTCCTGGCCCATCCGGAGCCTGGGAAGGGTACTGTCCAACATGAGCAAGGCCGGCGTTTCCATCGACCGGGTGACCTATATTCTGGATGCGGAAGAAGAGCACGGACGGCCCGACGACGTCTGTCCTCCCATGGACCGGGACATCCGGTTCGACCATGTGCGCTTTTCCTATGAGCAGGCGGACGCGGAGGTTCTGGAGGATGTGTCCTTTACCATACCTGCCGGAAGTACCTTCGCGGTACTGGGCAGCACCGGCAGCGGAAAATCCACCCTGGTGCACCTTCTGGACCGGCTGTATGAATTGCCGGAGGGCTGCGGCGTCATCACCATCGGCGGCGTGGATATCCGTCATATCGACCCGGATTATCTGAGAAAGAACATCGGTATGGTGCTGCAGGAGCCGTTTCTGTTTTCCCGCAGTGTGGGAGAAAATATCGCCATCGCCTCCGATGAGGAGGATTCCCGGGAAATCCGCAGCGCCGCTTCCATCGCCTGTGTGGACGACGCCATCCGCCAGTTCAAGGACGGCTACGGTACCATGGTGGGCGAACGGGGCGTGACCCTGTCCGGCGGCCAGAAGCAGCGGGTGGC
>DVON01000179.1 GCA_018713585.1 Candidatus Pullilachnospira stercoravium | reverse complement strand
GAAAAGATCACCGTAAAGCATCCTCAGCTGTGGTGGCCCAACGGGGTGGGAGACCAGCCCCTTTACCGGGTGCGGGTGCAGCTGTACCTGAACGGGGAGCCGGCGGACGTGTGGGAGCGCCGGATCGGCCTCCGTACTATGACCATGTACATTGAAAAAGATCATAGGGGATCTTCCTTCGCCCATCAGGTGAACGGCGAATGTATTTTTGCCATGGGCGCCGACTACATCCCCGAGGATCATCTGCTGGGGCGTGTGAACCGGGAGCGCACCAGAGAGCTGCTTATGCAGTGTAAGGAAGCCAACTTTAACGTGGTTCGCGTATGGGGCGGCGGTTACTATCCGGAGGACTGGTTCTTTGACGCCTGTGATGAGCTGGGCCTGATGGTGTGGGAGGACTTCATGTTCGCCTGCGCGGTATATGAGCTGACGCCGGAATTTGAGGAAAATATCAGGGAGGAGTTCCGGGATAACATCAAGAGAATCCGCCATCACGCTTCTCTGGGACTGTGGTGCGGCAACAACGAGATGGAAGAATTTGTGAAGGAAGGAAACTGGGTGTCCAAGCCCAGCGAGGTGAGGGATTACCTGTTCATGTTTGAGCGGATCATTCCCGAGATGCTGGAAAAATACGATCCCGACACCTTCTACTGGCCGGCCAGCCCCTCCTCAGGCGGTTCCTTTGACGAGCCTCAGGATCCCAACCGGGGCGATGTGCATTACTGGCAGGTATGGCACGGGAACAAGCCCTTCTCCGAATACCGGAAATATTTCTTCCGGTATGTGTCCGAGTTCGGCTTCCAGTCCTTCCCGTCACTTCGCACCATCCAGACCTTCACGGATGATCCGAAAGACTGGAATATTTTCTCCTATGTGATGGAGAAGCACCAGAGAAATGCGGGGGCCAACGGAAAGATTCTGAATTACCTGCAGCAGACCTACCGGTATCCGGAGAATTTCAGCGACCTGCTGTACGCTTCCCAGCTTCTGCAGGCGGAAGCCATCAAGTACGGGGTGGAGCACTTCCGGAGAAACCGGGGCAGATGTATGGGAGCCGTGTACTGGCAGCTGAACGACTGCTGGCCGGTGGCATCCTGGGCGTCCATCGACTACTGCGGCCGGTGGAAAGCGCTGCATTATTATGCCAGAAGGTTCTTCGCGCCGGTGATGATTTCCTGTGAGGAGCAGGGCTGGATGTCCGCGGAGGCGGATATGAACCGGGAGCATTTTGAATTTGAAAAATCCATCCGGCTCAATGTGACCAACGAGACCCGGAAGGACAGAACCATTCTGGTGAAATGGGCCCGCCGCCGGGCGGATGCCTCCGTCATCGAGGAGCATCAGGAGACGGTGCAGGTTCCCGCTCTTTCCAGCGTGTGGCTGGACAAGGTGGTGTTTGATTCTCTGGATTATTTCACGGAGTATGTCAGCTATGAGGCCTGGGAAGCGGGCAGCTGCATTTCGGAGGGAACGGTGATCTTCTCCTATCCCAAGTATTTCCGGTATGAGGATCCGAAGCTTTCCTGCCGTGCGGAAGGGGATGAGATCGTGGTGACGGCGGATGCCTACGCCAAGAGTGTGGAGATTCTCAACGAGGAAGAGGATCTGATCCTGTCCGACAATTATTTTGACATGAATGGCGGAGAAAAGCGGGTGAAGGTGCTGAACGCCGACAAGGTATCGCTGGAGAACCTGCGGGTGCGCAGTGTATTTTCCATCTGATTCATGATAAAGCATGCTGCGTGAACTTTCCATTGCCATGAATGTCCGCGGGCAGCGGAGCGTATGCTGCCCGCGGACAGAAGATTTCGCGAGAGGAGGTTTTGGCAATGAAACTGGAAAAATATTATGAAAATCTGGATGTGCTCCATGTGGGGACGGAGCCCCACCGGGCCTATTATGTGCCCTGCGGCAATGCCTCCGAGGCCCAGCTGCTGGATATGGCCTGCAGCAGCCGGGCCCTGATGCTGAACGGTGACGACTGGAAGTTTTCCTGGTATGAAAGTTTACATAAAGTGCCTGCAGCCTGTGTGGAAGCGGGCTGGGATGCCGGGGAGATGGATACGGTGTCAGTGCCGGGCTGCTGGCAGTTTCAGGGCTACGATTCCAATCATTACAGTGATTGCCGCTATCCGATTCCCTACAATCCCCCCTATGTGCCGGACCGGAACCCGGCGGGCGTGTATGTGAAGGAATTTTTCTGGGAAAAGAAGGAGAATGAGCGGGCGTATCTGAACTTTGAAGGGGTGGATTCCTGCTTTTACGTCTGGGTCAACGGGCAATGGACCGGGTACAGCCAGGTATCCCACAATACCTCGGAGTTTGATGTGACGGACCGGCTGGTGGACGGGAAGAACCGGCTGACGGTGATTGTGCTGAAGTGGTGTGACGGTACTTACCTGGAGGATCAGGATAAGCTGCGCTGGTCGGGAATTTTCCGGGATGTCTATCTTCTGGCGAGACCGGAAAATCATATCCGGGATTTTTCAGTGACCACGGAGCTTACGGAGGATTTTTCCAGAGCGGTGGTGAAAGTGGGGCTGGAATTTTCGGGCAGCGGGGAAGCCTTACTGCGCCTTCTGGATGAAAAAGGAGAGGGCAGCATTGCCCAGGCAGCCTGCGGACACAGGCAGACGGCGGAATTTGTCATCGACCAGCCGCGGCTGTGGAACGCGGAGCAGCCCAATCTCTATTATCTGATGATGGAGTGTGAGGGAGAGTTTATCTGTCAGCAGGTGGCCATCCGGAAGGTGGAAGCCAGGGGAAATGTGCTGCTGCTGAACGGGAAGAAGTTCAAGCTGAAGGGAGTCAACCGCCATGACAGCGATCCCTTCACCGGAGCCGTGATTTCCAGGGAACAGTTCCTGAGAGATCTGCGGCTGATGAAGGAACATAATATCAACGCCATCCGGACCAGCCATTATCCCAACGCGCCCTGGACGCTGGACGAATGTGACCGTCTGGGCTTCTATGTGATGGATGAGGCGGATGTGGAATCCAATGGCTGCCTGGATCTGTACGGCGGAGGCGGAGCGGAGGACCGGTACGCGGAATTTCAGGAGGATATCTCCTACGGCGTGGCCATGCAGGATCCCCGGTTCGCGAAATCTGTTCTGGACCGGGTGCAGGGGATGGTATACCGGGACCGGAACCACGGCTGCGTGATTTCCTGGTCGCTGGGAAATGAAAGCGGCTACGGGATCTGCATGGAGGAGGCCGCCAGATGGGTGAAAGCCTTCGATCCTTCCCGGATTCTCAATTATGAAAATGCCATCTGGATAAAAGACGGGAAACCCAATGATGTCAGCTGTCTGGATGTGTACAGCCGGATGTACGCGGCGCCGGAGTTTGTGGACTGGTTCTGTACCCAGGAGGGGAAAAAGCCTCTGGTGATGGTGGAGTACAGCCACGCCATGGGCAACGGCCCCGGGGATCTGGAGGATTATTTCTCCAGAATGTATCAGTATGACGGCTATGCGGGCGGATTTGTATGGGAATGGTGCGACCACTCCGTCTATATGGGGAAAACGCCGGATGGCCGGGATAAATTCGCCTACGGCGGCGATTTCGGCGAGGAGTTTAACGACGGGAATTTCTGTATGGACGGGCTGGTGTATCCGGACCGGAGACCGCATACGGGACTTCTGGAACTGAAAAATGTGGCCCGGCCGGTGCGGCTTGCGGGCTGGGACGGGGAAATGGGAACCGTTACCCTGGAAAATATGCTGGATTTCCTTTCCACGGGAGAGCTTTACGATATCTGCTGGGAACTGGAAGTGGACGGAGAGAAGAGGGACTGGGGATTCTTTGAAAAACCGGAAATCCTGCCCCACGAAACCGCGGTATTCTCTCTGCCGGAGAGTGTTCTTCAGGGGTTTGAAGGCGATGCGGTGCTGAATCTGATTTACCTGCAGAACCGGCAGCTGGAAATGACGCCGGAGGGGTATGAGGCCGGCAGGGATCAGGTGATTCTTTCCAGAAAGCAGGGGGAGGAGCCCTACCGGAGAACGCCGGATGGCAAAGATGCTGTGCTGGACTGCCGGGAGACGGAGGACTTCTTCGTGATTTCCGGAAAGGATTTCCGGTATGTCTTCGACCGGTTTGAGGGAACGTTTACCAGTCTGGCCCGTGAGGGCGTTCTGGTGACGGATCAGCCGGTACGTCTGAATCTGTGGCGGGCCCCCATGGACAATGACCGGAATATCCGGATCGAGTGGGAGAAGGCCGGTTATAACCGGATGCAGACCAAGGTGCTGGAGTGCAGTATGGAAAAAGAGACGGACGGCCGGGGAGCAGTCTGCAAAGCGCAGATCACGGTGCGCCTGCAGCTGGTGGCCTCCTGGGTGCAGCCGATCTTTGTGGGACGCGTCATCTGGAGTGTCCGGGGCGACGGAAGCATCCGGGTGCGGGTGGAAGGTGACCGGGAGACGGCCATGCCCTTCCTGCCCAGGTTCGGCCTGCGGCTGTTTCTTCCCAAAGAATTTGACCGGACTCAGTATCTGGGATACGGTCCCATGGAAAGCTACTGTGACAAACATCAGGCGGCCAGGTTCGGAAAGTTCGGGGCTTCCTGCCAGGAACTTTACGAGCCGTACCTGAAACCGCAGGAGAACGGCAGCCGGTGGGGCTGCGGCTATGTGGAGCTGTCCGGCGGGGACGGCAGATGGCTGCGGGCCAGCGCTGTCGGAAATGGATTCAGCTTCAATGCCTCCCGCTATTCCCAGGAGGAACTGACCCGAAAAGGACACTGCTACGAGCTGGAAAAGAGCCCCTATACGATTCTCTGCCTGGACGGCGCCATGTCCGGCTGCGGCTCCAACAGCTGTGGTCCCCGGCTTGCCCGGCGGCATCAGGTGAATGAGAAACATCTGGAAATGGAATTTCTGCTGGAGATGGGAGCCAGGTGAGGTTGGTTCTGCCGCGGCGAAATCTTACAAAATAGAGATAGATTTTCTTAACAATTCTTTACCGGAGACTAGGACTATGATATAATAGCCGCAGTGTGGCTATTATATCTGTGCATAGGCGATTTGCGCGGAACCGCGCAAAGTCGCTGCACATCCGCCGGACGCATTGTGACCGCGCAAGCGGTCATAATATAATTTTAAGCTGTCCGGGTATCCTGCCAGGATTTTTATAACCGGCAGGATACCCGGCTGTGTTTTTTGCCTGAGTATTTTGGGCGGCAGAGGCTCCGGAAGGGGCGCTGCGGTGATTACGAGGAAGAGAAAGGACAGTGAAACCGGAAGGATGAACTGTCGCGGAAAAAGGAGAAGCAGGAAGAGGTTTCGTATCGAAAGACCGGAGGAGACAAAAAAGGAGACGTGAATCTATGCTTCAAATCAGGCAGCTTTGCAAGGAGTACCGGACCGGCAGTCTGGTGCAGAAAGCGCTGGATCATGTGGATCTGAATCTGCGTGACAACGAATTTGTGGCGATCCTGGGGCCCAGCGGTTCGGGAAAAACCACATTGCTGAATATTATCGGAGGTCTGGACCGGTATGACAGCGGAGAACTGATTATCAATGGAATTTCCACAAAAAAGTACCGGGACAGGGACTGGGATTCCTACAGGAATCATACCATCGGCTTTGTGTTTCAGAGCTATAACCTGATCCCCCATCAGACGGTGCTGGCCAACGTGGAACTGGCGCTGACCATTTCCGGCATCGGAAAAAGCGAGCGGAGGGAGCGGGCCGTTGCGGCGCTTACACAGGTGGGGCTGGGAGATCAGCTGCACAAAAAGCCCAATCAGATGTCCGGCGGCCAGATGCAGCGGGTGGCCATTGCCCGGGCGCTGGTGAATGACCCGGATATCGTGCTGGCGGACGAGCCCACCGGAGCTTTGGACAGCAGTACCAGTATCCAGGTGATGGAACTGCTGAAAGAAGTGGCCAGGGACCGGCTGGTGGTGATGGTGACCCACAACCCGGAGCTGGCCCGGGAGTATGCCACCCGGATTGTGAATCTGCGTGACGGACAGATCCGGTCGGACAGTGACCCGCTGGTGCTGACGGATAAGACGCAGGAGGATGTGGAACACAGGAATATGGGAAAATCCTCCATGTCATTTCTGACAGCCCTTTCCCTGAGTTTTAATAATCTGAGAACCAAAAAGGCAAGAACATTGCTGACCGCTTTTGCCGGCTCCATCGGTATTATCGGAATCGCGCTGATTCTGGCTCTTTCCACGGGAGTCAACGCTTATATTCAGACGGTGGAGGCTGAGACCCTGTCAGAATACCCCCTTCAGATTCAAAGTACCGGTATGGATCTTTCTTCAATGCTCACCGCGGATCAGTCAGATTCCGGTCAGGATAAGGGGGAAGTGAACGTGATCCAGATGGTCACGGATTTGTTTTCCACCATGGATTCCAATGATCTCGCGTCTCTGAAAGAGTTTCTGGACAGCGGTGACAGCGGGATAGAAGCCTACACCAACGCGGTGGAATATTCCTATAATGCAGTGCCTCAGATTTACCGGCTGGACGGTGAGGACGGGATTCGCCAGGTGAACCCGGACCGTTCTTTTGAAGCCCTTGGACTGGGATCCTCCAGCAGTTCCAGCAGCATGATGTCTTCTATGATGGGGACGGATGTTTTTTATGAAATGCCGGAAAACGCCAGCCTGTATGAGGATCAGTATGATGTAAAGGCTGGCCGGTGGCCGGAAAATTACAATGAGTGCGTGCTGGTGCTGACTGCCGGCGGCAGCATCAGTGATTTTATGCTTTATACGCTGGGTCTGCGGGATGCTTTGGAGCTGGATGAAATGGTTCAGCAGTTCATCAATGAGGAAAATATCGAGACGCCGGGGGACATGGGTTCCTATTCCTATGACGATATTCTGGGAATTACCTTTAAATTGGTAAACAGCAGCGACTACTATCAGTATGACAGCGAGTATCAGGTATGGACCGACAAGACGGATGACGATGCCTATATGCGCAGACTGGTGGAAAACGGAGAGGATCTGACCATTGTTGGAATTGTACAGCCCGCCCAGGACGCCAATGGAGCTTTGCTGAACGCAGGTATCTGTTATCCCGCGTCTTTGGTGGAGCATGTGGCCGGATATGCCGCGGACAGTGAGATTGTCAAAAGTCAGCTGGAGGATTCCACGGTAAACGTATTTACCGGAGAGAAGTTCGGAGAAGAAAGCGGGGGCAGCGATTTTGATCTGGAATCCCTGTTTTCCATCGATGAGGAGGCGCTTCAGGATGCTTTTGCCTTTGATCCGGAATCTCTGACAGATGGAATTTCCGTATCTATGGATTTTTCTGATCTGGCAGGCAGCGGCAGCTCGCTGGATTTGTCCGGTATGCTGGATCTTAGCGACATTCCCATGTCCATTCCACAGATGCCCCAGCTGAACCTGCAGGATCTGATGAGCAGTATTCAGATCAATGTTTCCAGGGAAGAACTGGAAAATATGGTGGGCGGTCTGCTGGCGGGCTATCAGACATATGCTGAGGCAAATCCCCAGGCAGATTATTCCAATCTTCTGCAGGACCTGATCAATTATCTGAAAACCGATGACGCGAAATCCATTCTTGGCGAAAATGTGATGACAATCATAGAGGAAAATGGAACACTGAATGTGACCGCTGATGATCTCAGGGGGCTGTTTCAGGAGGTACTGACCGGATTTGAAGCGTATGCGGCAGCCAACGGATATGCCGACCCGGAGCGGTTTGACGAGTACCTTCTGGAATATCTGTCCACGGCCGAGGTTCAGGATATCCTCACCGGGTGGGGGAATCAGATTGTTCAGAAGAGCGATGTCAGGGAAATTACGCCTGAACAGCTGGAACGGCTGGCTTCGGGTATTGCCTCCGGGTATCAGAGCTATGCCCAGGCAAACGGCCTGCCGGATCCCTCCAAAATGGGTGATTATTTTGCCGACTATCTGGGAACAGAGACTGCCGCGGGCCTGCTGTCGGAGGGGATTGCTTCCATGGTGGATACGGAAGCCATTCAGCAGCAGATTTCCGGCTCCATCGAGAGTTTTATGGAGGAAATGATGACCTCCTACGGTTCCGGTCTGACCCAGGTGCTGGAAACCCAGGTGACGGCGGCGATGCAGCAGATTATGAGCCAGCTTTCCGGAAGTATCCAGGATACTATGACCCAGGCGATGCGGCAGGTAGGAGAAAATATCCAGCAGGCGCTCAGTATTGATCCGGAGGAATTCATGAACGCGTTTACCATGAATATGGACGCGGAGGAGCTGATGGAACTTTTGATGTCCATGAATTCTTCTCAGAATGCCAGTTATGAGGGAAACCTGCAGTCCCTGGGCTATGTGGATTTCGATGAACCCTCGGAAATTTCCATTTACCCCAGAAATTTCGAGAGCAAGGAGCAGGTGGTGTGGATTCTGGATGATTATAACAGCCGGATGGAGGCAGAGGGGAAAGACGAGCAGGTGATTACCTATACGGATATGGTAGGAACGCTGATGTCCTCTGTAACGGATATTATTGACATTATCAGTTATGTGCTGATTGCCTTTGTGGCTATTTCCCTGGTGGTGTCCTCCATTATGATTGGTGTCATTACCTATATCAGTGTGTTGGAACGGAAAAAGGAAATCGGAATCCTCCGTGCCATCGGAGCGTCAAAAGGGAATATTTCCCAGGTTTTCAACGCGGAAACCTTTATTATTGGTCTTTGTGCCGGCCTGATCGGTATCGGGCTGACCCTGCTGATCCTGATTCCCGGCAACATGCTGATCCATCAACTGGCGGGAACCACCGATATCAATGCGGTGCTTCCTGTAGGGGCAGCGGTGATCCTGATTCTTCTCAGTGTATTTCTCACACTGCTGGGCGGTTTGATTCCGTCAAAAAAAGCTGCCAAGAGCGATCCGGTGACAGCACTTCGGACAGAATAGAAAAGAAATTAAGAAAAATTTCCTTGACAAATAAAAAATTCACTACTATAGTGAATGAGTATAATCAGGAAAAAGGTTATGAGGAAGAGGAGTACGTCTGGTGCGCTGACAGAGAGGATCGTTCGTGGGCTGAAAGGCGGTCTGAGAAAGTACAGACGGAAGGTAGCTTCTGAACCGGAGAGCCGAAGGCGCCAGGCGTTGGTAGGTTTTCCCGGGGTCATTCCCGTTATCAGATAAGAGATATATGTGAAAATGCCCGCCGGGGGAAGGGCTTTCGGATCCTGCCAGAAAGGCTGCGAGACATCCGGAGAAATTTCCCGGACGCGGATATTTATCATATAAGATAAGGTGGTACCGCGAGACATTCGCCCTTTGCATTTGCTGTGCAGAGGGCGTTTTTTTACGGGAAATGGTAACCCCGCAGTTTTTGTAACCGTTCAGTCTTCCGGCTTCACTGTTACAAATGGATGCACACAGTGGAAGGATGAACCGTTACCAGTTTTCAATAACAGGAGGATGTCATGAAAAAAGAATTAGCAAAGACGTACGATCCCAGCGGACTGGAAGACCGTCTGTACCAGAAATGGCTGGACAATGGCTATTTCCATGCCAAAGTAAATAAGGACAAGAAACCGTTTACCATCGTGATGCCGCCGCCAAACGTTACCGGACAGCTGCACATGGGCCATGCGCTGGATGAGACCATGCAGGATATTCTGATCCGATTCAAACGAATGCAGGGATACGAAGCTCTGTGGCAGCCGGGAACAGACCATGCGGCCATCGCCACAGAGGTGAAGGTCATTGAAAAACTGAAATCCGAGGGCATCGACAAAAATGAGATTGGCCGGGAAGAATTTTTAAAGCATGCCTGGGCCTGGAAGGAAGAGTACGGCGGAAAGATCATCAACCAGCTGAAAAAGCTGGGAGCTTCCGCGGACTGGGAGCGGGAACGGTTCACCATGGACGAGGGGTGCTCCAAGGCCGTGCAGGAGGTATTTATCCGCCTGTATGAGAAAGGATACATTTACAAGGGATCCAGAATCATCAACTGGTGTCCGGTGTGCCAGACCTCCATTTCCGACGCGGAGGTGGTTCACGAGGATCAGGACGGATTTTTCTGGCATATCAATTACCCGGTGGCAGGGGAAGAAGGACAGTTTGTGGAGATTGCCACCACCCGTCCGGAGACGCTGCTGGGCGACACCGCGGTGGCGGTAAATCCCGAGGATGACCGGTACCGTCATCTGGTGGGCAAGATGCTGAAGCTGCCCCTTACGGACCGGGAGATTCCGGTGATCGCGGATGAGTATGTGGATATGGAGTTCGGAACCGGCTGCGTGAAGATCACCCCGGCCCACGACCCCAATGACTTTGAGGTGGGCAGACGCCACAACCTGCCGGAAATCAATATCATGAACGATGACGCCACCATCAATGAGCTGGGCGGAAAGTATGCCGGCATGGACCGGTATGAAGCCCGCAAGGCCATGGTGGAGGATCTGAAGGAGCAGGGACTCCTGGTGAAGGTGGTTCCCCACTGCCACAGCGTGGGAACCCATGACCGCTGCAAGACCACGGTAGAGCCCATGATCAAGCCCCAGTGGTTTGTGAAGATGGACGAGATGGCGAAAGAAGCCATCAAGGCCTTAAAGGACGGGGATCTGACCTTTGTGCCGGAGCGGTTTGACAAGACGTATCTGAACTGGCTGGAGAATATCCGCGACTGGTGTATTTCCCGTCAGCTGTGGTGGGGACACCGGATTCCCGCATACTACTGCGACCAGTGCGGCGAAGTGGTGGTGGCCCGCAGCATGCCCCAGGTATGCCCCAAGTGCGGCTGCACCCACCTGCACCAGGATGAGGATACCCTGGATACCTGGTTCTCCTCCGCCCTGTGGCCCTTCTCCACGCTGGGATGGCCGGACAAGACGCCGGAGCTGGAATACTTCTATCCCACCGATGTATTGGTGACCGGATATGATATTATTTTCTTCTGGGTAATCCGAATGGTATTTTCCGCGCTGGAGCAGACCGGCCAGGTGCCCTTCCACCATGTGCTGATCCACGGTCTGGTGAGGGATTCCCAGGGAAGAAAGATGAGCAAGTCCCTGGGCAACGGCATCGATCCCCTGGAGGTGATCGACAAGTACGGCGCGGACGCCCTGCGTCTCACCCTGATCACCGGAAATGCCCCCGGAAACGATATGCGTTTCTACTGGGAGCGGGTGGAATCCAGCCGGAATTTCGCCAATAAGGTATGGAATGCTTCCCGTTTCATCATGATGAACCTGGAGAAGGCTCAGGTACCCGAGACCATGGAACTGTCGCAGCTTACGGACGCGGACCGGTGGATTCTTTCCCGGCTCAACGGCGTGGTGCGGGATGTGACCGACAACATGGAGAAATACGAGCTGGGAATCGCCGTGCAGAAGGTGTACGACTTTATCTGGGAGGAATTCTGCGACTGGTATATCGAGATGGTGAAACCCCGTCTGTACAGTGAGGAGGATACCACCAAAGCGGCGGCTCTGTGGACGCTGAAGACAGTTCTGGGCGACGCGCTGAAGCTTCTGCATCCCTATATGCCCTTTGTGACGGAGGAGATTTACTGTACCCTGAATCCCCAGGAGGAGTCCATCATGATTTCTTCCTGGCCGGTATGGACCGGGGAGAGAAACTTCCCCGAAGAAGAGGCCGGTGTGGAGATGATTAAGGAGGCGGTGCGGAGCATCCGGGCCCTGCGCAAGGACATGGATGTGCCCCCCAGCAGAAGGGCTGAAGTTTACGTGGTTTCCGATGACGCGGCTGTGCGGGAAGTGTTTGAGAACGGCAAAGTATTCTTTGCCACCCTGGGATACGCCAGCCAGGTGACGGTGCAGGCGGATAAGACCGGCATCGGAGAGGACGCGGTTTCCGCGGTGACGCCCCGGGCGGTGATCTATATTCCCTTTGCCCAGCTGGTGGATATCGCCAGGGAGACGGAGCGGCTCACCAAAGAGGAGCAGCGGCTTACCAAGGAGCTGGCCCGCGTAAACGGCATGCTGAACAATGAGAAATTTATCAGCAAAGCTCCCCAGTCCAAGGTGGATGAGGAAAAGGCGAAGCTGGAAAAATACACCCGCATGATGGAGCAGGTAAAGGAGAGACTGGAACAGCTGAATAAGCAGGCGGGACGCTGAGGCGTCCCGGACTGTCGGCTGCATGGAAGGGGCTGCCGCAGGGAGGGACCAAAGGCAGCCTGTTTGGAGAATCGATATGAAAAAAATCAATTTGGGGAAGTTGATTACGAAAAAGGAAAAACATGAGCCTTCCGGATTTTTCGGACCCCTCTGGAAGGTGATTGACAAGAAAAAGACCATGAAGATCATGAATCTTCTGGCGGTGCCGCTGCAGTTTCTGGGTTGCTGCGTGCTGTATCTGGTGATCGAGGCCATTTCCCGGCATTCCCTGGGGGAGGCGTGGAGTTATATGACAGGAAGCCCTCTGATTTTCCTGTACAACGCGTTTCTGATTTTCACCACCTCCCTGATCGTCTGGCTGTTCCGGCACCGGGTATTTGCCAGGCTGCTGGTGGGGGCCTTCTGGCTGTTTCTTGGCTGTGTCAACGGATTTTTGCTGGCAAACCGGGTGACGCCGTTTACCGGACCGGATCTTAAAATGCTCACCGACGCGGTAGGAGTAATGAACAAGTACCTGTCCCCGGTGGAGGTGGGGCTGGTGATCGTAGCCTTTATCCTGGTGCTGATTTATCTGGTTTGGATGTTCCGCAAGGCAGGGAAATTTGAGGGGAAGATCCGCTACTGGGTCAACATTCCGCTGATTGCGGCGGGGGTAGCTGTTTTTGCCGGAACAACCAAACTGGCGCTGGATCACCGGGTATTGAGCAATTACTTTGGAAATATCGCGTATGCCTATGAAGATTACGGATACCCCTACTGTCTGGCTACCACGATTTTTGATACGGGTATCAGCGAGCCCAACGGGTATTCGGAAGAGCTGATGGATGACATTATCGCCAGCGAAGGCGAGATCGAGGAAACCAGTCAGGATAATCTGGACGTTAACATCCTGTTTTTGCAGCTGGAGACCTTTATAGATCCCACGGAGATCAATTTCCTGGAATTTTCCGAGGATCCGATCCCCACCTTCCGGAAGCTTTCCCAGGAGTATTCTTCCGGCTATTATAAGGTGCCTGCAGTGGGCGCGGGAACGGCAAACACGGAGTTCGAGTCCATTACGGGCATGAGTCTGCGGTATTTCGGAGCGGGAGAGTATCCCTATAAGACAGTGCTGAAGGACGAAACCTGTGAAAGCGCCGCCTATGTACTGAAAAGCCTGGGATACGGCACCCACGCCATTCACAACAATGAGGCGAACTTTTATTCCAGAAGATCCGTATTTTCCAAACTGGGGTTTGATACATATACCTCAGAGGAATACATGCCGGATATCAGCGACACTACTCCGATGGGATGGGTGAAGGATTATATCCTTACGGATGAAATTTTCAAGGCCATGGAGTCCACAGAGGAGCCGGACTATGTATATACCATTTCCGTCCAGGGACATGGCGATTACCCCACAGAGCCGGTGCTGGATGACCCGGAGATTACGGTGACCGGAGCGCAGTCCCAGGAAAAGAATTACCAGTGGGAGTATTATGTAAATCAGCTGCATGAGATGGACAATTTCATCAAGGATCTGACGGACCGCTTGTCGGAATACGATGAAAGAGTGGTGCTGGTGATGTACGGCGACCACCTTCCCACCATGGATCTGAAGGCGGAGGATATGAAAAACCGCTATCTGTTCCAGACAAAATATGTGATCTGGAGCAATTTTGAGATGGAGAAAGAGGACAAAAATGTCGCCGCATATCAGATGGCGGCGGAGGTGCTTGACCGTCTCGATATCCATGAGGGAACGGTGTTTAATTATCATCAGACCCGCCAGGGAAGCAGAAATTACGAGCTGGATCTTCAGGCGCTGCAGTACGACATCCTGTACGGGGAGCGTTATGTATACGGCGGAGAGAATCCTTTTGAAGCCACGGATCTGCAGCTGGGAGTTTACCCTGCGGTGCTGGAATCCATCGTACCGGCGGGGCTGGACAGCTATTACGTTTACGGTCAGAACTTTACGGCTTCCAGCCGTCTGGAAGTGAATGAGGAGCTGGCGGATACCACTTATCTGGGACCGGATCAGCTGCTGGTGCAGAATATTACTCTGGAGGACGGGGACCTGGTGGATATCGCCACCCAGAGCAACAGCTCCACCAAACGGGTGCTTTCCAGAACAGATTCCTATTATTACTATAATCCGGCTGCAGGCGAGACGGAAGCGCGGCTGGTGCCGGCGGCCCTGCTGACCCCCCGGGATCTTGGGGAGGAGAACGGGGATGCGGCAGCGGCCAGTACCGAAGAAACCGGGCAGGAAGATAAGGATGGCGGAAACTGAGATGAGGAAAATCCCGGTGTCATCCGGCAGGGACTGACTGCCGGGGAGCGGGATGGCGGCCCTGCGGCCGTCCGGATAATCAGCAAAACTGTGGAAACGTCTGGCGGACAGATACCGGCAGCGGACCGGGGCTGGAATCTCCGAAAAGGGAGCGGCCCCGTCCGGTGCCGGTATTTACGGTTTGCGGACAGGGCGCCATCCTTTCCGGTTTTTTGGACGGAGAGCAGGGGCAGTTCGGCCCGTCTGCCGTAAAAACGGAGGGAAATCCGGGAGGGAGCCCCGCAAATTGGCGAAAAAGCCAGTGAAAAATATTCGTTTGGGGCTAGACAACTTTCCCGGCTATTATATAATGGAGAAGAACCGGAAATTATCCGATGCCGGAAAGAAATGCCGTGGCGGATTTCCGGAGAAATACGCGAGACAAAGTGGTGATAAGATTGAATTATAAAGAAGCAGCAGATTATATTGAAGAAATACCGAAATTTACAGAGAAAAATCCTCTGGAGCATACCCGCGCGCTCCTGGAGCGTCTGGGAAATCCCCAGAACAGGATGAAGGTCATTCATGTGGCCGGTACCAACGGAAAGGGCAGCGTATGTGCATATCTGGACGCCATGCTGAGAGAAGGCGGATACCGGGTGGGACTGTTTACCTCGCCGCATCTGGTAAAGGTGAACGAGCGGTTTAAGATTAACGGGGTGATGGTTTCCGATCAGGTATTCCTGGAGGCTTTTGAACGGGTAATGGAAATTATCCGGCAGGCCCGGGAGGACGGGTTGGAGCATCCCAGCTATTTTGAAACTCTGTTTCTGATGGGAATGGTGATCTTTTCCCAGGCAGAGGTGGATTATCTGGTATTGGAAACCGGTCTTGGAGGAAGGCTGGACGCCACCAACACGGTGGAGCGACCGCTGGCCTGTATCATCACTTCCATCAGCCTGGATCATGTGGAATACCTGGGAAATACCATCCCGGAAATTGCCCGGGAGAAGGCCGGAATTATCAAGCCCGGGGTGCCGGTGATTTATGACGGCCATGTGCCTGAGGCTTCCGCGGTGATTGAAAAACAGGCGGAAAAACTTGGCAGCCCGGCCTACGCGCTGACAGAGGATATGTATGAAATGGTCAGCAATACCAGGGAAGGAATTGATTTTTCCTTTCATTGCCGGTATTATAATACTGTTACCATTTCCATCCCGTACATTGCGGCTTACCAGATGATGAACGCGTCTCTGGCGTTCTTTACCATGGAACTTCTGAGAGAAGATCACGGAATTCCGGTGGAGACCTTGATTCGTGGTATCAGCCAGACCCGCTGGGAAGGACGGATGGAGACAATTCTGCCGGGGGTGATCGTGGACGGAGCACACAATGCGGACGGCGTCCGCAGATTTGTGGAAACTGCCTGTCATTTCCGTAGAGACAATGAGATTACCCTGCTATTTTCCGCCGTCAGTGACAAAAATTACCGGGAGATGATCCGCACAGTGTGCGAGAGTATCCGGCCCAAGGCTGTGGTGGCTACCCAGATCTGGGGAAGCAGAATCGTACCGGCCCGGGAGCTGGCTGAATTGTTTCAAAGCTGTGGATGTCCCCGGACGGAGGCGGTTGAGGATGTGGGAGAAGCTTTTGAGAGAGCCTGCGCCCTGAAGGGGGACGGGATGCTGTTCTGCGTAGGTTCTCTGTATCTTGTGGGGGAGATTAAGGATTATCTGAACCGGCGGAAAGCCTCAGAGAATCCCGTGTAACGCAGGTTTTGCTGATAAGAGGAGCAGAATACATGATTAATTACGAAGAAGAATTGAAAAAGTTCAAACCCTGTCTGGATGTGGACGAGGTGGAGAGCGCCATCTATACCAGGGACATTACGGATATTGTGGATGTCCTGAAAGAGATGCTGAAGACAGAGGAGCAGAAAAAGAAAGAGTAAGGGGTATTGGATGAATTGTATGAATTGCGGAGCTTTGCTGAACGATTCGCCGTACTGCCCCAGCTGCGGGTTTGACGTGGAGGTGCAGAAGAAAATCTGGCATCTGTCCAACCTGTATTATAATCAGGGGCTGGAGAAGGCGGAGATCAGAGATCTTTCGGGAGCTATTGATCTGTTGAAGCGGAGCCTGAAGTTTAACAAACTGAATATTCAGGCCAGAAATCTTCTGGGGCTGGTTTATTTTGAGACAGGAGAAGCCGTGGCAGCGCTCAGCGAATGGGTGATCAGCAAAAATATTATGCCGGAGGGAAACATTGCTTCCGACTACATAGACCGGCTGCAGGCCAATGCCAATAAGCTGGATATGATCAACCAGACTATTAAAAAGTATAACGAGTGTCTGGCCTGCTGCCGCAGAGGCAGCGAGGATGTGGCCGTGATTCAGCTGAAAAAGATTCTCGTTCAGAATCCGAAGCTGATCAAGGCGTATCATCTGCTGGCGCTGATTTATCTGAAAAACGAGTCCTATGAGAAGGCCAGAAAGATTCTGAAGAAAGCAGCGAAAATCGACCGGACCAATTCCACCACCCTGCGTTTTCTGAGAGAAGTGGATGAACAGACGGGAACTGCCACTTCACTGGAGCCACGCAGGTGGGGATTCGTCTCCAGGGAAAGGGAGGAGCAGACCAGGGGACAGTCGGTGGCCTATCTGACGGATAATGAAGTGATTATCCAGCCTCCTACCTTCCGGGAAAGTTCCATGGCGGCCACACTTCTGAATCTGGGCGTGGGATTTCTGGTGGGAGCTTGCCTGGTATGGTTTCTGATGGTGCCGGCAAATACCCAGAGGATTAACCGGGAAGCCAATGAGAAGGTGACGGAGTACAGCAATACCATGGCCAGCCAGGCGGCGGAGCTTACCAGGATGGAGGAGCAGATTGCGGAATCAGAAGAAACGGTTTCCTCAGCGCAGGATCAGATTGCCCAGGCGCAGGAACAGGTGACCAGCTATGAGAATCTTATCAAGGCGTATAATTCCTACCAGAATGGAGAGTATACAGCGGCTGCCAATGTGATGCAGAATATCAACGCGGATCTTCTGGGCGTAGACGCCAGGGAAATTTACGATGATATTTATTCCAATATCCAGTCCACCATGCAGCGGACGCTGAAATCTCAGGGTGAGCAGGCGTTCTATCGGGAAAATTATGAGGAGGCCATTTCGGCTCTGACTCAGGCCATGGAGATTGACGAAACGGATTATGAGACGCTGAATCTTCTGGCACATTCTTACCGGCTGAATGGTGATTATGACAAGGCGGTGGAGATTTTCCAGAAGATTGTGGACACCTTCCCGGGAACCCGGAGAGCCACTGACGCCCAGCGCTATATTGACAACGGGGGCCATGGATTTGACGATCTGGAGGAAAATAACAGTACGGGAAGCACGGACAGCGGAAGCAGCGGTACGGGAAGTACAGACAGCGGAAGCACACAGAGCGGGACTTCACAGCGGTCAGGAACCGGCGGGGATTCCGGGGAGGACACGACATCTTCCTCCGGAACAGGTACTGCCGAAGATCCGGTGGAACAATAGACAAAACAACAGGAGAAACCTCCGAAACGGGGATATGCGGTATGGCATATCCCCGTTTCGCGTTTCAGACAATGGAGAAGGCCGCAGAGATGTAAGCGTCAGGAAAGGGAGATGGAGAGATATGGAACAATTTCAGGTGAAGCAGAGAACACTGATTGTCCGGATGCCGAAGGAACTGGATCACCACATGGCGGAGCAGATCCGGAGACGGGCGGACCGGATGATTGCCGCGGAGAATGTCAGCCGGGTAGAGTTTGATTTCCGGGATACGGATTTTATGGACAGCTCAGGTATCGGAGTGATTATGGGGAGGTATCAGAATGTGAGGCTTCTGGGCGGAGGGGTGGCAGCTACCCATGTAAATGACCGGATTTACCGGGTGCTGCATCTGGCCGGCCTTACCCGGCTGATCGAGGTGAAACGGGAAAAAATGTGGAACAGGGATAATGAATAGGGGGAGAGGAATACCATGGAAAACAGCAACGAAATGAAAATTATTTTTGACAGCAGATCCTGCAACGAGAGCTTTGTGAGAGTGTCGGTGGCTGCTTTCTGCACGCAGCTGAACCCCACTCTGGAGGAGGTGGCGGATATCAAGACGGCGGTTTCGGAGGCGGTGACCAACGCCATCATCCACGGCTATGACAGTCAGGTGAAAAAAGTGGAGATTACCTGCAGAATTGAGAAGAGAACGCTGTATGTGGAAGTGACGGACCGGGGGAAGGGGATTGCGGATGTGGCCAAAGCCATGGAACCCCTTTTCACCACCCGGCCGGAGCTGGACCGGTCCGGTATGGGATTTGCCTTTATGGAGGCGTTTATGGATGATGTGCAGGTGGAATCACGGCCGGGTGAAGGAACCACAGTCCGCATGAAGAAAACCGTCGGAAGCGGCTGCCGTCCGTTTGCCTAGAAGGACACAGATGCGGCAGCGCAGGATAGATGGAAGAAGGAGGTCATATGGAGCATACGCTTGCCCTGATAACATTGGCACACCAGGGGGATAAAGCGGCAAGAGACACTCTGATTGAAGAAAATATCGGTCTGGTCTGGAGTATTGTCCGGCGGTTTCAGAACCGGGGCGTGGAAACGGAGGATCTGTTTCAGATCGGAAGTATCGGACTGATCAAGGCAGTGGATAAATTTGACCCTGCCTACCAGGTACAGTTTTCCACTTACGCGGTGCCTATGATCGCCGGGGAAATCCGGCGGTTTCTCCGGGATGACGGAATGTTGAAAGTGAGCCGGTCCCTGAAAGAGCTGGCAGGACGGATTTACAGTACGAAAGACGCGCTGGAAAAAAAGAACGGGCGGGAACCAACACTGTATGAGGTGGCCAGAGAGCTGGGGGTTTCCCAGGAGGATCTGGTGCTGGCCATGGAGGCCGCAACCCAGGTGGAATCCCTTCAGCAGGTGATTTATCAGGGCGAGGGGAACGATATTTCCCTGATGGACAAGCTGGAGGAAGAGGAAAACCAGAGCGACCAGGTGGTCAACCGGCTACTTCTGGAAGATATGCTGAAATCTCTGGAAGGCAGAGAACGTCAGCTGATTTATATGCGTTATTTTCAGGAAAAAACTCAGGCAGCCATCGCACGGGAAATGGGAATCTCGCAGGTACAGGTTTCCCGGCTGGAGAAAAAGATTCTGGGAAAGCTGCGGAAAAAGATGTAACAGCTTCGCCTTACGGCTTACTGTCGCGAAAAATACATAAGATGGAAAAAACGGGCCATACTAACCTCAGAGAAAAGGAGAACCTTCTGTAGAGAACTCGCTACGGCCATCGGGCCGGCATCAAGAAAGGAGTGTGATTCACATGCTGCGCAGGAAATGGCGGCCGTTTCTCTGGGCCGCGGTGATATGTCTGGCTACCGCTGCGGCTGTGTTGGCGGTATTTTCCTGGTGCAAAAGAGAATCCGCCGTGCTGCCCCAGGGCACCCTGGTATGGGAGGCCACAGCGAATGAGTGAAACACTGTATATTCAGACGGACAAAAATATGCAGGTCACTTCCGAAAAGGTGCATCTGCAGGACATCGCGCAGCTTTCCTGTTCCAATCCGCGGGTTCTGAACCGGTGCGGAATTCTGAAAGTGGTCACGCTGCCGCGGGGTAAGTATGGACGATATCCGGTTTCCGTCATCGAGGTGATAAGGAAAATCCAGCAGGCAGAAAAGGATCTGGAGGTGGTCCATGTGGGCGAGCCGGAATTTCTGCTCACCTATACGGCGCCGGAGGCAAAAAGCCAGGCGGCAGCCTGGCTGAAAACCATTTTCGTCTGCCTGCTGACATTTTTCGGAACCATGTTTTCCATTATGACCTTCAACATGGATGTGGATGTGGGAACGTTGTTCCAGAAAATTCACACATTGTTTACCGGAAGAACATCGAATGGGTTTTCTGTTCTTGAGATCAGCTATTCCCTGGGAATCGGTATCGGAGTGGTGTGCTTTTTCAACCATTTCGGAAAAAGAAAGCTGACGGAGGATCCTACGCCCATGGAGGTGGAAATGCGCTCCTACGAGGATCAGGTGGATACCACCATCATCGAGCAGGAAAGCAGAAGCAGGGGACAGGGCCAGTAATAAGGAAACCCTCCAGAGGGTCCCTCTATGGCCATTCGTCCAGTAACAAGGAAAGGAGACATGGGATGTGGGAGATGTTCGGGCTGGCGTTTGTGGGGTTTGCGGGAGGCATTGTGGTTGCCTGCGGAGCGGTGGCTTTTGTCATCAGCCTGGGAATTGTTCCCCGGTATGCGGGAATCACCAGGACGGCCGACAGGGTACGTCTGTATGAGGACTGCTCCATGCTGGGGGCATTTTTGGGAAATCTGATTTATCTTTACGAAAACTGGGGCGGAAGTCTGCCGCTGGGACAGGCCGGTCTGGCTGTCCTTGGCATTTTCTCCGGCATTTTTCTGGGGAGCTGGATTATTGCGTTGGGCGAGGTGGTCAACGTGTTCTCCGTGATGATACGGAGGCTGAAGCTTACCAGAGGAATTGGTCTGATTATTCTGGCCATCGCGGCGGGAAAAACACTGGGTTCTCTGATTTTTTTCTGGAAAGGTTGGTGGACATAGATGACACAGCTTACCTCTGAAGAGGAAAAGAAACAGTACGAGAATTATGTGAAACAGGTGACGCCTACCCATAATCTGGCGGTCAATATGGCCAGGGCGTTTGTGGCAGGCGGACTGATCTGCGTGCTGGGGCAGGGAATTCTGAATTTCTGCATGGCCCGCGGCCTCGACCAGGAGACGGCAGGAACCTGGTGTTCTGTGACTCTGATTTTTCTCAGCGCGCTGACCACGGGTCTGAATCTGTATCCCCGGTTTGCCCGGTGGGCGGGAGCAGGGAGTCTGGTGCCCATCACGGGCTTTGCCAATTCCGTGGCTGCCCCGGCCATTGAATACCAGAAGGAGGGACAGGTCTTCGGCATCGGCTGCCGGATTTTTACCATTGCCGGTCCGGTGATTCTGTATGGAATTCTGGCATCCGGTGCCCTGGGACTGATTGACTGGCTGGCGGGGAGGTGGCTGGGATGAGAAAAATGCAGACGCTGGGAAAGCAGAGTATGGTTCCGGAGGAGCCGGTATATATCCAGGGCTGGGGTTCCGTGGTGGGGAAAAAAGAAGGAGAAGGCCCCATGGGCGCCTGTTTCGATGAAATTGAGGAGGATCCCGTGCTGGGAGCGGAAAACTGGGAAGGGGCGGAGAGCCGTCTGCAGCTTCTGGCAGCCCGGAAGGCGGCAGAGCGTGCGGGGATTTCCACGGAGGAAATCCGTATGATTTTTGCGGGAGATCTTCTGGCCCAGTCCATCGCCTCCTCCTTTGGCATTGGCCGGCTGGACCGGCCGGTGTACGGCCTTTTCGGAGCCTGCTCCACCATGGGAGAGGCACTTTCCCTGGCGGCGCTGGCTGTGGCTGCCGGAGCCGGGGAACATGTTCTGGCGCTGACCTCCAGCCATTTTGCCACCGCGGAAAAAGAGTTTCGGTTTCCTCTGGAATACGGAAGCCAGCGCCCGCTGTCGGCCAGCTGGACGGTGACGGGAAGCGGGGCCTGTGTGGTGGGAAGCGATGCCGGCCCGGTGAAAATCACCGGCATCACCACCGGGAAAATCACCGACTACGGGCTGAAGGATTCCCAGAATATGGGGGCCTGTATGGCGCCGGCCACCTGTCAGACCATCAGCACGCACCTGAGGGATTTCGGAAGAAGCCCGGAGGATTACGACCGGATCATCACGGGAGATCTGGGGTATGTGGGGCAGCAGATTCTCCTGGATCTGATGGAGGAGGAAGGATTTTTGATGGGCAAGGTACACGAGGACTGCGGAATCCGGATTTTTGACCGGGAAACCCAGGATACCCACGCGGGCGGAAGCGGCTGCGGCTGCTCGGCGTCCCTGCTGGCGGGATGGATCCTGCCGCAGCTGGCCTGCGGGCAGTGGAAGCGGGTGCTGTTTGTGCCCACCGGGGCCCTGATGTCCCGGGTGAGCTTTTACGAGGGAAACAGTGTGCCGGGGATCGCCCAGGCGGTGGTTCTCGAGACGGCGCAGGATGCGGGAAAGGAGGAAGCCTGATGGAATACGTTCATGCTTTCTGGGTGGGCGGACTGATCTGCGCGCTGGTGCAGATTCTGCTGGACAAGACGAAACTGATGCCGGGGCGGGTGATGGTATTGCTGGTCTGCTCGGGAGCGCTTCTGAGCGCGCTGCGGCTGTATGAACCGCTGGTTTCCTTTGCCCATGCCGGCGCCAGCGTACCGCTTCTGGGATTTGGCCATCTTCTGTTTCAGGGAGTAAAGGAAGCCATGGCCAGCGAAGGGATTTTGGGAGTGCTTACCGGAGGATTCACCGCCAGTGCCGCCGGAATTTCCGCCGCGTTGATTTTCGGATATCTGGCCAGCCTGATCTTTCAGCCCAAAATGAAGGAATAGGAGCTTGCGCGACCGGACAGAAGTATAGTATACTATAACCAAGTATGTTCAAAAGAGGAAGGAATCAAAGGATGTTGCATGAATATTCAAGGATGGAACTCCTGATCGGAGAGGACGCGGTGGAGACGCTGGCCAAAAGCCGGGTGGCTGTTTTCGGCATCGGGGGCGTGGGCTCCTATACGGCGGAGGCGCTGGCCAGATGCGGAGTCGGCGTGATCACCCTGGTGGACAACGATGTGGTGACGCTGACCAATCTGAACCGCCAGCTGGTGGCCCTGCATTCCACCATAGGAAAACCCAAGACCCAGGTGATGAAAGAGAGGATCCGGGATATTGATCCTCATATCCTGGTGAATACCTATGAGACGTTTTTCGGTCCGGAAACGGAAAAAATGTTTGATTTTTCCGCGTACGATTACGTGGTGGACGCCATCGACACCGTATCCGCCAAGCTGCTTCTGATTGAAAAGGCGAAAGCGGCTCAGACACAGATCATTTCCTGCATGGGAACAGGAAATAAGCTGGATCCTTCCCGGTTTGAAATTGCTGATATTTCCCGCACCAGCGTCTGCCCTCTGGCCAAGGTGATGCGGCAGGAGCTGAAGCGGAGACGGATACACAAGGTGAAGGTGCTGTATTCCCGGGAGGTTCCCGTAAAGCCGCGGCCGGAGGGCGGGGAAACCCGGGGGACGGCGGGACGGCCGGCGCCGGGAAGCATCGCTTTTGTACCTTCTGTGGCGGGACTGATGATTGCGGGGGAAGTGGTTCGTGATCTTATCCGGAAAAATGGAAAAAGATAAGGGGAAATTCAAGTGAATAAAGAGATAGTAACACAGTTTCAGGAGATTGCCGGAACGGAGCAGGTCCTGATACAGGAACCCATGAAAAACCACACCACATTTCGCATCGGAGGTCCGGCGGCCTGTTTTGTGCGGCCGCAGGATGCCGGGCATGTGGAACGTATTTTACATATCTGCAGGGAAAACGAAGTACCCTGGTTCATTCTGGGCAACGGCAGCAACCTGCTGGTCAGCGACCGGGGATTTGACGGCGTGATCATCCAGATTTACCGGAATATGAGCCGGATTCAGGTGTCCGGCCATCATATGACGGTGCAGGCGGGCGCGCTGCTGTCCGCGGTGGCAAAGCAGGCCCTGCGGGAAGGGCTTTCCGGCCTTGAGTTTGCTTCCGGTATCCCGGGCACCGTGGGCGGCGCCGTGGTGATGAACGCCGGCGCTTACGGCGGGGAGATGAAGGACGTGGTGGAATCCGTGACGGTTCTGGATGAAGAGGGAGCGGTCCGGAAGCTGGCCAGGGAAGAACTTCAGATGGGATACCGGACCAGCCTGGTGAAAAAGAAGGGCTACACGGTTCTGGAGGCTGTGCTGAAGCTGAATGACGGAGATCCTGCCGCCATCAGCGCCCGGATGGAGGAGCTGAAGGAGCAGCGGGTGTCCAAACAGCCGCTGGAGTACCCCAGCGCGGGAAGCACCTTCAAGCGGCCGGAGGGCTATTTCGCCGGGAAGCTGATTATGGACAGCGGCCTGAGGGGCTTCCGGGTGGGCGGCGCTCAGATATCCGAGAAACACTGCGGATTTGTCATCAACACAGGGGACGCCACCGCGGAGGATGTGGTACGGCTGATCCGCCAGGTGCAGGATATTGTATATGAGAAATTTCACGTGAAACTGGAACCGGAGGTACGGTTCCTGGGTATATTTTAGTTACAGTTCAGCTCCCCGCTGTCTCACCGGCCACTGTGTGCCAATGGCACACGTTTGGCGTTGGACGAAGCGGAGCGAAAACCGAAGATGGCGGCAGACTGCTTAGATCGGGGGAAATACCATGAGATTTGTGATTGTGACGGGAATGTCCGGAGCAGGAAAAAGTACGGCGCTGAAAATGCTGGAGGACGCAGGCTATTTCTGTGTGGATAATCTTCCCATTCCGCTGCTGGAGAAGTTTGCCCAGTTTGTGGCGGGAGGAGACCCGAAGGGGATTCAGAAGGTGGCCCTGGGGGTGGATATCCGCAGCGGTCTGGATACCGCAAGCATGGAGCGGGCGCTGGAGGATCTTGGAAATGGCGGGATGCGCTACGAGATTCTTTTCCTGGATGCCAACGATGATGTGCTGGTGAAGCGGTATAAGGAAACCAGACGCACCCATCCCCTTTCCAGAAACGGACGGGTGGAGACCGGTATCCTCCAGGAACGTGAGAAGCTGGTGTTCCTGAAAAAGAAGGCGGATTATATCATCGATACCAGCCAGCTGCTGACCAGAGAGCTGAAGGGAGAGCTGGATAAGATTTTTGTCCAGAATATGGGGTTCCGGAATCTGATGATCACGATCCTTTCCTTCGGCTTCAAATACGGGATTCCGTCGGACTCCGATCTGGTGTTTGACGTGCGTTTCCTTCCCAATCCCTACTACGTGGAAGGCATGCGGCCCCTGAGCGGCAATGACGCCCCGGTGAGGGATTATGTGATGAGCTTTGAGGCGTCCCGGATTTTTCTGGACAAGCTGGAGGATATGATTCTGTTCCTGCTGCCAAACTATATACAGGAGGGCAAAAACCAGCTGGTGGTCAGCATTGGCTGCACCGGCGGCAAGCACCGGTCTGTGACGCTGGCCAACGCGCTGTACGAGCGGCTGTCCAGCACGAAAGAGTATGGTCTCAGGATTGAACACCGGGATATCGGAAAAGACGCTGTGAGAAAGAAAATGGATTAGAGGGATGGAGCATGTCGTTTTCCAGTGAAGTGAAGGAGGAGCTTTCCCGTCAGCTTTCCCCGGCCCGGCACTGCCGGATCGCGGAGCTGGCAGCGCTGCTGAATGTGTGCGGCCAGGTGGAAATTTCCGAGGATGACAGCTGCGCGGTCATCCTTCACACAGAAAATATTTCTGTGGCCAGAAAATACTTTACATTATTGAAAAAAACATTTAATATAGAAGCAGTAATCCGTGTCCGGAAAAATGCATGTCTGAAAAAGAGCAATGTCTATCTGGCAGAAGTGACTTCCCATAGTGACACGGTACGGATTCTTCAGGCTGTCAAGCTGATGACGGGGGATCAGGAGCTGGTGGAGAACCAGGGGACTGCAGATCCGCTGGTGATTCAGAGCAGTTGCTGCCGGAGAGCATTTCTGCGAGGGATGTTTTTGGCTGCGGGTTCCATCAGTGATCCGGAAAAGTCTTATCATCTGGAGATTGTCTGTTCCGGACAGGAACGGGCTCTGCAGGTACAGCAGGTTCTGCGGGAATTTGAAGTGGATGCCAGAATTGTGAATCGAAAGAAGAACCAGGTGGTATACATTAAAGAAGGCTCCCAGATTGCGGATTTCCTGAGACTGACGGAAGCGGGGATTTCTCTGATGAAGCTGGAGAATATCCGGATTCTGAAAGAGATCAGCAACAACGTGAACCGGCAGGTAAACTGTGAGACCGCCAACATCAATAAGACGGTTTCGGCGGCAGTCAAGCAGATTGAAGATATCCGGTATATAGCAACACACATGGGATTTTCTCAGCTCTCAGAAGGGCTGGAGGAAATGGCGGTTCTTCGGCTGAAGTATCCGGATGCCACACTTAAGGAACTGGGGCAGATGCTTCATCCTCCTGTAGGGAAGTCAGGAGTGAACCACCGGCTGCGCAAGCTTAGCCGGATCGCCGGGGAGCTGAGAGGAGACAAGGAGGATTATTATGATTAAAAAACCAATTACCGTTCAGATTTCCAATGGATTAGAGGCCCGTCCGGTAGCTATGCTGGTTCAGGTTGCCAGTCAGTTTGAAAGTAAGATCCAGGTAGAGAGCGGCCAGAAGGTCGTGAACGCGAAAAGTATTATGGGAATGATGACTCTGGGATTGGACAGCGGGGAATCTGTAACCGTATGTGCGGACGGAAGCGATGAAGAAGAAGCAATCAACAGTATTGAAAAATATCTGACAAATAAATAAAGACAATACGAAAGGCGCCGGGGACTGAATCCCAGGCGCCTTTTTTACGGAATTCTTTTTTATAAGCCCGTCAGAACAGTTCCTTTGTCCGGAACCAGTATTTGTAAAAATCCTGAAAGCCCAGAGAGCTGTAGAGAGTTTTCGCGGGAAAGTTTCCCTCTACTACCTGAAGATAAGCGCCGGATAATCCGCGCTGGTTTCCGGCGTCAAGAAGCGCGCGGCAGATGGACCGGGCCAGCCCCATTCCACGGTAGCGGGGATGCACATGAATGGCATAGATACCGATATAATCTCTGTCCAGAATTCCCAGGCCGATGGCGATGATCTGCCCTTTGGTATTGGAAACAGAAGCGGAGATGGTCTCTTTGGGTATTGCCCGGTACATGGAAGGAACGATCTGGCGGTGAATGGCGTTGGTGGTTCCCTTCAGGGAAAAAAGCCCATTGATCCACCGGTCGTTGATGGTACGTTCCAGAAGAACAGGAACCTCTGGCTTTTGGGTAAACCAGCCTGCATAGTCCAGAAGCATCACCTGGGTGATGTGCTGAACCTGATAATTCCGGCGGATCAGCCGCTGTTCAAAATCCTCCGGCAAAAGCGGGGTGATCTTAAAGATGGCCGGAGTACCCCAGCGGCGGTAGGCATCCTCACAGAAATCGATTTTTTCTTCCAGCGGAATGGATGAGGGGCCAATCTGTTCCACGCTGTTGGTTCGGTGGGTATAGAAATAGGAAAAACGCAGCAGCCATCCGTCGTAGAACTGAATCTGGTGGGATGGCCAGGCGTTCAGAGAAAAATCCTCGATCATTTGGATTGTGGCCTGCATCATATCGCCTCCTCAATAAGAACTCAACTTATTATAATAAAGAACAGAAAGGGATTCAACGGGAAACTGAAAAAACATCTCCAATTTTCAAAACAGGTTGCAGAAGAGAAGGAAAAACGCTATAATGAATCTTATGATGGTAGGGAGCGTCTTTTAAAACGTCTGCTTACCGCTGGGACCGAACGAAAATATCAGAAGTCCGTAAGAGAAATGAGGAGAGTAGACATGTCAAGAGTTTTGAAGATTATCGTGAATGTCATCCTGATCTGCGCCATCGCGACGGCGGCAGCCCTGCTGATCCCCTCCGTCCTGGATGTGCCGATGGCTGTAGTGGATGATGTAAATATGGATACCAATCTGCCCGTGGGATCTGTCACTTATGCCAGAGAAAAACAGGCTTCCCAGGTGGAGGCGCAGGATGAGCTGCTGATATCCCAGGAGGGATCGCGGTATGTGTATGAGGTGCAGTCTGTCAATGGAGAAACCTGTACGGTGGTGGATAACAGGAGCGGTGACGGCACGACCCAGGAGATTACCATTCCCTCGGTGGTGGATGAGGTTGTGATAACTATTCCTTTTATCGGTTACGCCTCTATGGCCCTTCGCTCCACAGAAGGACTGATTATTGTAGGGCTTGCCGTAGTCTTCGTGATTATCCTGTTCATCCTGGCAGAGATCTGGAAAAAAGATGAGGATGACGATGAGGAAGATGAATACGGAAGAGAGGATAACGGTGAGGAGGACGAGGCGCCTGCCATGAGCCGCAGGGAGTCCCGCCGCCAGGCGAAAGCGGAGAAGAAGCGTGCGAAGAAGGAAGCCCGCGCAGCCCGAAAAGCCGGGGAGGAAGATGAGGAAGATGAGGAGGATGATATCCGTATCGCGGAGCCGGTGAAAAAGAAGGACAGACAGCAGCCGGCAAAGGAGAACCGGAAGGAGACGGAAACCCTGGCTCATCCGGGAGATCTGTTTGCGGAGACGGAAAGCTCCATGGCGTCCGCTATTGCGGATATGATGGAACAGGATCAGCAAAACGCGGCTTCGGATCCTGAAATGGAAGAAGAGGAGTGGAAACCCGCCATGCCGGTGCGAACCAAAGAGGAGCTGCTGAAGAAAGCCCAGGCGGACGGCGATGAGCCGGAGGTACGGGATGACGAAGTCAGCGGCGTAACCCTTATCGATTACTCCGATATATTATAGGAAGAAACAGCAGATGCCCCGGAGGCTTCCGAAAGGAACTCCGGGGCATTTTTCCGGCAACAGAAAATATAAATTGTACTGAAAAAAGAACAATTTTTCTTCGAAAGGGCTTGAAATCCGTAGGGAAATCCTGTATACTGCTAGATGTTGTGACATTGATAGCTGAGAAGCGTGAGGTTGCTGCACATGATGCAGGTTTTTCCGTGGAGCGAATGTCAAGTTATGAAACTGGCGACAAGTCACTGTATACAGGCAAAATAAGTCCGCCAAAGAGCGGAAACACGTGTGTAAATCCGAAGGACACACACGGAGGAGTGTACAGTCACCGCTTGTCGTGCTCGTAAAAGTACGAAAAGGAGGCGACTTTTTTTATGGCAAGTCAAGTAATGAGAATCACACTGAAAGCGTACGATCATCAGCTCGTTGATGCGTCCGCGAAGAAGATCATCGAAACTGTAAAGAAGAATGGTTCACAGGTGAGCGGACCGGTGCCGCTGCCGACAAAGAAAGAGGTAGTGACAATTCTTAGAGCGGTACACAAGTACAAAGACTCCAGAGAGCAGTTCGAGCAGAGAACTCATAAAAGACTGATCGATATCATCACGCCGACACAGAAAACTGTGGACGCGCTTTCCAGACTGGAAATGCCGGCTGGTGTTTACATCGATATCAAAATGAAAAGCAAATAAGCAGTAACGATCCTAACATTTAGGATGAGCGCAGTTTTGCGCTCCGCTGTAAATCACAGGAGGTAATCATAATGAAGAAAGCTATCTTAGCTACAAAAGTTGGTATGACTCAAATCTTCAACAACGAAGACGGAAGTCTGATCCCTGTAACAGTCCTTCAGGCTGGACCGTGTGTGGTAACACAGGTGAAGACAGTTGAGAACGACGGTTACAAAGCCGTTCAGGTTGGTTTTGTTGACAAGAAAGAGAAGATCGTCACAAAAGACGGCAGCGGCAAAAAAGCAGTCGCGCACAGAAACGGCGTAACAAAGGCGGAGAAAGGCCACTTTGATAAAGCTGGCGTATCCGGAAAGAGATATGTAAAAGAGTTTAAATTTGATAATGCAGAGGAATATGCTCTTGCTCAAGAGATCAAGGCGGATATCTTCGAGGCGGGCGACCACATCGATGCCACAGCGATCTCCAAAGGTAAAGGTTTTCAGGGCGCAATT
>DVON01000178.1 GCA_018713585.1 Candidatus Pullilachnospira stercoravium | reverse complement strand
TGGATTCTGCACCCACATAGGAAATCTCAGCCCTTCCTCCGCTATGCAACCATTTCTCGTATATTTCCTCCCCAAAATACACGGCACCGATCAAAAGAACAAATACAACAATCATGCTCCAGAACATCCATACCGGGATTCTGTAATACTTGGATTTCCTTTTCTCTGTTTCCTGCATTTCCTCACATCCTTTGTGGAAAAATATTTTGTACTTAAAATGAGTCCATTTAGAACTGGTGTGGTATAAAAAAAGTTGACAGCTTATTCTCAAGGATTTCATAATAAAACCAAGAGAATAAGGAGGCATTCAAAGTGGCACGTAAATATGACCATGAATACAAAGTACAGGCAGTAAAACTTGCCAAGGAAATCGGCGGCGCTAAGGCTGCTAAAGAATTAGGAATCCCAGAAGGAACCATCCATACCTGGCTGAAAGCTGTTAGAGCCGGTAAGCTGGATATCGGAGAAGGCTCCCATACTCCCACCAGCGCAATGAGCCTGGCAGAAGAAATTACCATGCTGCGCAAACGGGTAAAGGAACAGGATAAGGAAATCCGTCGCCTGAAGGAAGAAAACGAATTCCTGGAGGAAGCCAGTGCTTTTTTCGCCGCCAGCCGTCGGAAGTCGGCAAAAACCAGAGAATGATCTTTCTGGCCCTGAAGACAGAAGACGGCAGGATTACCGGGAAAATCTCGTTTTACTGCAGAATGCTTGGGGTCAGCCGCCAAGGCTTCTATAAATATCTCGCAAATAAAGACCGTCCCTGGAAGTACCAGGATTTGGCAGATGCCATGAAAGAAATCGTCAGTGAAGATGAATGTAACGATACTTATGGTCGAATCCGGATGTACCAGGCATTGTTGCTGAAACAGCCGGAAGGAGTGCATATTCCCAGTGAGAGAACCGTATACCGAGTTATGGATCAGATTGGCCTTAGCCATCGACCTAAGAGAAAACCCAACGGGATCACAAAGGCTGATCGTGAAGCCATGAAATCGGATGATCTGCTAAAACGGGATTTCCGTTCTGATACCCCATTAGAAAAATGTATTACGGATATCACGGAGATTCCGGCATCCAATGGGAAACTGTATGTATCTGCGATTTTTGACTGCTTTGATCTTAGTGTCCTCGGTCTGGCAATGGAAACAAATATGAAAGCCGATCTATGTATCCATACATTGGAAAACGCCCTGACTGCCTATCCTGCGTTGGAAGGCGCTGTCATCCACAGTGACCGCGGGACACAGTATACCAGCGAGTCCTACCGTCAGACCATCCGGGAGCATCATATCCATCAAAGCATGAACAGTGCCGGAGGGCGCTGCCATGATAATGCACGCTGCGAGAGCATGTGGGCCAGAATGAAGACGGAGCTTCTTTATGACCGTTATGACACAAAGCAGATGGAAGTAGAAGAACTAAAGGTACTTATCTGGAGATACTTCCTCAGCTACTGGAACAACCGGAGGATCTGCTCTGCCAATGGCGGCCTTCCTCCCATGGTAAAACGCAGGCAGTACTATGAGGCTTTGGAGGTGGCTGCATAGTCAGTGATATCCTTGAGAAAAATGTGTCAACTAATCTTGACAATATCAGACGGATATGTACCGGATTTATGTGTGATTGCATTGGAAGGGGAAACGGTTATAGGCTATAATGCATTGACCAAAGCCAGGATCGGAGACCAGCCCGGCCTGGCGCTGGGCCCGTTGGGCGTTCGGAAAGAGTATCAGAACACAGGAGTCGGTTCCGCTCTTGTGAAAGAATGTATCCGAAGAGCCGGGGAATCGGGGTATCCGTGGATTGCCCTGCTGGGAGGAGACTATTATCTGCGGTTTGGATTTGAGCACGCTGCCGGAGATGGGATTACGGTATCAGATAATGAATTTGACAATGAGCATTTGCAGATCTTGTTTCTGAAGGAGTCGGCAAAAGGAAGAATTTCAGGGATATCAGGGAAGCTGGTTTACTGTGATGCCTTTTACGACGAGAAAGGAAATTTACTGTAGCGGAGATATCTGTTTTAGGAATCGTGTTTGTTAAGTAAAGTGTGGAGGGGTTTGATCCGCCATGCTGATTGGTTCCATTGCGTTTTAGACCTGCACTGCGGCGGAATTGGCAAAGTTTTTCCCTGTGTTGGCCTTTTGCGGTTGTATATCTTCCAGTTATTGGCTTTCAGCAGCAGACTTTTGAAGGAAAGTATTTCATCTTTTTCTACGGCAGAGACGCTGCTTTTCGGTTCCTTGCCGTAGTCCGGCGGTTTTTCCTGCGGCAGGATCTTCAAATTTGCAGTTCCTGCCGCAGGCTCCCGGCTTTTCGGTCATGCAAGCTGCAATAGTCCCCCATTTTTGTAGCAGCCGACTTGAATTTAGATACAAAATGCGGCGTAGAGGGGAACGGTCTTTTTATTGTCTTCAAAGCTGAAGTTTTTTGCAGAGAGCTTGATGGCGTAAGCGGGCTTATAAGTTTCCATGTAGACTTTTAAGCTCTTTGCCCTGGTGTTGTCAGCCGACTTTACTTCAATGGGGATAAGCTGACTGTCACGCTGAATGACAAAATCTATTTCAGCCCCACGCGGGGATTCCCAATAGTAGGTTTTGTATCCGTTGATGGTAAGCTGCACATTGACATAGTTTTCAGCCATACCGCCCTTAAAGTCATTCAGCTCCTCAACCATATAGAGAACATCGTTTGCCGCAAGGTCTTTCTTCGCGCAGAGCAGTCCCATGTCGGAAACGTAAATCTTGAACGCATCAATATCGCGGTAGTTCTCCAAAGGCTTCCTGATTTGCTCTACCTTATATACCTGTGAAACGATACCCGACAGACAGAGCCATTCAATTGCGTTTTCAAATTCGGAAGCTCTGCCGCCTTTCTTTATCAGCTTATACTGAAAACGGGTATTCTTTTTTGAAAGCTGCACAGTAATGTTGTCATAGGCAAGTCTTGTTTTCTTAATTTCGTTCACATTGTTGTATTTGCTCATATCGTTCAGATAGCTTGCGAGTATGGTGTCCTGGGTGTGGCGCACAAGGATATAATCCTTTGTCTCCGTGAACTGTAAGACGCACTCAGGCATACCGCCCACGACGAGATACTGCCTGTAAAGCAGCATTGCCGCATCATGTAGGGCAGAGGGCATCGGCGTATCGGTCTCAAAGCACTTTTTAATCTGCTCGACAAGAGCATCTTCACCTAAAGCCAGCATAAATTCCTCCATATCCATAGGATACAGGGTTTTCATATCGACCTTGCCGACAGGGAAAGAGAATTTCGCCCTGCTTACCGCCACGCCGAGCAAGCTGCCGAGAGCTACAATATGATAGTCTGGAGCGTCCTCACAAAAGTATTTCAGAGAAGTCAAAGCCCGTTCGCAAAGCTGTACCTCATCGAATACTATCAGTGTCTTTTCTTTTACTATCGTCTGACCTGCGATGTGTGATAAAATGGGTATCAGATAATCAGGGCTGATATTTTCCTCAAAGGTTTCGTTCAGCTTTGGATTTGTTTCAAAATTGAAGTATGCCACATTTTCATAATGGCTGCGCCCAAACTCTAAAATCGAGTAGGTCTTTCCAACCTGTCTTGCCCCCTGCAAAATCAGAGGCTTGCGGTGTCTGCCGCCCTTCCACGCTTCCAAAAAACTCATGATTTTTCTATACATAACGGCCCTCCTTACGGTTTAACCATAACACATATTCGTGTAGATATCAATAAATTTTTCTTGATTTATAACGCTAAAATACATGAGTTTTGTATTAAAACTCTCAAAATTTAACACGAATACAGTAGGTCTATCTATATTTTACCTTGTAAAGCTTTGTATTGCCTGCCTTACAGCCGATGTAACAGTGAAGCGGGAAGGCTGAACTGTAACCGGCCGGTTCCTCAATTTTTCAGTAATGATGGACAATATTCCACGACTGTGCTACACTGGCTCTATGAGTATGTTTGAAGCAAAAGGGGACGGATTCCGTGGAGAGCGGATGATTGTCCTGCCTACAGAGGCATTTCAGGATTATGTGGAACACCCGCAGGTCCGGCGGATGTATCTGACGGATGTGGGATTTTTTCCCCGTGCAAGGGATCATTACCGAGAGAGAAAGGAAGGAATTGAAGAATATATTCTCATTTACTGCACGGAGGGGAGCGGCGTCATATGGGTGGAGGGCAGAGAGTATCAGCTGCACCCCAATGAGGCTTTCTGTATTCCCAGGTTCAAGGGGCACCGCTACTGGGCCAGCAGTGAGGATCCATGGAGTATTTTGTGGGTACATTTTAAAGGGGAGGATACAAAATTTTACCCGCTGGAGAAAGAACAGGTGGTGAAGATGATTTCCTCCAATGCCAGCAACCGGATGATGTTCCTGTTTGAGCTGATGTTCAAGGTACTGGACGGGAACTATACGCTGGGGAATTTTATCTATATTTCCCAGGCGCTGTCCCTGATACTGGCGGAGATCTATGAGCGGGAAAAACGGGATTCCACCCAGGAGCAGAACCGCCATGTGACCAATGTGGTGCGGTATATGTACCGGCATATTTATGAAAATATTACGCTGGAATCTCTGTCCAGAGAGTTTGAACTGTCCCGGAGCTATCTGAACGCGATTTTCCAGAAATATACCCGGCATTCTCCCATGGACTTTTTTATTAATCTGAAGATGAAGGAAGCCTGCAAGATGCTCCGGTCATCAGAAATGTATATTTATGAGATTGCCCAGAAGCTGGGATATTCCGATCAGTATTATTTTTCCAGGATTTTCAAGAAGGTAGTGGGGATGTCGCCGAAAGAATATAAGAACAGTGATTATTTTCATTATAAAGAGTGAAGGATGCGTAAAAGGAAAGTTGCTGAGATACAAGTTGGAGATTGGGTTAAGGGGTCTGCCGTTACAGGAAGATAGTCTAAAGAATGATGACATGATGCATGGAAACGTATCATGATAGCTGGTATATTAAATATAAACAAAGCAGCCCGGACGCTGGGCTGTGCGCACACCGGCGTTTCTGCTCTCCGGGCGGAGGATGCCCGGTGAATGTGACAGTGAAACCGGAAGGCCAAACTGTCACCGGCAAATTACATTGGGAAAATCCAGGAGGAGGATTTCTATGGACTACAGGATTTCTAAGGAAGACGGACAGATCCTGCGGGAACTGGCCAAAAAACAGCTGGAGTTCCACCACAGGGAGGAAAATCAGAGAAGAATCAAAGAGTGGTACGCCCACAATGCCCTGCAGGGGCAGCGGCCCATGATCCATCTGGAGGCAGGGACCTTTCAGCAGGAGTTTCTGCCGGACCGGCTGCGGTGTACGGGGGAATTTGCCCGGCAGGTGGAGCAGCAGCTCTATGAAAATTTTCAGAATCAGGAGCTTTTCGATGACGACCGGGTGACGCCGGACTGGTTTGGGGTAAATTATGATACCTTTTTCCGGCTGTTTGACATTCAGATTCATGTGCAGCACACAGAAATGGGCGGACACGAAAGCGTGGGGCACCATTTCGTGTCGGTGGTGGAAGATCTGGAGGAGGATTATGATAAGCTGAAGCCCACTGCTTTCGGTGTGGATAAAGAGAGTACCCGGGCGAAGTTTGAGTCCATTTCCCAGACCATCGGCGATATTCTGCCGGTGCGGATGAAAATGGATTGCCTGTACAGCGTTCCTACCCAGATGGTGGTGCATTTTATGAGCATGGAAAATATGATGTTCAATATGTACGATTATCCGGAGCTTTTCAAAGAAATGATGGACCGGATCGCGGAGGATACGCTGGCCTATTACCGGATGCTGGAGAAGGAACATCTGATTCTCCCCACGGTATCCTATGAGGGTGTGGGACAGGGAACCTGGGCCTTTACCAACGAGCTGCCCGGCTATGATGAGATCGGAAAGAGAACATTCACGCCCAAAGATGTGTGGGGATTCATGGATTCCCAGGAAACGGTGGGGATTTCTCCCCAGATGTATGAGGAGTTCATTTTTCCCTGTTATAAGAAAATTTCGGAGCAGTACGGCCTGCTGTCCTATGGCTGCTGTGAGCCGGTGCATCCCATCTGGGACAGCTGCATCAGCAAGCTGAAAAATCTGCGGAAGGTGTCCATTTCTCCCTGGTGCGATCAGCAGTTTATGGGAGAGCGGCTGCGGGGCAGCCGGGTCATCTACCAGAGAAAGCCCACGCCCAATCTGTTGGGCGTGGGAGAGCAGCTGGACGAGGATGCTGTGCGGGCCCATATCGACGAGACACTGGAAGCCGCCAGAGGCTGCAAGCTGGAAATCACTCAGAGAGATGTGTACACCATCAATCACGATATTTCCAAAGCCAGACGGTATGTGGCGATTATCCGGGAGGAAATCGAAAAACACTGGCAGGCGTAGCGCCTGGTAACGGATGAAATGAAAAAAATGAAAGAAGGCCCGCCGGCAGGAGAAAACGTTCCTGCCGGCGGGCCTTTCAAAGTGTCAGCCTTCCGCACCACTGTCTGGTTCAGCCGGATCCTCCCGCGGATATCCGCAGATGGTCCTTCCCGTCACCACATCATTCCAGATCCGCAGTCCTTCCGGCTCCGTGACCCGGAACATGGAAAACAGTTCTTCCTGATCCGGGCAGATTTTCGGAAACAGATTCTCCAGCTCCTCAAATTTATTCTCCTCGTACCGAACCGTCCGCTGATCGTTCCAGAGGGCGCAGTACAGGATGTCTGCCTCCACCAGATCCTGGAACATATGGCTGCCGTAGCTCAGCTCCGGCATGTAGCCTGCCCGGCTGTCGGAAACCTCGCAGAGTACGGAAAATCCGGAGATTTCCGCAAAGGCCACCGGCACGCCCAGCTCCGGAGAAGAGGTGCCAAGCCGTCCGGGCGCCAGAAGTATCACCCGTTTTCCCTGGTTTCGGTAATACCGGTTGATGGCTCCCACTGCCTGGGCGGCCCGGGGCTTCATCTGGTAGGGGCAGCAGTAGTATTCCACCGGTGAGATCTGAACCACAGCTTCGATGGGATAGGATGCGGAATTTCCCATGGAGGAATCCCGGATCTCAAAAAAGATATCCCGCTGATTCAGCCGGGGAAGTCGGATGCGGCCGCCGGAAGTTCCGGTGTACAGCGGACGGCACTGGAGCAGATTTACCACGAAATCTCCGGATTCGTCCAGATTGACGGTGTATTCAATATCCACCGGATTTTCATAGGCCCGCTCCAGGGTTTTCAGCACATCCTGCATCAGTGAGGTGAACACCTGGTTTTCCAGCAGCTTCTGGCAGGTGACGAACCAGACCTGCCGGTACCGGTTCATCCTCCGGCAGGCTTCTTCCGCTTCATAATCCCTCTCCATCACAGCCTTTTTGTACCAGAGCGGCCAAAGATCCATCAGATCATCCGCATTGACGCTGCGCAGACAGTTCTGCTCTGTGTCCAGCACATCCAGCTTTCGCTGGGAGAACTGGTGCTTCTGGGCCGTGGTGGCGTGAAGGGAGGCGGCGGGGCGATCCAGATTGGCCAGGCGGGGATAGTCGTTTTCCGTCCGGTCCACCGCCCGGGTGCCCAGCCCGGCCACGATCCGCAGCATACCGGCGGCGGGGTCCATATTCCGGCTCCACCGGTAGGCGCTGCAGCTGTAGCCCACGCCTGCCGCTGACGGGAAATAGAGACTGCCCTGGTAAGAACCGGAAACCCGCTGTACCAGCACGGCCATCTGCTCATCCTGGAAAGCCAGTCCCCGCTGCATCCGGTATTCCAGGGCGGAAGGACTCATGGTGCTGGCGTAAACGGTGCGCACCGCGTTTTCGAAGGCTTCCAGCCGCTCTTCCGGGGAACCCTGGTTGACACAGAATACGGATTCGTACTTGCCGGCAAAGGCATTTCCGAACCCGTCCTCCAGGAAGCTGGAGGAGCGGACGATGATGGGGCTCTTGCCGAAATAGTCCAGCATGGAGCGGAATTTTTCCCTGATATTGGCGGGAAATTCCCCGGCCAGCAGAGCCTGGCGCAGATCGTCCGCTCTGGAAAAATATCCCTCGGGCGTTCGCTGGGCAATCCGGATTTCCCAGCAGTTGTTGGACACAATATAGGTGTAAAACACATCGGAGCCAATATAATAGGAATCATGGGGCTCGCTGTGCTCCCGCCAGGCGGACAGAGAAGCGGAAACAATCTTTCTGGCCAGAAGCATACCGCAGGCCTTTCCTCCGATGGAACCGCTTCCGATCATCCGGTCCCGGAGATGAAAATAATCCTCCGGTTTGAAGTATTTCCGGATCATTTCCTGAAGCCGGGGATCCCTGGTCATGGTGCTTTCCAGAATCTGCTTTTCCGTCTCCGGCGTAAATTCTCCCCGCCGGTATGCCTGCCGTGCCATGGTGAAAAACCGGTCATAGCTGTCGAAATTCTGATCCTGCCGGTCTGAGGCCTCCTGTTCCAGAAGCCGGTAGTAGCGGCTGATGGATACGCCGTCCTCCACCGTGGAAAAACTGCCGCTATCCGGATCGCAGGAGTGGGGAAGGAACATCCGGGAGGAGTACCGGTTCCACACCTTCAGCGGGTGTAGATAGAGACGGTCTCCCCGGTGCACATCCAGCAGCAGCTGGGTGGTATCCCGGATTCTCGCCACCGTGTCAAAGGAGTGGCGTCCCCGCAGCAGGGGGAAATAGGCCACCGTATCCAGCCGGAACAGATAGGGACAGGTCACCCGGAAGAAATTTCCCATCATCAGGTCCGTGTACCAGACCGACTGCAGGGCGGAAAGACTGTCGAAAATGTAAAAGGCGTCCCTGCCTTCCCGGGTGATCCGGTCATAAATTTTTACCGTGAAGGCTTCAAAGCCTTCATCGGGATCAAAGGTGTAGATTTTCAGCCCCTCCTGGGGTTCAAGAATCGGCGGATGACCGGCAAACCGCATGTAAATCAGATTGCGGCCGTCCGCGATGGCCTGTCGTGCGAAGGGAATGGCGAAAAAACGGAATTCCTCCAGATCCTCCACCTGCCAGACCACGTTGTCGCCCAGCCGGATAGAGTCCAGAAGCCGGTCCATGCTGGGAATACCACTTTCTATTCTGTCAAATGCGCTCATGGGATACCTCCTGTGTCTGAAACAAGAAAAAGACGCCGGGGATCTGAAATCCTCCGGCGCCTTTGCCGTACCCTGCAGGACACCTGCTGCCCGAAATCGCAGCGGCTGGCGGAATGTCCCGCAGACAATGTGAATTTTCTATAAACAGTATACCAGAAAAAACGGGAAAAGTTAAGCCCTTAATTCGAAAATACAACTTGTAAGCACCTGCGTAACAGTTGTACAATAGAGAAAGGATTCGCAGAGGACAGAAAGGGGGAGATCCGATGCAGGAGGCGGGAAAAACCAAATATGTGGCGCTGATGGAACAGCTGAAAGAAGGGATCCTTTCCGGACAGATCCGGCCCGGGGACCGGCTGCCCTCGGAAAATCAGATGTCCCGGGAGTACGGACTGAGCCGCCATACGGTCCGCAAAGCGCTGGCGATTCTGGAAAATGAGGGGTATGTGACGGCGGAACACGGGCGGGGGACCTTCTGTTCCGAGCGGATGCGTCACCGGAAGAATTCCCGGAATATCGCCGTGATCACCACCTATCTTTCGGACTACATTTTTCCCCGGGTGATTCAGGGCATCGACCAGGTGCTGACAGAGCAGGGCTACAGCATTATGCTGAAGAATACGGGGAACAGCCGGCAGAAGGAGGCCCAGTGTCTGGAGGATATTCTGACGAAGGATGTGGACGGGCTGATCATCGAACCCAGCAAAAGTCAGATCCTCTGCAGAAATATGGCGCTTTACCAGCAGCTGGATTCCTACCAGATTCCCTATGTCTTTATCCAGGGCAGATATGTCCAGATGCAGGAGAAGCCCTGCGTGCTGATGGATGATGAACGGGGCGGCTATCTGGCGGCATCTCATCTGCTGCAGCTGGGACACCGGCGGCTGGTGGGAATTTTCAAGGCGGATGACAGCCAGGGAGCCCAGCGGCACAAGGGCTATGTCCGGGCGCTGCAGGAGGCCCATATCCCCTACGATCCGGATCTGGTAATCTGGTTTCACACGGAGGACCGGAAAGTGAAGCCGGCCCTGATGTTGCGGCAGATGGCGGCAGAGCACCGGGAGTTCACGGCGGTGGTCTGTTACAACGACCAGATTGCCCTGGAGGCGTACCGGGCATTGACGGAGCTGGGGCTTCGGGTGCCAGAAGATGTGTCGCTGACCGGTTACGATGATTCCTTCATCGCCAGTTCCGGCCCGCTGAAAATGACTACCGTCGCCCATCCCCATGAGCGCCTGGGTGCCATGGCGGCCCGGCTGCTGCTGGAAGAAATCCGGGGCGTCCGTCCGGAAGGGGAGAATCCCCTGCGGCTTCTGGAACCGGAGCTGGTGGTGCGGGAGTCCTGCCGCCGTCTGTGAGCATATGTATTCGGGACGGTAGAGCCGGAAGGCCGGACGGTTCCGTTTGGCCGGATGCGTGTGCCGGCGGCTCACACGGCACCGGCCCGGCTGCAGCAAAAACTTAGTATGTCAGGAGGAGCAAAAAATGCTGGAAAAATTAAAGAAGGAAGTTTACGAGGCAAATATGGAACTGCCCCGCAGGGGCCTGATCACTTACACCTGGGGAAATGTCAGCGGAATGGACCGGGAAACCGGATATTTCGTCATCAAACCCAGTGGTGTGGCTTATGACCGTCTGACCCCGGAGGATATGGTGGTGATGGATCTGGAAGGAAAGAAAATCGAAGGAGCGCTGAATCCTTCTTCCGATACCGCCACGCATCTGGAGCTGTACAAAAAATATCCGGAAATCGGAGGTATTGTCCATACACATTCCCCGGAAGCCACTGCATGGGCCCAGGCAGGAAGAAGCATTCCACTTTACGGAACCACCCATGCGGACTATTTCTTCGGCCCAATCCCCTGTGCCAGAAATCTGACCCCCAAAGAAATCGAGGAGGCTTACGAGAAGAATACAGGGCTGGTGATCATCGAAACATTTGAGCAGGGCGGTATCAATCCTATTTACACACCAGGCGTACTCTGCTGCAACCACGGCCCATTTGCCTGGGGAAAAGATGCCGCCGAGGCAGTGCATAATGCTGTGGTGTTGGAGGAGGTGGCCCGGATGGCCGCCAGGACAGAACAGATCAACCCTCAGGTAAAACCGGCGCCGGATTCTATCCGTGACAAACATTTCTACCGGAAGCATGGGGCCAATGCTTATTACGGCCAGTAAAGACAAAAGGGGGAACCATACCAATGATTCATGAGAGAATAGATATCAATCCTGATTACGGGAAAGTTCATGCCGCAAAGCCGGGAGAGCAGCCATATCTTGTCACCTATGTTCAGCCGGAGTCGGAGGAACTGATTCGTTCCCATAAGCGTCCGGCGGTGATTATCTGTCCCGGCGGCGCGTACCGGATGAAGTCAGACCGGGAAGCGGAGGTGGTAGCTCTGCGCTACCTGGCGGCGGGCTTTCATGCTTTTGTGCTGCAGTACAGCGTGGCGCCCTCCCGTTATCCCTGCGCGCTCCTGGAACTGGCAGAATCCGTGGCGCTGGTGAGAAGCCGGGCCGGCGAGTGGAATATTGATCCGGAGAGAATTTTTGTTTTGGGATTTTCCGCGGGAGGACACCTGGCCGGATGTCTGGGAACCATGTGGGACGGGGAGCTGCTTGATGAAGCGCTGGGAGCAACCTATGTATCGGGAACCGGAAGAAAAATGTGGAAGCCGGATGGGATGATCCTCTGCTATCCGGTGATCACCATGGGCGAATATACCCATCAGGAATCCAGAAGCCTTCTGCTGGGAGAACAGGACACGGAGGAAATGCGACGGTATCTGTCTCTGGAAAATCGGGTAACGGATAAGACGGTTCCCGCTTTCCTGTGGCATACCCAGGAGGATGCGGACGTGCCGGTGGAAAATTCCCTGCAGTTTGCCATGGCACTGAGAAAAAACAGGATTCCGTTTGAACTGCATATTTACGAGAAGGGCTGCCATGGACTGTCCCTGTGTGATGAGACGGTGGATGACGGCAATAAAGACCGTCTGCTGCTGCCGGACAACACCGGCTGGTTGAAAATGTCCGTGAACTGGCTGAAAAGGAGATGATTTTCTGCTGTATCTGCGGCCGTAAGCCGCAAGGCTGAACTGTTACCTGCCGTTAGTAACAGTTCAGCCTTCCGGCTTCACTGTCACGAAAGCATGCACACAGGCTGCATTTCACGCAGCCTGGCGCCCGCAGGCCTCGGGATCCCGCTGCAAAAGCAGCGTGACACCTCGCGGGACAGTGCAAAGCTGAACTGTTACTGCCCTTACACCTCCGGTTTCGACAGGAATTGACAAACAGGGGGACAAAATGTTATCATTTCTTACAAATATATTACGATTCAGGAAAACGGGAGGCTTGACGGATGTCAGACAGCGGGACAAAAAAATCGCAGGGGGAACAGGATCCGGAAAAACCGGTAAAAAGAAAAAAGAAGATGTCCAAAAAGAAAAAGCTGGCCACAGCACTGCTGATTCTGCTGGCGCTGCTGGTGATAATCGCCGGTGTTGTTTATGCAGTGGGACATCATTACTATTCAAAGACCAACTATATGACGGATGAAGAGGTGGCGGAGCAGCTGGCAGCCCAGCGGGCGGCCCAGGAGGAGGCTGAAGCGGAAGAGGAAGAAGAGATTGATCCGGAGCTGCAGGCGATTCAGGCGAATCTGGAGCAGTTTGCTTCCACAGAGCCCATCACCTCCGATGGAAATGTATACAATGTGGTTCTGGTGGGACTGGACACTACCACCGAGGATTTCATTGGAAATTCAGATTCCATGATTCTGATATCCATCAATTACCGGCTGGAGCAGATCAGTATGATTTCTCTGATGCGTGATACCTATGTGGATATCCCCGGCGTGGGTTACCGGAAGCTGAACGCCTCCTATCCCAACGGGGCCGGTCCGCTGCTGTGCGAAACCATCACGGAAAATTACAAGGTGCAGGTGGACCGGTATGTGACGGTGGATTTTGGAAATATGATTGATATCATTGATGCCATCGGAACCATTGAAATCACCTTCACGGAGAAAGAGGCGGAGAATGCCAACAAAAGTATCCGCCAGCAGTGCAGGATCCTGGGACTGGATAAGGACGATTATCTGATCCCGGGGGAAGGAACCTATGAATGTAACGGTATGCAGGCGGTTGCATATGCCCGTATCCGGAAGGTGGGAAATGCCGATTACCAGAGGACGGAGCGGCAGAGGGAGGTTCTGATGAAGCTGCTGGA